>CAZZCT010000025.1:0-38170 GCA_964652365.1 uncultured Lentisphaerales bacterium
TGTGGCATTGGAGGATTTCACCTTGATTGTCGAGCCACAACGGGACATTCGGATCGAAGCGTGTGCGATGCACGGGCACGAACCGATCGGGATGCGCCTCGGCAATGTATTCGATGCGCGACCAGTTGATGGACGTGCCCTTGGACTCGGCGTGCTTGGCGCCCCGTGTCAAGACCCCCAGCACATGCTTGCCGTCGGGCAGTTTATCGGCCGCAAAGACCGTCACGTTGCACAGGTTTTTGGCGCTGTACCAGTCCGCCGTCTTCTGATAGATACCGTCCACATAGATGTCGGCGATCCCGCCGCTCACCCCGGTGCTGCCGATCAACTTCACGCTGGAGCCTGCAAACGGACAAAACATCATACCGCACCACTTGCCTTCGCGCACGCCATCTACGGTCGTGATGCGAGGGTCACCCTCCGCGATTGTCACCACGGCGCCCGCCGCAGGGAAGTCCGCCGGTGTCGTCTTGTCCGCTCCGCTTGCTTCGATGCCAAGAGAACTACCTGTGGTTATCATAAACGCTCCACGTACTGCATACTCCTGCGGCGGCCGGACACTCATTCCGATGTAAGCCGGACACCTGTTCCGATTCCGGCCACATGGGCGGGTTCTTCCAGGAATGCTGCCGTGGCGTGCCGAAGGCGTTCCGCAAATTCGATCCAAGACGGGTCTTCCGGTCCGGAGTTCGTCCGGGCGACGCATCCCCAGTAGCCTTCATCCTTCAGGCGGCGCGTGGCATAGCCGACGAGTTCCCAGTAGGCGTCCGACTTCTCTTCCCAGCGCATCTGTGGATGGCCGCAGTAGGTGGCGCCTTCCCCGACCACGAGGCGGATGTCCGGGAAGAGCGCTTGGCGCGTCGCCAGCGCCTTGCTGATGTGCTCGTCGATGCCCTTCTTGTACTCGGCGATCCGGCGGCTGAGGTGGTCCTCCAGCAGCAGTTCCAGCGGGGGCAGTTTCTCCGCCTCGAGGTTGTTGTAGAGCCAGACGCGGATCGGCCAGCTATGCTCCACGTACTGGAGGTACTTCCTGCATGAGCGAACCGTCTCGAGCGGAATCAGCGGCGAGCGGAGAAATCTTCCCAGCGCGGCATGTTGTCCAGCATGGGCGAAATCAAATCCCTTTTCGTACACGGGGGTCTCAAACACCTTCCCATACGCGCCCCAACTGTAATACATGTGGTGGTTCCACACGTGCGCGTTCCGAGGGAGAATCTCGCGGTTGACGTCCGAATGGCAGGTGTCGATGGCGAAGAGCATGTCGGGATGGCGCGCCTTGAGCATGTCCAGGGCTTCCTCGTGCCAGCGGCGAAAATCATGCAACCCCTGCCGCTTCTGGCCGTCAGTCTTCCAGAGATTGTCCAGTTTCCAATAGTACGTCAGGCTGTCGAACTCGTTGAAGATCTCGACGAAGGCGATCTGCCGCTGCAGTCCGCGGGCCTTCAGCACGGCCAGGATACGGTCGGTATCCACGGCGAACCGCATGAAGCGCTTCTCCGGCGGCAACGCGAAGAACTCCTCCACCAGATCGTCCTCCACGAACCAGAACGTATGCAGATAGAACCAGCTCGACAGGATGACGCGCACATCGTATTTCCTGGCCAGTTCGAAAAGCTCGACAACTTTATCCAGCACATTGCACTGGCAGCCGCCTTTCGTGGCCAAGTCGGTCCGCATGTCCATCTGGCGCAGGGCACTGTAGCCGGGGAAGGGCTCATGGAGGCGGATTTGGCCCCGGGGCTCGCCGTCGGCCGTGTGGCAGAGCCCCGCCCCCGAATCGACGCGGACGGTATTGAAGCCGCGTTCCTTGAGCTCCACGAAGCATTGCTCAAGGTCATGAAAATATTCTCCTTTCTTGATGCCGTAGAAGTAGTTCCACAGCCAGAAAGATATGGTCATCTTCTTCGACACGTTTTCCGGAATAGCGTTCTGAGTTGACATAGTAGGTTTCTCCTTTCCGTAGAATTAGCCGCACCCAACCGCCACGCAAACTGCAATTTGTTCGCTTAAGGGTGCCCCCTTGAAATCAGGGTTCTACTCCCCCACGGCGACTGCGCGGCGACCGTGGACGCCGTCAGGGGCTTGGCCTCCTTGTCCGGCAGGGCGATGGCAGCGGCGGCCCTGCGCTTCAGCGTCGGCACCTCGGCGGCAGTCACACCTTTCCACTGGGCCGGCGGGATCTCCGTCCACGGCGCCTCGCCGACAACCAGATTGCCGACCGCGAAGAACAAAGCGACGAGTCCAATGCTCACACACAGCGCGTGTTTCATTGGGCACGATCCTCCGAACCGGTCACCGAGCGCCGATCACCGGTCACTGCCTTTTCCTAGGGGTTCAGGGCAAGGCCAGTGCGGCCCGCGTCGGCACCGGCGGCATGGCCGGCCACTCCCATTCGCCGATCTTCACCTCGTGCTTGCCGGCGGAGACGCCGAAGGCGAGGCCGAACTGCGGCGTGGCCGACCCCTTGTAGAGCGAGTGCTCGTCGGCGAAGCCGGCACACCAGCGCACGCCGTCCATCCAGTAGGCCGGGCGGACGATCTTCTCGGGCCAGGTGACGACCAGCGTGCGGACGCCGCCGTCCACCGTGCCGGTGATGCCGTCAGGGGTGAAGGTCAGGTCAAATGGCCCCAGGCCGCGCACGCCGACGCTGCCGTCGGTCAGTTTCACGTAGACCGGAGCGGGGGCAACAAAGCGGACCTTCCCGCCTTCGGCGACGACCTGCGGCTCGACCGCGGCGGGGCCGCTGACGGTCTTGCCCTTGTAGTCAAGTCTGCTGCCGCGCAGCAGGAGCAGTTCCGGCTCGCCGGCCTTGGGCACGCGCACGGCACCGGCCAGGCCCGCGAACTCGATGCCCTTGCCCTTGTACTCGAGTGGCGTAGTGGAAAGGAAGACGTAGTCCGTGCCCTCCGCCGTGACGACTCTGATGACACCCGGCGCGAGTTGCGTGGCGGCCGGGGCGGCTTCACCCGCACCGCGCGGGAAGAGCACCCAGGCCACCTCCTGCCCCGGCGCGCTCTGCAGCCGCAGGGCCACGTGTTGCTCCTTGCCACCCACCCAGTCGCGCGACGTGCCGGCAGGTTTGCTATAGGAGCCCACGGCAAGCGGCAGATCGTCCTCTGCCAGTTCGAAGTCGGGCTTCTCGCGGTCGATAAAGAGCATATCGAGTTTGGTCGGCCACTCGGTGTCGAGCGATGCCTTCTGCCCCTCAAGCTTCACGTTGGCCTTACGTCCGAGCAGGCTGAGGTTGAACCAGCTTGCGAACTTGCCGTCCCCGTAGGTGCTGTCGCGGATGACGAAGTAGTTCGCGCCCTTCGCGTTCGGGCTCTTGAGGAACATGACCTGCCGGTCCCAGGTAAAGGCCCCTTCCTTCTGGCCGAGGTCGGGCAGCACCTTGCGGTTGAGTTCGCTGGCCACGTTGGGAATCCCCTTGGCCCAACCGGGACCGGCGCCGGGCTTGATCCACCAATCGGGATAGCCGGTCGAATGCCAGGCATAGTCCACGGACTTGCCGAACTGCGCGTCGAGGATGTTGCTGTCAGACCAGTCGTGCGGCATGTCGTTCACCGGCGCGCCGAAGCGTAGGAAGCTCTTGTCCGGGAATGACGGGTCCTTGGGGCCGCCATACTGGTAGGGCTGCGGCGGCAGGAGCACCGCGCCCTTGGCATACAGCATGAGGTTGCCCTGGTCCTGACTCCAGTGGCTCCAGTGATAGCCGCTGCGCAGGTAGAGGCAGGTCTCGTCCGGCCCCTGGTGGGCGCGAAAAATGACGCCAAAGCCGGGATAGAGACGGCTGTTGAGCGTCGGCTCTTTCGCGGCGATCGCGGGCCGGATCATGGCCGGAATCGTGATCGAGTCGCCACCGGTACCGATCATCCTGCCATTGCTTTCCCAAGCCCAGCGCAGGTTGGCGGCAAACTCCGGATCCCGGTCCGCCACCGTGCCCATGGCCTGGAGGTAGTGCGGCGACTGCCCCACGGGCGAGTTGGCGGTGCCGGGAATTGTGCGCGAGCCGTAGCGCGGGTCGACCGGCGACAGCAGGTTGAGGAAGTAGTCGAAGTCGGCCCGGTTGTAACCCCAGGCGCGCTCGGCGGCAGGAGTCTTGTCCGCGAGCACGCCCATCAGGCCGCGCTCGATCTTGCCGTAACCGTGCATGTGATAGCTGGCGCCGTATTCGATCCACGAGCCCTCGGGTGCCATGAAGGTGGACTGCTTGTAGGCCAGGAAGCCGCCCATATACTCGGCCCAGATCGTGTGCATCGGGTGGTCGGGGATCAGCGCCGCCAGGTTACTGCGATCCGAGAGCCGCGATACGCCCATGTTGGGGTTGCCGTGGTGCGAGCCGTTGCCCGCGCTGGTCACGTCCGGTTCGGTGAGCAGGTAGCAGAGCAGCGCGAGACGGCGGCGAAGCGCAACACGCTCCTCGGCCGACAGGTTGGGGTCGGCCAGTGCCGCTTCGGCCGCACCGACCGGCCCGCCGAAGTCGCCGAGCGTGTGGTGGTGGTGGATCGAGATCGAGGAGATGATGAGGTTGATGCTGGCCTGCAGGTCGCGCCCGCTCCCCGGCGGAATGACGGGCAACTCGCCCTGCGCGGGCTTCGCCTGCCACGCTGGCGTGGTGAACACGCGGGGGTACGCCACCTTGCCGTCGGTCCAGTCGAGGATGAAGTCCTTGTAGCGGTCGAGCCCGACCACGCCGTAGTAGATGCGCACGGCGTTGCCGACGCCCGCACCGCCCTGCAACTGGTCCGAGGTCATGGCCGGCGGCGTCAGTACCAGTGCCCACTCGCGCCGGCCGTAAGTTGTCGGTAGCGCCGGGTCGTGCTCGTGGCAGGAGAACGGCGAGACGTCGGAGCGCGGCTCCTTGATCCATGAGGTCTGCTGCACCGACATCGGGAACTGGATGCGCACCTGGCCGTCCCTGACGTATACCGGCAGGCTGTTGGCCCGCCGCCAGTCGCCCTTGTGCAACGGCGCGACCAGCGCCAGGGGGTAGTTGCCGGCATCTGCCTTGCGGGCCTCGGCGCTGTGCACGCCGCAGTAGGCGACGAACTTGCTGCCCCAGCAGGAGTCGTGATGGATGAAGCGCAGCGGCAGGTTGCCGCCGACGGCCGTGTTGAGCCTGACGTCAATGTTGGCCGGCTTGGTCTTCTCCTCGTCCGCCAGGCTTGTGAAGGTGGCCGGGCCGTTGCCCTGGCCGGCGACGTTCATGTGCTCGATGGCATCCGCCTGCCACCCCTTGGTAAGGTCAAGCTGCCAGAAGTCGGTGTCGGCCTCGAATCCGAGGTCGTACTCCTCCCGCACGCGCGCGAACGGCACGCGGTCGGTGACCCGCACCGTCGCCTGGTACCAGCCGCCGCCGTCGTACTCGAGCCGGTAGCGCGTCTCCGTGAAGACCGGGCCGCTGGCGGTCTGTTCGACCGTTAACTTGGCGACCGGACGCGTGAAGGCGAGTTTGCCCTCACCCTTCCACACGCCATCCGGGCCGCGGAAGGCAAGGATCGGCGCCGGCAACGTGTCGGCGGCAACCGGCTTGTCGAAGGATTTCACCTGCGGAGCGGGGACCTTCACGGCGAGTTGCTGGTTGGCCAGCACCAGCGCCATGCCGTCCTTCGCCGTCGACACCGCCGCGGCCGCGACTGGCCCGTCCCGGCGCACCGTGTAGCTCGCGGTGGCGTTTGGCGCCACCGCCGCCACGAAGCTCAGCGTGGCGCTACCCTTCTCGCCCGACGTCACCTGCGTCGGCACCGGTTTGCCCTCGGCGTCGAACACGCGCGGCGCGGCGCCGGCCTCGAGCGTGTAGTTCACCAGGTCCGGGGGGAACCCGCGCCCGGTCCGGTCCGTGAGCGTGAGAGTCTGGGGTTCGGCGGCCAGGGCGCCGTTGCACAGGAGCAGGGCGGAGGCGGCCAGGGGCTGCAAGACACTACGTTTCTTCATGCGACTCTCCGTCATTTGCAGGCAGCGCTCGTTGGTGGTCTCGGTCATAGTGGGAATTGCGGTCGCACACAAGTCGAAACAGGCCCCAGAGGACGTGTGAAGCGGATGAAAGCCCACCGGCTTGAGCAGGATGAGGCTCCCGCATTCCTGTTTCAGCGCCTGCCCGTCGCACAGGTTCACCCGTTGGCCCTGTCCAGCACACGCCGGACGGCCTCGTTCGGCTGGAGCACCTGCTCCGGCTTGCCGACTACAAGCGAGGGCAGAGCCCCCAGTCGCTCGTGCACCGCCAGGCGCCAGATGCTCTCGGGGGTGTCGCCGGCGATGTTCGTGTAGGCCATGGTCTTACACAGATCGCCAAACAGAAACTCACCGACCGGCACGGGATCGAGCTCCCTGAAATGCGGATTGCTCTGGTGCCAGCTCTCAAAGAGGTGCGCCTGCGCAAAAGTCTGGTAACGCATGCTCATGTCGTTTAGACCCTCGCCACCCACGGCTGGCGGTCCGTCAAGCTCGGTCAAGTCCTGCGTCAGGGCCACCATCCCCTCGGTCATGCTCAGGTTTTCGATCAGGGCGTTGTCCAGGTTCCAGGTGCAGAGGGTCTGGTCCACGAAGACCGCCGAGAGCTGGTGCCGGGCGGCGGCCGCGGCTATCCGCTCGGCCAGCAGCCGGCGCCAGGCGCTGGCACCCGTATGCAGGTAGTACATCAGTTTCTCGTCGCGCAGGCTGGCCAGCGTGCCGAAGCCCTGCGGCGGCGCCGGGCACGTGCCATCCTTCCAGCGCCAGGCCATCAGCCGCTGGCTGCCAAACTGGCGCGCCACGAAGTCGGTCAGGCGCGCGAAGGCCGGGTGGTTCGGATCGATCGCAAAGAAGTTGAAGTGCGGCATCACGTGGAACCCCATCGCGCGGCCCTTGCGGATGAAGGCCTCGCCGTCGGGTCCGGCCGTATACTCCGGGTAGTTCACATCGTAGGGGTCGGACCGCCAGCCCGAATGGTGGATCAGTACCTTGGCGGGCGCGATGACCTTGGCCACGGCATCCAGCACCGCGAGATTATTGCCCGACCATTGCAGGGCCAGCCGGATATCGCCAGCCCATGCCGGCCGCAGCGCGCGCAGTTGCTCGACGCCGGCCTGGCGGTGCAGCCACGCGCGGTAGACGCCGGCCGGTACCTGCCAGTCCCCCGCGTGCGTGTCGATCACCCACTGCAGCGAACCGACCGCCACGGTGTCGTGCGCCGGCCCGTGCAGGACCGTCTCGAACCCGAGCGAGCGGGCGCTCTCCCCCGTCCCCACGCGCAGCGCCTTGGGGTGATGGCGGCTGTCGTAGGCGGCCACGCTGAAGCCATCGGACGCGCCTTGCAGGATGGCGAGCGCCGCCTCCCAGCGGTGCGGCCACTCCCAGTGCTTGCCCGCAACCAGCGGGTGCTCGAGGTCCTGCCGACAGCCCTGAAAGAAGGGAGCCACCAGGCGTAGGTCGCTGACGATGCCCGGCAGGCGCCAAGTCACCGAGCAGAGGTTGTGGCGGATCGTGTGGGCCGAGGGTTCGATCACCAGGCGCTCCTGCGAATCGATCAGCAGGCGCAGGCAGGCGTCGCCGTTCTCGTCGGCCACGTGGACGTGCGCCACGCGCTCGCCGACCTTCACGACGGTCACCTGGCTATAGGGACTGACACACAGCGGCGTGGTCTCGCCGTTGGTGAAACCCAGCGTGATGGAGGGTGTCCGCTTGCCGGGGGCGCCGGCCAGCAGTCGTCCCTGCGGATTCCGCAGTTCGATCAGATCCGGCCCTTCAAAGGTGGCAGAGAGCCTGGCAGTCTTGATGACGAGGGTGGTTCCAGTAACTTGAATCGGCATGGCGGATCTCCTGAGCGGGAACCATAGGTTGCGTGTCTGGCGAAGTCAAGACCCCGTGCATTCCCTCAAACTGCGATAGTTGCTGCCGAACCTGCCGCTCCGACGTGCGCAGGCCCATGCACTGACGGCTCACGAGGACGTTCGCCCTCCCACCCCTGACCTAACCATTGCATTGACTCGGGTTCCGGGAGGGCGAGGCTCCTGCCGAGCCGCCATTGCAGGGTCGAGCGCACGAAACGGCGGCAGGCTTCACGGCAACTCTCGCAGAACAGGGCATTCCGCGCCGAACAGATGCAGCGTCTCGCCGATCTGCAGCCCGAGCAGGTCCGGGCTGGTGGGCGTGCGCCGCAGGATTTGCGTCGGCTTCTTGGTACCCTTCTCGTAAAGCCGGCGGATCCGGTTGAGCGGCTTGACCAGCCGTCCATGACCATCGTAGAGGCCCATCGCCTGGAGCGAACGACAGCACCAGATGAGTTGCGGCCCTTCCGGCGTCCATTGGACCGGCCCTGAGCCCTGCAGCACGTAGTCGGGCTGAATACTCCACAGCCGATCGCCACGACCGGAGAAGAGGGTCAGGATGCCGTAGTTGCCCCAGCGGGTGCCGACCAGGACTTGCGTGCCCGGCAGGTCGTCGCGCACCTTGCAGGGCAGCCCCCATTGCGCATGGCCGACCAGGTGATGCGACCGCGTGCGGCCGGTCCGGGCGTCGACGACGTAGACGCCGGCACTGCCGCCGATCAGGAAAGCGCAGGGGTCGCACGCACGGTCGTCCGCGAAATGGCCGATTAGCGCGGCGTCATAGTGCTGCCCGCCAAGCGTTTGGTAGAACGTGTCGGCGCAGTCGTGCCGCCAGATCGGCTTGCCATCGGCGGAAAGCAGATTGCCGCCGGCAAGGACCTCGTCGCGCCCATCGCCGTTGAAATCAAAGCCGTGGACCGCGTTGTGGTGCCCGTAACCTGGATGGACCTTCTGCTCCCACAGCGGCTTCAGATTGCCGTCGTAGGCCCAGAGCATCTCGCCACCGCCGCCCCAGTCGGCCCGCCATTCACGGACCAAGATATCGGTCGCGAGCGGGCCGGAGAGGCGTCCGGTCCCATAGCTGAGATCATAGTGCCGCAGCAGTTCCTCGCGCGGACTCACAGGCAGCGCAACGCGGTTGAGAATCTTGCCCGTAGCGCCATCGACCGTCACCAGCTCATCCTGAACGAAGTTGGTCTTCTGCACACCCGTGACGCTGAGCCCGGAGCCTGTGCCCGCCTTCCGCTTGCCGCACAGCCCGTACAGAATCCGACGACCGTCGACGTGGTCGGCGCTGAAGACGGTGTGCTCCAGCACCGTCGCGAGGTCCCAGAGACGCTCGCCCTCCCAGGTCTCGGCGACCATGCCCGCGGGGGTTTGGAATAGCAGGTCATTGCGTCCGGCCAAACAGAAGTCCACACAATCGATCAGCTCGCGACCACCGCTCAAGTCGATCGTGCCGACCGCCACCTCGTCGGGCAGCGCGTGGCCACGATGGGCCACGCCAGCCGCGTGCGCCGACGCCAGGCGTGCGTTGACGGCCTCCTGCCCGGGGGTCATCGCCGCGTCGAGCGCAAAGAGCCGGCAGGCCCCCAGCGCACGGAAACCGGCCCGACCAGAAACGTAGCTGCAGTCCGTCACCTCGAACGTGGTGTCCAGCTCCGGGCACGCAGCGCGAATACCGTCGCCGTCCAGCGCCACGCGCAGGGTCAGAATGCCATCGCCGGGGTCAATGTCGCGCGCGGCCAGTTCGGTCCATTCGGCATCGTTGCGGCGGTACAGCACCAGACGACGGCGATTCTCGACGCAAAAGGTGTAGTAGCGCCGCACCGTCTCCATGCGGAAGACCAAACCGACGCAGGCCCTGGTGCTGAAGGGTTCGTCATGGGTGGGGCCGGCCATGTCCTGCAGCGGTTGCACGCGGCAGCACAGGGTATACTCGCGCCAGGTGGGCTCGCCCACCACGAACATGCGATCCTCCCGCAAGTGATTGCTTGCCGAAGGCTGCCATAGGATGGCGGCCGCGTCCCTGAAGGCCTCGCGGACCTTGCCGGATGGCACGTTGTAGCCGCCGCGAGAGGCCAGCGGATCATCCCAGGGCGCCACGACATCCCATGAGCCATGCTCGGGATCGAGCGGCGGGCAGATCTCACCAGGCGCCAGGCCGGCAATCGGCAGGGACGTGACGGTACGGGATTCGATGTTACGTTCCATCGGGGCTCCTTCGTTCCAGGTGTCGCTGGAGCGGTGCGATCACCTGTACTCCAGCACTGCCTCGCGCATGGCGAGGAAGTTAGCCAAGGGCACGTCCTCGTTGAGTTCGGTGCTGCTGCCGATCAGGATGCGGCCTTCGGCGGCGTCGATCGCCCGATGCACGGCCTCGCGGACCTGTGACGGCGTGCCAAAGGGCAGCAACTGCGAGACGTCGATGCCGCCGGCCATGAACAGCCTGGGGTGCCGGCGATGAATCGCGCCGACATCCAGGCCGGCCAGCACCTCGATCGGGTTGAGGCCGTCGATGCCGGCTGCCACCAGCTCATCGAGGATCGGGTTGAGATTGCCGTCGGAGTGGAAGAGCACCCGGATGCCGCGGGCGTGTGCGGCGGCAATTGCCCGCGCCAGCCGCGGAAAGTAGTGCTCCCGCATCCACGCCGGGCTGAACAGCGGCCCCGACTTGAAAGCGATATCATCGCCCAGGAAGCCGGCCTCGATACCGTGGTTGTCCGGCAGATGCCGGTACCAGCGCTCGGCTCCGAGGGTGTTCAGTTCGAGCAACTCGGGGATCAGGTCGGGGCAGTCGGCCAGGTAGTAGGAGAAATGCTCCAGCCCGACCTCGCCGTAGATCCCCATCAGGGCCGGACCTGGAATGCCGGGAAAGTAGAACACGTCACCCAGCTTGCGGCGATCCTCGGCCATGCCTGCCAGCGCGCCGTCGAGTCCGCGCTGATCCGCGGGCGTCCAGGCCGGGTCGAACGCGCCGAGCCACCCGCGCTTCTCGCGCGCATAGGCTTCACTGTCGGCGAAGCGCCGGTGCTCGGTCCAGATGGTCCAGGGCAGGATCTCCTGCTTGCGGCCGTCGGGCAGGATCTCGGCACGAGTGTGGTTGGGGTGTTTGACCAGGGGCCGGGTGGCGTCGATGGCCGGCGCGTAGGCCTTGTAGACCAGTTTGGCGCCATTGTCGACGGTCAGTTCGGTGCCGGTGAAGTGGCGAATCACCGCGCTGTTGCGCAGCAGGTCAAACATGGGTGGTCGGTCGGGTTGGCCGCCATTGACTACCGCGCGTATGCGTTCGATTGAACCTGTCATCGAGTCCGCGTCCTTGTGTGTGTTCTACAGCCTGAAGATGGCTTCCTCAACGGCAGATCGCGTCAAGCCAACCCTGCGTGGTGTAATCGGCCGTACCGGTCTCGTCCGGCCCCAGGACGGCCAGTTCGCCGGCACTCAGCGGCTTGGTACCCAGGTCCGGCAACCGGACGCCCCGGTAGTGCAGTTCGACCCCGTACAGAGGCTCCAGCGCCACTCCGTGCCGGTCGCACCACGTCCCGTAATGCAGTTCCCGCAGCGCCGCAATGCCTGCGGCGGTCATGCCAGGGGGGTCGAGTTGCTCGTGGATGAACTGCAAGGCGCGGTTGCTGCCGTGGTAGGGCCGGTGCCCGCCGCCCGGGCACCACCAGAACTGTAGTCGCTCGTTGTTGGGATCGGCAGCCCGCGCATTCGCCTGCATTTCGCGCCAGATCGTACCGCTCCGGTCGCGGTCCAGAATGATGTCGGCATCGCCGTTGAGGATCAACAGGGGGGCATGCTCCATGCCTGCACGCAGGTAATCCGGCCACTTAAAGTGCGCACGCATCCGCTGGTTGGGCCAGTTGGTGCAGTGCTTGCCGTTCGTGCAGAGGGTGTCGCCGAAGGCCCAGCCCGAAACCACCGCCATGCGCAGGCGCGGCTCCAGCGCCCACACCCAACCGGCCACGGCGCCGCCCAGCGAATTGCCTGCCACGCCGAGGCGCGTCGGGTCGATCCAGTCAAGCGAGTCGAGAAAATCGAATCCGCGCATCGCGTCGAAGACGAGCTTTCCCATAACCGGCCGACCCGCGGCCTGCGTGGCCTCGACCACCCACGCCTCGTCGTGTTCGCGGGTCCCCATGCCACCCTGCGGATGCCGCTCCTCCTCACCGAGCGGGTCGGCCAGCAGACAGGCCACGCCCGCCCGCGCGTAAGTCCGCGCCACATATTGCATGTGGGCCAGACTCTTGCTGTCGCCGTGCCCGCAGGTCATCACAATGGCCGGAATGCGGCCCGCCACGCGTGCGGGCCGGTAGAGATTTGACGGAACCCTCGAGCCGGGCTCGGCGGTGTAAAGCCACTTCTCGACCACCACGCCGTCGCCGAGATCCAACGCGCCGCGTTTTTCGGCCACCAGATCGCCGCGGGTCTCGGGCATCGCGAGCATCCGCGTCAGCATCTCGCGCGGTGGACGGGCCGTCTGACGGATCGTCCGAAACAGCGCTTCGGTTCCGGGCTCTTGCAGCCCGATGCGCGGCCAGTAGCCGCAGGTGTTGAAGAAGTAGACACCGTCGGCGCCGCCCGCGAAGATGGCTCTGGCGCGCGCGATGATCGCCTGCGGCGGGTGCCGCGGCGGCAGCGGCTCGCGCCAGGTCTCGTGCGTAGGCCAGATCTGCGGCCAGACGGCGCAGGGTCGCGGCGACGCGGCGGCGGCCGTAACGAAACGCTCGAAGCCCCAATCGAGGCCGTCCGGCTCGTGGTTGTGGGTGGCCGGCACGACCGCGTCCACCAGGCCCTCGCGCATCCAGCGCTCGGGATCCTGACCCTGCGGTGCGCCTTTTGCGGCATCGTAGGCAACGCGCGAGACGATCGGCTTGTCGCACAGCCTACGCACCCGGCGCAGGAATGTCGTGCACGCTGCCAGGCGCTCCGCTTGCGCGACGCCGTCCGGGAAGAATGGCGCCTTGCGCTCGAAGTCAAGCGAAAGGCCGTCCACTCCCTTGGCCAGCAGGTCTTCGCACAGCTCAATCAGATAGCCATGAAATGCGGCGTCCCTGAAGTCCATGCGCGCCCCGCTGCCGTTGCCGAACCGGCGCCCCGGCACGCCTTCGAGCATGACCGCGGCGCTGGCGTGGTTGAGCCGGATGTTACCGAAGACCTTCAGGCTGCGGGCGTGGCCATGCTTGACCACGATGTCGAGCAGATCGAGTTCCTGCGCGGCGTAGTGCTCGATCACGGTCGATATGGCGAGGCGGTCGAGCGAGACGTCTGGATAATTGAGCGCTGGCAACTCTTGCAGGGCGCGATCCAGCATCGCCCGGTCGTACAGCCTCCCGTGGCGGGTGCGGCAGTTGTGGAGGCCGGTGGTGAGAATGTTCCAGTCGATGATCGTCACCCCGGTCTCGGCCAGCGGCTCGACCAGCAGATCGGCAGCGTCCTGCTCGGTCATGGCCGTTTTGGCCAGATCTTCGAGGATGCCGTAGCCGTCATGGTTGAAGATGATTTCGCGGTCCACTGATCTTCACTTCTCCGTGTTGTGCATCCAGTCACACCCACGCATGGCTGACCGTTCCGTCTCACGTGCGGCCGCCGCTACCCTCCGCTTGGGACGTGAGGGAATCTACCACATGCGCGGCGCGATTCATGCGTAAGTACTTCGATTTTCAGCGCGCAGGAGCGGACGGATGCTCCACGATGCTCTCCAGCGGTTCTCCACGCAGGAGCCGTTCCGCTCTTGAGGCTTCGATGATCACCGGCACGGCTTGGGGATAGCGCGCCAGGAAGGCTGCCAGACCGCCGGTGCCTCGAACTCGCCCTGACTTGACCTCCACGGCATACAGGCGAGTTCCGGTTTCGACCACGTAATCGACTTCGTGCTGGCCGTCTCGCCAGTAATAGACGGCTCGTTCCCGCTTGCACAACGCCGCGCCCACGGCGGTCTCCAGCACCCGGCCGCGCCAGTCCCCCGGCCGGTCACACTCCGCCGGATCGCGAAAGGCGTGCACGAGGGCGGTGTTCATCGGCACCAGCTTGGGACTTGAGCCGCGTTTCCTGACTTCCGAACCGGAGTACTTCTGGAGCCCGTGCAGCAGAAAAGCGCCCTGGAATATCTCCAGATAGTGTTTGATCGTGCTGACGTTGCCCGTTTCCTGAAGCTGGCCCAGGAGTTTCTGCCCCGGGGCCCATGGCCTGCGCCATGCGCCAGTTCACTTCGATCCATCCGGCCCGGGGTGGTGCCACATCGTCCGCTGACACCATGTGCGTCGGACCGCTCCACTCGTGCATGAGCTGGCGCAGACCGGTTGACTTCCCGACCTGCCGTGGACCCACGACAACCTCAATGAAGCCCAGAGGCTTCTTCAGACGTCGCTGGAGCTCTTCCACGAAAGCCCGCTTAATCATCATGCGACCAGCAAACCATCCTGGCAGACGAAAGTCAACATTTTAGGAGGTGCGTCTCCCAATTTTAGGAGCTGCGACGCGTACTGTCGGGCGAACCGGTCGGCTGAGACGCCTGAACGGCTGAGCGCCAACACCGTTCATACCTCTTTGTTCTTCGTCACCGCGCCGCGATCCGGCATGGCGTCCCAGTCGGGCACGTCGACGATGAAGACCTGCCCGTAGCCCTGGGCGTCGGCCGTGTAGAGAACCTTGCGGCCGTCGGCGTGGACGCAGGGATGCACATGCACCTGTTGGGTGTGGAATGAGCCGCGGTGCCAGGCCAGCACCTTCGGCCCTTCGAAGACCCCGTTCCGGAAGCGCCAGGCCAGCAGATAGGGCTCCTGGGCGTTGCCGTCGCCAACGATCAGGTCGAGCAGGTGGCTGTGGAAATGCCAGCAGTGGCCGTTGAAGACCGCCTCAACCGGATCGCTGTTGTCGTAACGGATCGAGCCGAACAGGCCGCCGTTGGCGTTGCCGCCGTGATAGCCGATGCGCTCCCCATCCGCCATCCAGTACTCATGCCCCACGCACTCGCCAGGCGCGGTCGGCCGGATCTTCCAGTGCCGGCCGGTCGCCAGGTCCAGCCCCCAGATGCGGTTGTCGACCTTGTTCCAGGGGCCCTCGTGGCAGAAGGTCATCAGGTGGGGGAGTTTCGGCGAGGCATTGAAGTGCCCGAGCCAGTAGTGCTCCTCGTAGGCGAGCTGCGCTTCGCCGCCGTCGACCGGAATCCGCCAGATTGTGGAGTGCGGCTTCGCGGCCCACATCTCGTTGAAGCCGATGTAGCCGTTCAGCAGGTCCACCTGGAAGCGCTCCGAGAGATCCTGGGAGAAACCGGTCACCACATACCGGCCATCGGCGGTGACGTCCGCGAGATTGCCCGTGTAGCCGGCGGGCCGCTGCATCAGCGCGCGGGTCTTCAGGGTCCGCAGATCCAGGACCGTGACCGTGTCATCGTAGAAGAAGCAGATCTCTTCGCGTACCGGGTTCTTGCTCAGACAGTGACGGTTCGCGGTCTTGGCGGGATCCCAGTCGGTAAGCTGGGTAAGCACACCAGAGGCAAGGTCCACGCCGAACAGGTTCACGCGGTTGTTGCGGTCCGAGGCAATCACGAGCTTCCGCCCTTGGTCGTACCAGCACGGATAGGTGAAATAGGAATGGTTGCTGTGCGCCCGGTAGCTCGTCAACTGGTGAGCCGTGGCACCGCTGACGGGGTCGCGGCTGACCGCGAGTTCGGATGGCCATTGGCGGCCAAGATGGGTGGCATTCATCGGGTTTTCCTTTTCCGTTCGAAATGCGTGCTTGGCGTTGCCCCAGATGCCGAAAGCCATGAACGGCATTCCACTTGCCCCCGCTGTGGTTGAGTAGATGAACGCACGGCGCGGCGACACGAGTCTACCCATAACCGTCATCTATTCCATCGCGATCTCCCATTGTCATTGGCTTTCGGCGAGGAAGTCTGGAGTGGTTTGAGCGAGAAGTCAATCTCGGCCCAGCTCGATCGCAAGTCGTTTCTATTGCGCTTCGGTGGTGGGATAGACTACCCTTTGCATTGGAAAAGTTGGTTGGGATTGCTTCCTGACCGGATCCGCAATACAGGAGACGCCTGCGCCTGAGATCAGTCGATTCCTTGGAGTCGTGATCGCCATTTACTGGCAGGAGCATGGCGTGCCCCATTTCCACGCGAAGTACAGCGGCCAGCGGGCATCATTTGCGATTGACGATTTGCGACAGTTGGAAGGCTCGTTGCCCCCGCGCGTGACGGGATTGGTCTTGGAATGGGCATCCCTGCACCGCGCGGAGCTGCTGGCGGACTGGAATCTCGCCATGGACAAGAAACCGTTGCGCCCAATCGAGCCGCTGGCGTAGGAGTTTGATAAATGCATTACGTTACCAAAGTCGAATACGAAGCCGGCTATCGTCTGCTACTCACGTTCGAGGACGGCAGTCGTCGACGGATTGACCTATTTGCACATCTTGATGGTGAGATGTTCGAACCGTTGCGAGACCTGAAACGGTTCAGCACGGCCCGCTTGAATGCCGACATTGACACCGTTGTGTGGGATAACGGTGCCGACATGTCCCCCGACTTCCTGTACGACATCGGCGAAACCGTTGACGATGCACCGGCTCGCAAGGTGGCCGAGGACAGGGCGGAATATGGTCACAGGAATGACGACGCGGGAGGCCACAGCAGTGGCCGTTGAAGGCGGCTTCGCCCCCGTCCGAGAAGGGCCTTGTCAGTACAGTGTCACGTTCGTCCCGGTGCCCACTGCCGTATCCGTTGCCGGCCCGCCGGGATTGCGGTAGACCCAGACCATACCGCCGGGGTTGGTGGTAAGCAGCAGATCCTGCCGGCCGTTACCGAACAGGTTGCCAACGTGGCCCAGCAGGTGGAAGGCGCCGCGCGCCTGGTGCTCGCGGGGACGCTCGGTCTGCTCGAAGACGACGCCGTCGGGCAATGGGGTGGCGAAGCGCGCCTCGGGTCGGCCGGTTTCGCCGGACACCAGCAGGCGATCCTCGCAGGCCACGATCCGGTCGAGGGCGGCGGCGTCCCAGCGAATCAGCGGATGCACGCGGCCATAGACGCTGTTCATCTCGCCCAGTAGCTCGCCGTTCGACGCGTAGATGTGGAGCGGACTCAGGCCAGGCACCGTATGGTCAATGTCCACCAGCATCTGCTGCGGCGCGTCGCCTGGAAGCAACGCGCCGATGCGAACCGACTCGAAATGCAGTCCGCGCTGCTCCCAGATCAGCCGGCCATTGCCATCGAGACAAAGCAGGGCCTGGTCGCCGCAGCAGGAGAGTATCAGGCGCCAGGCGTCGGGTGAGGCCCCTGCGTGCAGCACGCGGGCGCAGTCGAGATGCCCACGGACAAGCCCCAACGCCGCGCCGTCGAGACACCAGAGCAGACGGCCGTCGTGGTCCAGTAGCGCATAGCCGGCCACGATCTCATCCCGGCCATCACCGTCGATGTCCAGCAGGTAGGGCTGATGGGCGGTCTTCATGCCGCCAGGATCGGCGACGGTCCAGAGCAGAGTCCCATCCCACGTAAAGGCCCAGATGCGGTGATAGCGATCCTTGAGTAGGACGTCGTCACGGCTGCCGCCGCTCAGCCGGGCAAAGACGATGCAGTCGCCCGCGTCGGGACTCGGCGTGGCGAAGCGCCACAGCTCGGCGCCGGTCGCGCCGTCCAGCACGATGACGTGCGTGCGGGTGGCCACCACGACTTCCGGCCGGCCGTCGCGGTTCCAGTCGTGAATCTGGCAGGGCGCGTCGCTGTGCAGCGCGGCGACGCCTTCGCCTGGGTCGCCCCAGCGCCAGAGCACCGTGCCGTCGAGGCGGTAGGCGCTGACGGCCGCCACGGCGTGCGTGTCGTGGTGCTCCCACAACCGCGCCTGCACCAGTTCGGACACGCCATCGCCATCCAGGTCACCGGCCACGGTCCAGGCCCCGGCGTGGCGCGGGTCAACGGCAAACGCCGCCGTGGGGGCGATCACGGGCAGCGCATCGCACGGATGCGAGGTCAGGTCAACACGAAAGTGACGCGAACTCATTTCATCCTCCCCATGACTGCCACCCGCAGCACCCAGTCGCCGGCCGGCTTTTCTGGCACGGCCCACTGTCCGTCCGCCGCGCGGAATCCATCGGCGATGGCGATCGCCTGCCCGCCGCGCGGGTCAAACCACTGCGCGGCATAGACCGACTTCGGATCAAGCCCCTTCAGCGTGCCCGCCGACGTGTCGCCGTAACAGTAGGCCAGATACAGGCGGTTTCCGTCGGTGGCCAGGACGCAGCGCTCGCCATCGGCCCACTCGACCCAGGCCGCATCACCGAAACGCGGTACCAGGGCGGTCCAGTCGAAGGCCGCGAAGAAGTCGCGCAGCAGGGCCATCTGGGCCGCGCCCGGCAGGGCCATGCCCTCATGCCACGAGCCGATGGCATGGTTGTAGTCCTTCCAGCGTGGATCGGCCGCGTCCCACTTGAGCGCCCAGATACCGCCGGCACCATAGGTGTAGCCCGCGCTGCCGCACAGCATTGCCTTCCAGGCTGACTGGCGCGCATCGTCGGTGGTGTTGACGCCGCCGCAGTCCACCTGTTCGTACATCGCCTCGGTTTCGATCACGGGTCGCGTCGGGCGGAACGCGTAATAGCCGGCATAGCGCGCCTGCGGAGTCAGCCCGCTGTTGCGGTGGCCGCCCTGGAGCGCGAACCAATCGTGCCAGGGCTCGTTACCGAGCGGCCGCGTGTCGGCGTCCACCACCCACTGGTGGGCAGAGTGGGGATGCCCGTAACCATCCATGGCGGTGATCTCCTCGGCTACGGCGCGCCAGACATCCAGGCGGTTGCTCTCCTGCCCGTTCAACTCTGCGGGGGCATTCATCTCCTGGCAGGTGATCCACACGACCGGGTGCGCGCCGTAGCGGGCCACGAGGTAGCGGGCGAAGCGGCAAAGGTCCACGGCCGGGATGCGGGTGGAGCTGTTGAAGTGCCCGCAGCCGAGCGCGATGACGAAACCGTGCGCGGCGAGATAGTCCATCTGGACATCGAAAACCTGGCGGAACCGCTCGGGGTCCACGGCCGTATGGGGCGCTGCCCACCAATGGGTGGTGGCCACCGAGGGGTAGGTCTGATAGACGGAGAAGCCGCGCGCCTGGCGGTCGGCCACGAGGTGTTGGAACTGCCCGCCATACGGACAGGGCGCGGCACCGTGTTCCGGGTGATTACAGGCATCGACCCGTTCGGTGTCGGGCATCTGCCAATGGGTGTCGCCCAGCCAGAAGAAGGGCGTGCCATCGGCGTGACAGAAGTGGCGGCGGTTGGCGCTGACGCGCAGGAAGCCGTGGCGATAAACGGGATTGTCGCCGGCATACGGCACGCACTCAAACTGACCGCTTTGCGCATGGAGACCGGCGTTGGCGGCATCGGAGCAGGCACTCTGCCAGTGCCAGGTGCCGACCGCGGTCGGGGCGAACCGCACCTTCCAGAGTTGGTCGCCGTCCCAGAACGCGGGGCGCACAATCGTTTCGCCTGCTGGCCCGGTGAATGTGACGGTCAGTTCCAGCGCGGCGTATGGGTTGGGATAGGTGCGATGGCTGGCGAGACGCAGTTCGTGTATGCACCATTGTGGAACCGTCGTCAGCGATGATTGTGGTTGCATCGTAGATTTCTCTCTGCCTCGCAGGCGTGGGCGTGGCGATGGGTAGCTCTGTGGACGCCGCGTACCGTGGAAGCGCCCGCGTAGTGCTTGTTACTTTGCATCATAAATCGCCGCCCTTGCGTCTGTGAAGACAAAGCTGGCCTCCATCGGGACGCACGTCGGGCCGACGTGCGCCACAGACTGCCGCACGCTCACGGCACCCACAGCCAGTGCGAAGGGACACGCGGCCAGGGGTGGTCGAGAAAACTGCGCACCGCCGGGTCGTTTGTGTTCTGGGGAACGGAGCAGGCCGCCACCACAGCCCAGAGGTAGAACGACTGGTTCAGGACATTGCCCCGGCCGGCCGGCGAAAAGCTCGACCAGGAGTTGAAGTTGTGAGCAAAGGGCGCGTCCGGAATCGACTCCAGCACGCCGTCGGCATTCAGGCGGTCGTTCAGGATCGCGCGCATGGCCTGTTGCAGCGCCACCGCGATCTCGCGTCGCCGGTAGTCCTGGCGGTGGTGGTTCATCGCCAGCACCGTCATGCAATCGACGTCAGTGCAGTTGCAGGACCATCCCTGCGGGTTGTCGACATCGCCCAGTCCAAAGTGGCCGTGATGCCGGTTCTGCAGCGCCAGGACGGCATCGGTCTGGGCCTGGCGAATGCGTTCCGGGATGGCGTGACCGTCGAAGTCATAAAACCACAGCTGGTGGGCCCCGCCCATTACGGCCATGGCGGACCAATGAAGCTCGTCCGGGGTCCGCAACGTGGCGGGCAACTGACCGGCAGGCAAGCGCCCGTGCCAGAGGCGCGCCGGGTCGCCGTCGAGGTCGCCATACCAGAAACCGTTGACGCCAAAGTTGGCGTCATGCCAGGCATACCAGACCTCGTCGAGCAGGCACCGGGCCTGGCGCGCGGCCGGCGAGCCGGCCTCCCAGACCGTGATCTGCCAGAGAATGCAGGCCGGGTACCAGAACTCGTTACCCATCCACCACGGGTTATGGCGTCGGAAGTCGAGATCGTGGCGATAGTCGTTCCAATCGCGACCGTGGAGAAAATGCTCAAGATAGGCGCGGTCGAGAAAGCGTCCGGTCATGCTGCCCTGCGACAGCGGGAAGCGGGACTTGCCGCCCAGCAGCATCAGGGTCGGGCAGAGGCACGCCACCAGGTGATCGTGCATGTGGTCCCACGGATGGGTGCAGACCTTGCCGTCGCGCCAGGACTGGTGGTCGCGCGGCGGCACATAAGGCCCGAGGTAGTAGCCGGTCTCGCGATCCTGATACTGGTTGAACTGGTCGACCCAGGCGCGGCGGTTCTCGCTCGACAGGCGCTCGAGTTGACCAAGCAGGAAAAGGGTTTCGACGGCCGAGTGGCCGCCCTCGATACTCTCGCTGCCGCCCGGTGTGGAGGCAAAGGTCCAGACATTGTCGCGCATGCGCTCTGTCAGCGTCCGTGTGATCACGCGACGGGCAGCCTCGGGCCTCACGAAGCGTTGTCCGCCCGGGCCAAAGATGCTTGTTGCGTCCGACGCCTCCCAAGCCGCCTCGTCAGCCACACCGTCCGAAACAGCGCAACGGTCCAGAAAGCGCAGCGCATTGTCCTTAAACGCGGAGAACGAGATCATGAGATGTCACCTTTCGAGGCGAGCACGTGCTGGCACGGCGTGCAGGTTCCGGCGTGCGCTTGGCATCAGGGCGCGCCACCGGCCGCGGCGCGAGCTGGCGCGGCGTGCACGTCAGTCGGCGAGCGCCGTGGTCCCGCCCTGCGCAGCGAAGGCTGCCGGCCCGGACGGTCACACTTTGCAAAGTGTGACCGCAAGGTACCGCGGCAGGGAGAGCAGGGCAAGCCGGAACTCACAAGCCGGAGCTCAAGCTACGAATCGCCCCACCCGCAGACAAGCCCGCGTTGCGCACACCCGTAGAACCAGGCGCCCGCGCCGTGCGGTCACCCGCAGAACCGTGGTCCCGCGCCGTTCGGCCGGCCCGGAGGAACGTCCTACCATTCGCATGCCGCGACCTTCGCTTGTATCTCGCGTAGCGCCGGATAGAGCTGCCGGTGCAAGGCCGCCTTCTCGCGGTACCGCGCATGGCGCACGGCATCGGGTTCGAAGACCCGCGCGCGTCGCACTTGCGCGGCCACCGCCTCGCGCGGACTCGCGTAGACGCCAGTCGCCAACCCCGCCAGCATGGCAGCTCCGGTGACACCAGCCTCGCTGTTCCGCAGACGCACAAAGGGCACGCCGAAGATGTCCGCCTTGATCTGCAACCAGGCGTCCGAGCGGGCGCCGCCGCCGGAAGCGACGAACTCGCGCGTGTCCGTCCCCAGCCCGCGCAGGGCCTTGACTCCATCCACAAAATGGAGGGTCGCAGCTTCCATGATGGCCTTCAGAATCTCGCCCCGCGTGGTCGTGGTCTTCAGCCCCAGAATCGCCCCGGCACTGTCCGGGATGTAGCCCGGCCACGGCGGCGGCTCGAAGTGCGGCAGGACCAGCAACCGGGTCGGTTCGGTCGGCAGCTCAGCATTGAGCCGGGCATAGACATCGAACTCCCCGTCGGCAGTCTCGGCTGCGGCAAAGGTGTCTCGGAACCACCGCACCAGGCTCCCCGATTGGTTGAATAGGAATGATACGTACAGACCGGGCAACACGTGGTGCTCGATGTTGAGGTTCAACGCGAGCATCGCAAGGGGATCGCGGGGCTTTTCGAACACGGGCGTCAGGCACTCGAACGTGCCGATCCCACATACGGCACTGCCCGCGGTGATGCAGCCGCAGCCCAGCGCGTTCGGACTCTGGTCGTGACCGCCCGCGACGATCTTCACCCCACGTGGCAGTCCCAGGCGCGCGGCCATGTCAGCCGCAACCTCCCCGATCACCGTTCCCGGCGCCACCACGCGTCCCAGCACCTGGCGGTCCAGACCCGCCCAGGTGAGCAGACGGTCCGACCAGTCAGCCGCGTCGAGATCGAGCAGCAACGTCCGGTTGGCATGGGAAAGGTTGCAGACCGCGGGGCCTCCCAGCATGAACGCCACCAGATCGCTCCACAACAGGAAATGATCCGTCCGGGCGAAGAACTCCGGCTGGTGTTCGCGCAGCCAGAGCAGCTTGGGCAGGGTGTAGTGCGGCCCAGGCGGGTTCGGGTTGATCCGGTAGAGCGTGTCGCAGCCGAGGTCGCCCACCAGGGCCTTGATATACTCCCCGCCTCGCGGATCGCAACTCGGAATGCTGTTGCCCAGAATCGCGCGATCGCGCGAGACCGGCACAGCGGCCTCGCCCATCGCGCTCACCGACAGGGCAGTCACGGGGTCGGTCCGGCCGGCGGCCGCCACAGCGCCACCCATGACATCCTGAACCTTTGTCCACAGGGCGGGTGCATCGATCTCGGACCAGCCCGGCCGCGGGTGCACCAGTGCATACTCGCGCGAAGCCTCGCCCAGACAACGCCCGTCGACCGAGACGACCGCCGCCTTGCACCGCGTGGTTCCAATGTCGATCCCCAGCAGACTCATGGGCCTTCCCTCGCTTGCGTCCCGCGGGGTCATCAGCCGGGATGCTGGCTACAGCTCCGTGAGTTCGTAGCCCAGGTAGCGCGTCAGGGCCTCGCGCACCGCCACGGCCTGGTGCCCGGTGGAAACGGCCACATGATGCCGATAGCCGGACCGCCCGATGGTCTCGAGTCTGGCCTGCAGCCCCGCGATGCGCGCGACACCGGCGCACCCGAAGAACTCCGGGGCGATCGGGTCGGTGGTGAAGGACCCCTCCCCGGCGTAGAACTGGACGGCTCCGTTCTCCGTCTTGGTGCTGGCAAAGGTCATGAGCGCCGGGGCGATTCGACCCGTGTTGCAGCCGTAGCCGCAGCCGGCGCCGAGTGCCTTGGCAAACATGGGATGGTCCACCACCTGGCCTTTGCCGGCCATGAGCTGTTGGGGCACGGGGCCGCAGTGAAACAGGATGCAGGCGTCCGGGTCGTCGCCGTAGTTGTTGTTCCAGTCCAGGCACGTCGCCGGCCGCTGCGAGGCCGCGGCCAGGGCCGTCATGGCCACGGCGTTGCACACGTCCAGCTCGCACGCCGCCGGTATGCCACGATCGTTGAGCTCGCTGAGCAACACGCAGGGCGCCACACCCAGTTCCTTCTCGATCTCCAGCCAGCACCGGAGCGCAATTGCGTCGAGCCCATGCTCGCGGATCATGTCGTCCAAGGCCACGGACACGCGCGTCAGTGACGTCACCGCCTCCGGCGGCACGCCCTCCCAGCCGGTATAGGCGCGCAGCCGCGCGGACTTGGCGGTGAAGGCATCCCCCGCGGTGTCCACCGAACGGACACGCAGAAACAGCTCGGACAGATCGAAGGTCTCGGTGGTGACGCCGCGTTGCTGCAGGGCGAGTTCGTCGAACCGGATGGTCTTGAAGGCCGTCGTCCGCGCCCCGATCGCCCCCACGGTGAGCCGCCGCATGGCCCGTACCACCCGGCAGACCGCACCAAAACGCGCCAACTGCTCGCCGAACGCCGCGCTGGCGGGATGCACCGTATGTGGCTGAAAGGTCGTGAACGCCAGACCGTACTGCCGGAAGACGTCCATCACCGAGAACTTGCCGCAAAACGCGTCCCTCCGGCTGGCAAACGACATCTTCGCCAGTTCGTCCGGGTACGCCTGAACCAGGATCGGGACGCCCGCGTCCTGCAGGGCCGCGACGGCGCCGGTCTCATCGCCGAAATTCGGAAGGCAGAGGATGACGCCGTCAAAACGCCCGCGGTGCTCCGCCAGGAACTGTGCGAACCGCCGCCCCTCATCCGGCGTCTCGACCGCGCCGTACCGCGTGGCGCCTTCATTGAGCACGAGCACGCCGTGCCCCTGCGCCGCGACCGCCGCCGCAAGTTCCAGACGCGCCGCAGCGACCAACTGCTCCGGAAAAAACCCGCGATTGCCGAAGAACAGTGCGAATGTAACAGCCGGTTTCATGGTCTTGCTCCTCAAGGCGTGGCGTGCGGCATCCGGATCAGTCAGCCTGAAGCCGTGACGCCAGCCCTGCGATCCCCAACTCATCCCGTATGATCCGCAGCATTTCCTCGTAGACGGCGTCCTGCGCCTGGGCCACCGAGTGCGCGCGGAGTCGCTCATAGGGCTGGCGAATGGCAGTGGCCACATTGATCTTGGCGATGCCGTGGCGCACCGACTCCTGGATCAGCGCTTTCGAGATGCCGGTTCCGCCATGCAGCACCAGGGGCACACCCGTCGCCTCCCGAATCCGCTCCAGATGGGCGATGTCCAGTCGGGCCGCAACCTTCTCCGCGGTGCGCGTCGCCGTGGCAATCGCGCCGTGCACGTTGCCAATCGCCACCGACAGCCAGTCGACGCCGGTCGCGTGGACAAACTGCCGCGCATCGTCGGGGTCGGTGAACCCACGGCGCGCGGCAAACAGGGTTTCATAGGGCGGCAGCGGTCCGCTTTCATGGCCCAGGACCGCCCCCAATTCCCCCTCCACCGGCACGCCGCGCGCGTGCGCCATCTCAACCACATTGCGTGTGCAGGCGGCGTTGTCGGCCAGCGGCAACCGCGAGGCATCCACCATCACCGACTCGTAGCCGCAGTCCAGAGCTGTCGCGATGATCGCCGCGTAGTCCACGCGCAGCCCGTCCTCGTCGACGACCGGCACATGGTCCAGATGCAACCGGACGTGCCGTGGATCGCCGTCGAGGCGCACGAACTCGTCCCGAATGGCCGCCACGCTGCCGGACTCGAACTTGGTCCATTCCAGGCGCGCGACCATGATCAAGCCCAGGCTGTCGGTGTCGCGCAACGCCCGCACCACGGGCGCCATCATGGGCAGGTACGGAATGTTGAAGCCCGGGATCACGCGGCCCTGGCGCCACGCCCGGGCGACCAGTTCCTGCGTGGAGGGTCGGCTTACTTCGGAGTCCCCGGCGCCGCTCTGGGTCATGACAGATTCCTCACGCATGCAAGCGCAGCACGTTCCAGGAGCCGGGGGGCAGCGTGGCAGTCAAACGACTGCCGTCCAGCGCGGCGCCCGTCACCTGGCGGGGTACGACCTCGTCCGGGGCCGCCAGGGTGTTGGCCGCCTTCAGGTTGTCGTGGCGCATGACGCTCCATGCCACGCGCGTGAAGGGCTCGAAACCCAGCAAGTCGACCGTGAACGGCAGGGCCTCGGTGAGGTGGCGATTGACCGCAAAGAGCGTCATGGCGCCGGTCTCCGGATCCAGCACGCCGGCCGCCGTCAGCCACGGCACACCCGCGCGCGCCTTGCAGTCATACAGCGGCGAGGCGACCACTGGGCGCAGCGCCGTGCCGCGGCCCCAGGCCGAGGCCTGCGCGAAGGGATGGAAGATGGTCTGCCGCCAGGCGCCGCCGCCGGTGGCGGTCATGCGCGGCGCAATCACGTTCACGAGCTGTGCCAGGCAGGCGATCTTGACGCGGTCGGCGTGGTTCAGCAGCGTGGTGAGCATGCCGCCGACCAGCAGCGCGTCCTCCATCGTGTAGGCTTGCTCTAGCAGCGGCGGCGCTTCGGTCCACGGGGTCTTTGGCTCGCATCCCCAGCGCGACATATCCCAGACGTTCCACTCGTCGAACGACAGATGAATGCGCTTGCGCGACCGGCGCCGTGCGGCCACGTAGTCGGCGGCAGCCGTGACCTCGCGGATGTAGTCGCCCATCTCGTCGGAGCGCGTCAGGAAACTGGGCGTGTCATTGTCGCCGTTCCCATAGTAGGTGTGAATGGAAAGGTAATCGACGTGATCGAAGGTGTGCTCCAACACCTCGGTCTCCCACGCGCCGAAGGTGACCATCCCGCGCCCGGAGGAACCGCAGACCACCAGTTCGAGTGTCGGGTCGACCCACTTCATGAGTTTGGCGGTCTCGCAGGCCACGCGGCCGTATTCCGTGGCCGTCTTGTGGCAGATCTGCCACGGACCGTCCATCTCGTTGCCAAGGCACCAGGTCCGGATGCGATGAGGCTCAGCGCAGCCATGGCTTCGGCGCCGGTCGCTCAGTTCCGTACCGCCAGGATGGTTGCAGTACTCCACCAGCCGGCGGGCATCATCCGGCCCGCGCGTGCCGAGATTCACCGCCAGCATGGGCGCGGCGTGGGCGCGGCGGCACCACGCGACAAACTCGTTGAGGCCAAACGTATTCGGCTCCAGGCTCTTCCAGGCCAGGTCCAACTGCCGCGGCCGGGCCGCCGCCGGACCGACGCCGTCCTCCCAGTTGTAGCCCGAGACGAAGTTGCCGCCCGGGTAACGCACCATCGGCACGTTGAGTTCTCGCACCAGGTCGAGCACGTCGTCGCGCAACCCGTCGGCACCCGCCCGCGGGTGGCCCGGCTCATAGATACCGCCATAGACGGCCCGGCCGAGATGCTCCACAAACGAGCCAAACAGCCGGGGATCCACGGGGCCGACCGTGAAGTCCCGGGCGAAGGTGATGTGCGCGTGGTTCATGTCCTCTCCGTGCTCCCCTGCGGTTCGGTCTGTGGATGGATGCGGGTACCGTCTGCTGCCAACGCCTGAAAGTTGAAGACCCATCCACCGTGGTTGAACCCGATGGTGTTGCTCTGCTTGAGTAAGATGTGGTTCGTCCCGCGGTGCAGCATCACCGGCACCGTCACCGTGCGAAAGGCCGTGTGCGTGCCGAGCAACCGCCAGGGCTCGTCATTGACCCTCAGGGCCAGCGCGTCGTCAAAGGTCAGCCGCAGCGTAACCGTCCCATCGGCCGGTGCGATGAGCACGCTGCGGGCGTAGGCCACGCCCGCCTCGGAAACGCCCACCCCGCGGGCGACCGGCTGAAATACATGATTGAAATCGATGAAACCGTGCTGCGCCTCGCGCCGCACCCAGCGGGCGCGATCCCGCCCGCGTTGGCGCGAGCCCGCGCTCGACCAGCCCGACGGCCAGCCACCCGCAGCGGTGTTCACGCGATGACCGCCGTCATAGCTGGCCGCAACGTCGAATTCGGTCTCCGGCGGCAACGCCGCAGCCAAGGCCTTGCCATCGTCGTATGCAAAGGGGCCGCACAGCCACCAACTGCCGTCCGACGGCAACGGTTCATCGGATGTGCCGCGCGGAAATCCGGGTTGCGGCAGGTGACGGTCCAGGTGGCGGATGTGGTCCCACCCCGGCATCCGGAAGAAGTTGCGCACCGGCCGGTCCTGGTACCAGTAGACAGTCGAACAGATATCGTTGACCATGCAGCCGAAGCGAAACTGCAGCGATTCCCGAAACGGCAGCGTGTCGTACTCGTAGAAACGGTAGCCCACCACCCGCGGCGCCGGGCGCGCCTCGCCGATGTCCTCGTGCACGTAGTAAGGCATGGCCGCGTGGTGGTGCGTGAGCGGCACGGTCTGGTTGCCGCCGTAGCCCACACCAAAGGTATCCTCGCCGCCGACGCCGCGAATGAACGCCGGATGGGTGCCCTGCCCGTCCAGGTAAAGATTCTCGGCACCGCCGTGGCTCCAGCGGTCTTCGTTGTCGAAGAGCCGGACCCCGTAGACGAACCCCGCCAGTTGACCCGCACCAGCGGTGTCGAGCAGCAGGTACTGCTCACCATAGCTGGCGGTCGGACACTCCCGGCGCCA
Organism: uncultured Lentisphaerales bacterium; assembly: GCA_964652365.1. GTDB lineage: Bacteria > Verrucomicrobiota > Kiritimatiellia > RFP12 > CAZZCT01 > CAZZCT01. The sequence goes on from CAZZCT010000025.1 coordinate 27,972, forward strand.
GCGGGCGCAGAAGCGTTGCGGCGTCTCCAGCCGCTGTTCGGGGTAGCGGTGCCAGTCGACCTGCAGGTAGATGTGGCCGTCCACGGGCCCGGCCTCGAACTCGAGCCGCGCCTGGCTCGCGAACGGCATGGGGAAGTAGCAGTTCAGGCCGCCCCACGGCATGACCGACAGCAGGTGGGTGTTGATCGGATACCAGCCCTCGCCGTGCATCACGCCGAAGAAGTCGCCGAACGGGGCCTCGACGTACGGGGTCTCAACGCCGTCGAAGTAGATCCGCAGGATCATGTCGCGGCTGGCGCACAGATTCCGCCGCGTGTCGCGCGTGACCAGCGCGATATGCCGGATGCAGCCGGGCCCGTCGAGGGTGACTACCGACTGGCGCGTGTGGCGGGCCACGCTGCGCACGATCTCGGCGCGGTCCGGCACCGCGTGCGCCGGCAACTGCAGCAGATGATCGAAGGCGTTCATGCAGCCAACAAACATCAAATTTCTCGGAACGAGAAGTCCAGAGCGTTCATCACAGGATCCGCGCCGGTCGCCCCGTAGACATGGCCTTGACCGTGGCAAAGACCATCGCCACGCTCTTGATGTTGTCCTCGACGGCCGTGGCCGGCCGCGGACCGCCGTTGAGCGCGGCGAGGAACTCGCTCAGCACCTGCACCTGCCCGCGCTTGGGCGGCTCCTCGAGCGTCACGACCTCTTCGCGCTCGACCTTGTACAGCCCGGTGGTCCACAGAATTTTCACCTGCCCCTGGTGCTGCACCAGCGTGCCGTGCTCGCATTCGATCTGCCAGCTTCCATCCCAACTGCAGAAATCGCCTTTCGCACACCAGCTGGCGTTGTAGAGCAGCCGCGCGCCGTTGCTCATCTCGAAGGTGGCCGTGCTCGAGCAGTCGCCCTGGTAGTTGGACCAGAACGGATTCCACGAGGTGGCGGTGACCTGCACGGCGTCCAGCCCGGTGATGAAGCGCATCAGGTCAAAGTGGTGAATCGACATGTCCACGATCACCGGGTACTCCATGGTGTGGCGGAAACCGCCACCGAAGTCGACGCCCTTGTAGAAGTCGACCTTGATCTGCCCGATCCGGCCCAGCTTGCCCTCGCGCAGGATCTTGGCCATGGTCCACGTGACCGGCTGGTAGCGGTAGTTCTGGCTGACCACGTAGAGCTTGCCGCTCTGCTGCGCCGCCGCCAACATGGCTTTGCAGTTGGCCAGACTGTCCGCCATCGGCTTCTCGCTGATGACGTTCAGCCCGGCCTTGAGCGCGGTCACCACGTCCCGCCGGTGGTGAGCCGGCGGGGTGCAGCACACGACCGCCTGCGCGCCGGTAGCCTTGATGGCGCGTTTGAGGTTGCTGTAGCAGATCGTCCGGGGATAGCCGTACTTCTCGCAGGCGTTTTCGAGAGCCTTGTCGCTGATATCGACCAGGCCGACCACCTCGGCCTCGGGGTGGTCCTTCAGCACCTGCATCCAGACGTTACCGAATCCGCCGACTCCGACTTGAACGAACTTCATGCGTGCGATCTCCTCTGTTGTCGCGTGCGTGCCGCACGCTCTTGCGTCAGGCTTTGCCGATGAGTTTGCGCTTCTTCTCCAGATACTCGCAGTAGTGCTTGTAGGGAATGTCCGGCGGCACGAGGTGGTCAAGATGCGGGATCACGCCGCCCATCTCCAGCAGCGGCCGGATGCGTTCGAGCTCGCGGTCGATGGCGCTGCCGCCACGGACCAGCGGCTCCTTGGCGATGCCACCGCGCATGCGCAGCTCCCGGCCAAACTCCCGGCGCCAGGCATAGGGATCGACGCCCGCGGCGACCTCCAGCGGGAACATGATGTTGACGCCCTCCTCCAGCCAGTTGCGCACGATGTCGTGGGGGTTGCCGTCGCAATCCACCATGCTCAGTTCACAGCCGTGCTTGCGGGCCACCTGCATCACGCGTCGATAGGCTGGCTGCAGGAACTCGCGGAAGGTTGTGGGGCTGCACAGCGGGCCGTTCTTGCTGGCCATGTCCTCCCACCAGAAAGCCAGGTCAATCGGGATGTCGGCGGGCAGGGTCTCCAGCTGCCGGGCCACCAGCTCGGCCCAGTGGTCGGCCATGTCGTGGATCATCTCGGGGTAGTCATAGAAGGCGGTGGAGAGATTCTCCATGCCCATCCAGTTACGGAGCTGACCATAGATGCCGCAGATGAAGAAGGTGATGGCCTTGCCGTCCTGGACGGCCTTTCGCAGGCGCGCCGGCTGGTCCGCGGGCAGCGTGCGTTGGGGGTCGTCGAAGCGGAACCGCGCCTTCATCGACTCCCAGTCGGCCGGATTCTCGACGGGAAAGCGCAGGTAGTGCGGGATTGAGCTGTCGTCACACTCGTTGGTGTAGCGATGGGCCACGACGCCGCTGCCGTCACGCTGGATCACGGAACCGTCGGCCTTGCGCTCGAGCACCTCTTCGGTGAAGCAGGGGTTCATCCCGAGCGACAGATGGATGCCTTCATGCGCGCAGACGTCAAAACCGAAGAAGCCGTCGAGCTTCGAGGAGAACATGGCGTTCTTCTCGGTGGCCATCTCCGCCGGCAGCCCCTCCTTGAGCCAGCGCCGGATGGTCTGCGGCCAGTAGCCGAACTCCAGATCAGGCACCCGGTCTACGTCCTGGTATGCAAACACGCGATAAAACCGGTCGGCAATGTCCGTGCGCATGGGTCTCCTTTCACGATCGTGCGTCGCGCGGGGTCGGGGCGCCGCGGCACGCGGCCACCCAGTGAGAAACGCGGTCAACTGTATTGGCCCGGCCGGCGGCTGGCAAGCGCGATCGTGGGGCGGCGCAAGCCGTCGGCGCGAGCGCCGGCTACACACGCGGCGACGAGTCTGGTAATCTACCCCCGTTCAGTTTGCGTTCCCCTGCCGGCCAGGTGACGGTCCGGCATAGGGGCGGCACATTCTAATGGAATCACGCCCATGCAGAGACTAGATGGACTGAGGGAGTTGGCCGGCCGGCGCTCACAGGAGGAAAGCCGCGCCGTGGAGCGTTTCCTGGCCGAGATCGAGTTTGCCGGCGAGTTGGCCGAGACCGAAGGTCGCGGCGAGGCCTGGGCACCCCTGATCGAGGAATCCTGGCGCATCGTCGAGCAGGCCGCGGCGCCGGCCGGCCGCGGCACCCTGGCGGCGGCCGTCGCGCGCGCCGAGGGAGTTTTGGCGCCGGTCGCCGCGGCCGCCAAGGCCTATACGATCCTCTGCGTCGGCCACGCGCACATCGACATGAACTGGATGTGGTCGTGGCCGGAGACCGTGCACACGGTTCACGACACCTTCACCACGGTTCTGAAGCTGATGGACGAGTTCCCGGACTTCTGTTTCACGCAGAGCCAGGCCAGCGTCTACGAGATCGTCGAACGCTACCATCCCGAGATGCTGGAGCCCATCCGGGCGCAGATCCGTGCGGGACGTTGGGAGGTGGCGGCCTGCCACTGGGTCGAGAGCGACCGCAACCTGCCCGGCGGCGAGGCGCTCGCCCGCCACCTGCTCTACACGCGACGGTACATCGAGCGCCTGCTCGGTCTGCCGGCGGACGCCGTGCCGCTGGGCTGGACGCCCGACAGCTTCGGCCACGCCCACACCATCCCCTCGATCGACGCGCGCGGGGGCGTACGCTACCTCTACCTGTGCCGCGCGGGAGCCGGCCGGGAGCGGCCCCCTGTCTTCTGGTTCCAGGGGCCGGACGGCGCGCGCGTGCTCGTGTGCCGCGAGCTCACCTGGTACAACGACACGATCGGCCCGCACAACACCAAGCCGCTGCTGCTCTTCGCCCGGCAGACCGGACTGAAGACCTGGATGAACGTCTACGGCGTGGGCGACCACGGCGGCGGACCGACCCGGCGCGACCTGCGTCGGTGCCACGACCTGAACACGTGGCCCGTGTTCCCCCACTACCGACTGGCGACGGCCGGCGCGTTTTTCGACCTGCTGGCGCGCCGCGACGGCGCCTGGCCCGTGGTCGACGGCGAACTGAATTTCGAGTTCCCCGGTTGCTACACGAGCCAGACGCTGATCAAGCGCAACAACCGCCTGGGGGAGATCCACGCCGCGCAAGCCGAATGGGCCGCGCTGCTGGGCGCGCGACTGGCGGGCCTCGACTACCCGGCCGATGAACTTGAGCGAATCTGGCGCGATGTCTGTTTCAGCCAGTTCCACGACATCCTGCCCGGCTCGGGCGTGGCCGCCACGCGCACCTACAACGACGGCATGTTCCAGCGCCTGGCGGCAGCCGGCAGCATGATCCGCATGCGGGCCCTGCGCGCCGTGGCGGCCCGGATCGACACGCGCAGCCCGGCGGCCGCCGGCGCGGCGGCGGAGGGTGTCCCGCCCGAACGCGAGTCGGTCGCCCTCGGCGCCGGTCCCGGCAGCCGCACGCAGAGCGGCGGCGTGAGCACGGCGGGCCACGTCGGTGACGGTCCGCGCCCCTTCGTGGTATTCAATCCCCTGGCGCAGGAGCGCACGGAGATCGTGACCGCGACCGTCTGGGATCCGCAAACCGGACGCCACGCCGACGACCTGGCCAACAAGCACTACGCCGTCTGCACCGCGGACGGCCGGCGCATTCCGGCCCAGAAGGTGAACCAGGGCGCGTGGTACTGGGCCAACCAGTTCATTGAGGTCGCGTTCCCGATGAGCGTCGGTCCGCTGGGCCATGCCGTCTGTACCGTGGTGGACGACGGCACGCGGTTTCGCCCGCCGGCGAACGCCTACGGCTATGGCCGATTCGTGCCGCAGGCGGACGGCGGCGTGCGCATGCTGGATGGCCGCATGGGCATCGAGGCCATCGCGGTGGGCGGCTGCGCGATGGAGAACGAACACCTCAGCGTAGCCTTCGATGCGCGCAGCGGCGGCATCGTCAGCCTGATCGACAAAGCGACCGGCCGCGAGCTGGCCGATCCGGCGCACCCGCTGGCCGTGCTCGAGTTCATTCATGAGCGCCCGGGCAGCATGACAGCCTGGACCATCTCCGACGCCTATCGCCGGCAGGACGCGGAAGTCGTCAGCCTGGACCGGCGCCACGGCGGTCCGTGGCTGGCCTCGATCATCGCGCGCAGCAAAGTCGGATCGAGCGAAGTCAGCGTCACCTACACGCTCAAGTCCGGCCACCCCTGGCTTGAAATCGAGATCCAGACGCGGTGGCTGGAAATCGGCAGCGCGGCGGTCGGCATTCCGAAGCTCGCCATGCGGTTTCCGCTGGCGCTTGAGGAGGCGCGGGCGAGCTACGAAATCCCATTCGGTTCGATCCGGCGCGCAGAGCACGACGGCGAAGAGGTGCCGGGACTGCGGTGGGCCGATGTGACGGGCCGGTCGCCGTCCGTGGGCGGCGAGGCGGCCGGCTGCGCGCTGTTCAACGACAGCAAGTATGGTTTCTCCCTCGACAACCGCACGCTGCGTGTCACGCTGATCCGCAGCAGCTATGACCCCGACCCCCTGCCCGAAGTGGGTGAGCACGTGGTGCGGCTGGCGCTGCAGCCGCATGGCGGTGCGCGGACGGCTTCGGACCTGACGCGGCTGGGCGCCGCCTTCAACGAGCCGTTGCAGGTGATTGCCGCGGAGGCGCACGACGGCGTGCTGCCGGCGGTGGGCGCGACGCTGCGCGTCGAACCCGCGAACGTCGTGGTGGCGGCGGTCAAGCGCGCCGAGGACACGACCGATGCGATCGTGGTCCGGCTGGTCGAACTCGACGGCCGGGCCGTGACTGCGCGGGTGACGTTCGATCCGGTGCTGCTCGGCCAGCCGCAGGGCGCCGTGGAGGTCGACCTGCTGGAACGCGCAACGCATCCGTCGGCGGCACGGGTTGAGGACGGCGTCGTGGCGGTTCCGATCGTCGCGCACGCGATTGTCAGCCTGCGCGTGACGCTTTCGGCGGCGTCTGGCCAACAAGCTGCAGTTGAAGTTTGAGACTGCCGCGATCTTGCATGGCACCGTGAACTTGTACCCCTCGATGCCCGACAGGACCCGCTTGGATTGCCTTGCTTAACGCCGCTTTAACCGGAAAGCGCTGGCTGTTCCAGGACGTTTCGGCTAGATTGCCCCACATGAAAGCGCTCGTGCAACGGGTTTCGGAGGCGGCCGTCACGGTGGCGGGCCAGACCGTCGCACAGATCGGACCCGGTCTACTGGTTCTGCTGGGCGTGCGGCAGGGCGACGGTCCGGCCGATGCCGGCTGGATCGCCCGCAAGCTGCCGGAACTGCGCATCTTCGAGGATGCCCATGATCAGATGAACCGCTCGGTGCGCGACATTGGCGGCAGTGTGCTGATCGTGTCGCAGTTCACCCTCTATGCCGACACCCGGCAGGGCAACCGCCCCGGCTTCTCGGCGGCGGCCAGACCCGACGTAGCCACGCCGCTCTACGAGGATGTCGTCGGCCGGTTGCGCCTCAGTCTGGGCGCGGAACGGGTCGTCACCGGGGTGTTCGGCGCCCGTATGCGCGTCAGCCTGATCAACGAGGGGCCGGTCACGGTCGAGTTATGCTCTGACCGCGCGGAAGCGCCGATGCCAGGAGCCGTGCCGACATGAGCACGGGATCCAGGATCGCCCGCGCGGCAGCGGCCGCAGGGTGGCTGCTGGCCGCGTGCGCGCCGCTGCTCGCCGAGCCGGTCGCACAGGAGCTGCGCGCCCTGACCGGTGCGCGCGCGCGCCTCGTGTGGCTGCGCGACACCGGCGACGGCTCGGACGCGATGGCCGAGGGCAGCCGGCTGCAACTGATGGGTTTCGATACGGAAGATGGCCGTGGCGTTCGGCCGATTCTGCCCGCATCGGGCCGGATCAGCAAGCCGTTGCTCACGCCCGCGGGCGAACGCGTGGTCTTCACGGATCGCGCATCCGGACGCGTGTGTGTGGTGGGGTTCGACGGGCAGAATCTGCGGCCGGTCGCGGTCGGACACCTGGTCGAGGTGTGGGCCGAGCCCGCGACCGGGCGCGAGTGGGTCTACGCAAAGGTGCCGGACGCCGGTGCCGCCAATCCGATCCGGCGCTATCTTCTGGACGGCCCGCAACTGCCTGATCCCGCCAGCGGCGAGTTGATCTGGGACCGCGCGCCGTCCGACGGCCACAACTTCCAGCTCTCGGCCGACGGCACCCGCGCATCGGCGCTGCTGCCCTGGCCGGATGCGCACGTGGCCGAACTTCCCAATCGCGGCTCGCAGCGTTTCGCGCGGGGCTGCTGGACGTCGCTGGCGCCGGACAACAGCTACCTGGCCTGGGTTTTTGACGGGGCCCACCGCGGCGTCGAGCTGCGGGGACCCGGCGTGTCGCGCAACGTGGACATCCACGACGCGCCCGGCATCGACGGGTGGGAGGTCTACCACCCACGGTGGTCTAACCATGTGCGCTTCCTGTGTTTGACCGGACCGTACCGACAGGGTGGCCGCGGCGGCAACAACATCCGTCAGGGCGGCCCCGGCGTCGAGATTCACGTGGGCCGCTTTGGCCCGGATTTCGCCTCCGTCGAGGCCTGGGTGCGTGTCACGAACGACCGCCATGCGGATTTCGTGCCCGACCTCTGGATCGCCGGCGGGGCTCGCGCCACGGTGGCCGAGACACTGAAGACGGAGGAGCCGCGCCAGGTGGCCGCGGTCCAGACGCCAGCCGACCTGGGCCGCGAGTGGCCGGGCAGCCATGCGCAACTGGTGTTCCTCTGGGACGGGATGACCCGCCCGAACCGCATCCGCGACACGGCGTCCGGCGTGGACCGCTCCTGCCGCACGACCCTGCGCGGCCGGGCCGTGCCCGCGGCGAATGGCGCCGTGGACCTGGCCGGCGGGGCTTTGGTGGCCGAGGCGCTCGACGCTGAGCTACTGACGGCCTGCCGGGCCAGCAACCAACTGGCGATCGAGACGGTCTTCACGCCGGCCAACGTCACGCAGCGGGGCCCGGCCCGCATTGTGACGTTTTCGCGCTCCGCGAACGCGCGCAACTTCACGCTGGGGCAGGAGGAAGACCGCCTGGTTTTGCGGCTGCGGACCCCGCTCACGGGCGACAACGGCGTCAACCCGCAGACCGTCCTGGCGACCCTGACGCCGGGACGGCGCTGCCACGTGATCGTGAGCTACCTGCCCGGTCGGCTGCAGGCATTCGTGAACGGCTCGAATGGGGTCTCATCCAGCGCGGTTCAGGGCGATTTCGCCAACTGGTCCGAGCAGTCGCTGCGGTGCGGCGACGAGGCAGACGGCGGCCGCGACTGGGCCGGCACGCTGGACGCCGTGGCCGTCTACAGCCGGTTTGTGGGTCCCGACGAGGCGGCCGCCAAACATCGCCAGTGGGTGAGCCGCGAGGCGGCGCGACGCGTCCTGCCGACGGTGACCGTCGAGGCCCGGCTGGCCACGGCGCTGCCCGTACCGACGACGGACATGCTCGACACCTACCGCCGCGCGCTGGTGGTGTGCGAGTATGACGTACTCGGAGTCGTGACGGGCGTGTGCGCCGCGCCACGGATTGCGGTGGCGCACTGGGCGGTGCTGGACCGCGAACCGGTGGCGGCCTACCAGGCCCGGCAGGTCGGACGGACCTACCGCCTGGAGCTCACGGCTCTGACCGACCGCCCCGAGCTTGAGGGCGAGCGACGCTTCGAGGATCTCTCTGATCCAACCCTGCCGGTGTTCTACTGCGCGGAACGCTGAGGACCGTGGAGTGGGGCGGACTGCTTCCGACGCTGGTCGCAGGTTGCCAGACGGCGGCGATGCGATACAATCCCTGCATGCATGCAGAACCCTGCACCGCTTTCGCCTTGCGTCTGCCGCCCTGGCTGCGCCGCGAACTGCCACGGCTGGCCCGGGCCGACTGGCCGACCGATGCGGCCCGCATGGGGCTGGCGGTCCGGCTGGCAGATGCGAACGTGCGCGAGGGCACGGGGGGGCCGTTCGGTGCTGCAGTGTTCGAGTGCCGGACCGGACGCTTGGTGGCGGCGGGCGTAAACCTGGTGGTGCGCGCGCACTGTGCCTGCCTGCACGCCGAGATCGTGGCGTTGATGCTGGCGCAGCGCCGCCTGCGCACACATGACTTCGCTGTGGTCGGGTCGTACGAACTGCATACGAGTGTTGAGCCGTGCGCCATGTGCCTGGGCGCAGTAGCGTGGTCCGGTCTTGGGCGGCTGGCGTGCGGTGCACGCGGAAGTGATGCCGAGGCGGTCGGGTTCGACGAGGGCGCCAAGCCAGCCGACTGGGTCGGCGCCTTGCGTGGGCGCGGCCTGCGCGTGCGCAGGGATCTGCTGAGGCGGCAAGCGATCGGGGTGTTGAGTCGGTACGCCGCCGCGGGCGGGCCGATCTATAACCCGGAGCGCCCGGCGTAAGACGTGAGTGGGAGGGCGGGGAATGTGCAGCGGGGAATGTGCAGCGGGGACAGAGGGGAAAGGCGTCGTGAGCACTTTGGACGGGCCAAGGGACTCTGGCACCCCTTCAGGGTGCGACGCGGTGCGACGCGGGTCCGGGGGTATCGCTGCGCTCAACCCCCGGCTACGGTCTGGCATCCCTTCGGGATGCGTAGCGCGCGTCCGCGGGCGTGGCGGGGACGCGTGGGACGTGGCGGGGACGTTGCGCGGGCCGGCAACCCACCGCGGGCGAGGCGGGGTCGTGCGGGACGTGGCGGGGGCCGGCAAGCCGGCGCGGGCGAGGCGGGGGCGGATCGGCGGTAACGGCCGGCGTGCGGGAGGCGTTGCGCGGGGTGGCGGACGGAGCAACCTGAAGGGTTGCCAGAACGTAGCCGGAGGTCGGAGCAACGCGCAGACCTCCGGAACGCGGGCGACGGAGGAATGCACCCTGAAGGGGTGCCAGAAACCAGTGGGGTGAGCGGACGGGGCCAGAAGATTCTGGCACCCCTTCAGGGTGCGACGCGGTGCGACGCGGGTCCGGGGGTATCGCTGCGCTCAACCCCCGGCTACGGTCTGGCATCCCTTCGGGATGCGTAGCGCGCGTCCGCGGGCGTGGCGGGGACGCGTGGGACGTGGCGGGGACGTGGCGGGGGCCGGCAACCCACCGCGGGCGAGGCGGGGTCGTGCGGGACGTGACGGGGGCCGGCAAGCCGGCGCGGGCGAGGCGGGGTCGTGCGGGACGTGACGGGGGCCGGCAAGCCGGCGCGGGCGAGGCGGGGTCGTGCGGGACGTGACGGGGGCCGGCAAGCCGGCGCGGGCGAGGCGGGGTCGTGCGGGACGTGACGGGGGCCGGCAAGCCGGCGCGGG
>CAZZCT010000026.1:0-12772 GCA_964652365.1 uncultured Lentisphaerales bacterium
GGTGGCCTATGGCCGAGCAAGCACTTCCCGACGACTTCAGAGAGTTCTTGAGGTTACTGAACGACGCTGATGTGCGGTACCTGCACAAGCGGGCTTCCGGTCGACACAAGGATCTTGATGACTTGGAGCATCTCCCGGAAGACTGACGGGAGAGCAATGAGGGGTTTCACGCGCAAGCGCGCGCTGAAACCCTGGGATGAGCTGAGCCGGCGGGACGCGCGGGGAGTCCGCCTATGGAACTGGCAGGCCGTGCGGAGGGAGCATCCGCACGGCCCGCACCTACATCGCCTGCGTGCTGGTGCTGGGCGACAGGTCGCGCCTCTGCCGCGCAGCGGCCCCAGCCTCAATGCGCTTCGAGCCAGTTCTCGCCAACGCCGATTTCGACCTCCAGCGGCACGCCCAGGTCCATGGCGCCAGTCATGGCCGCGCGCACCAACTCGCGCACGGCGTCGACCTCGTTCCGCGGCACATCGAACAGCAGTTCGTCGTGCACCTGCAGCACCATGCGCGCCGCCAGTCCGCTGGCGCGCAACTCACGCTGGATGCGCACCATGGCCAGTTTGATCAGATCCGCCGCCGTGCCCTGCACCGGCGTGTTGATGGCATTGCGCTCGGCCGCCTGGCGCGCGGTGCCGTTGCGCGAATTGATGTCGCGTAGGAAGCGCCGGCGGCCCAAGGCGGTCTGCACGTAGCCCTGCTCGCGCGCCTTGGCGATCGTCCGCTCCATGTAGCTCTTCACACCGGGGTACTGCGCAAAATAGGCGTCGATCAGTTCGCCGGCCTGCTTGCGCGGGATGCCCAGGCGCTGTCCCAGGCCAAAGGCTGAGATGCCATAGATGATGCCGAAGTTGACCATCTTGCAGCGCGCGCGCATCTCGGGCGAGACCAGCGCGGGCAGCACGCCGTAGACCCGCACCGCGGTGTCGGTATGGATGTCGGCTCCGCGGGCAAAGGCCTCGCGCATACCGGCGTCGCCGCTGAGCGCGGCCATCACGCGCAACTCGATCTGGGAGTAGTCGGCCGAGAGCAGCACATGACCGGCATCGCGCGGCACGAAGGCGGCCCGTACCCGCTTGCCGCGGTCGGTTCGCACCGGGATGTTCTGGAGATTGGGGTCGAAAGACGACAGGCGGCCCGTCTCGGTCAGCGACTGACTGAACGTCGTGTGGACCCGCCCGGTGCGGGGGTTGATGCAGGCCGGCAGCTTGTCGACATAGGTGGACTTGAGCTTGCTGCAGACCCGGTGCGCCAGAATCAAGTCGACGATCGGATGCCGGCCGGCGAGCCGCTGCAGCGTCTCCTCGTCCGTGGCATACTGGCCGGAGGGTGTGCGGCGGGCCTCGGGATCAAGCTTGAGCTGGTCGAAGAGCAGTTCCCCCAGTTGCTTGGGCGAGGCCAGGTTGAGCACCGCACGCGCGTCGCCCGTTCCGGCCGCTTCATCGGCGAAGAGCAGCGTCTCGGTCAGTGCCGGGGCGACAGCGGGGGCGGCGGGGCCCGCGGCGTGGACGCGGATCTGCGACTCCAGTTCGCCCAGTTCGCGTTCGAGCTCACGGCCAAAGTCGCGCAGCGCGCCCGGATCGATGCGCACACCCTCGGCCTCCATGTCGATGAGCACCTCGATCAGGGGCTCTTCGCACGCGTCCAGGGCCTGCTGGGCGCCGGCGGTCAGCACGTCGGGGTAGAGTCGGCGATAGAGCTGCAAGGCGATGTCGGCATCCTCGGCGGCGTAGTCGCAGATCTGCTCGGGATCGAGATCGGCCATGTTGCGCTGTTCTTTGCCCCGCGGTCCCAGCAGCCGTTCGGTGGGGATCTTGTCGTAGCTCAGGTACAGCCGGGCCAGGTGGTCGATGCCATGGCGCTCGGCGGCATCGAGCACGTGGTGCGCCAGCAGGCTGTCGTGCAGCCGGCCACCGACCGGCACGCCCTGCTGGCGCAGCACCGTCAGGTCATACTTGAGGTTGTGGCCGATGCGGGGCTTGGCGGGGTCGGCCAGCACGGGCCGCAAGCGGCCAAGCACACTCGCGCGCGCCGGTTCGTCGGGCGGCACCGGCACGTACCAGGCGCGCCCCGGCTCGACCGCCAGGGAGACACCCACCAGGCGCACGTGCCAGGCATCGAGCCCGGTGGTCTCCGTATCGAAGGCATACTCATGGGCGGCTGCCAGGGCCGCCAGCATCTCGGCCCACTGCGCGTCGTCGCGCACGCAGGTGTAGACGTGCGGCGTGTCGGCGAGCGCGCGGCAGGCCGCGGCAGGCTCGGGTTTGAACGCATCGCCCAGCAGGCGGCGCCCGATCTGGGCGAGTTCGTACTTGGCCAGGCAGGCCTGCAGCGCCGCGCTGTCCGGCTCGCGCCGGCGCAGGTCGTCCATGGCGACGTCGAGCGGCACGTCGCGCCGGATCGTGGCCAGTTCGCGACTCTGCAGCGCCGCTTCGCGGCCGGCGGCGACCTTCTCGGCCTGCTTGCCGGGCAGTTCGGCGGCATGGGCGAGCACATTCTCGAGTGACCCGAAGCGCGTCAGCAGTGCCAGGGCGGTCTTCTCGCCGACGCCGGCAATGCCCGGGATGTTGTCCGAGCTGTCGCCGGCCATGCCCAGCAGGTCGACCATGCGGCTGGGCTGGTCGATGCCCCAGAGCCGGCACACGTCCGCCTCGCCCAGCACCTCCGCCGGCGCATTGCCCTTGCCCGGTCGGAACAGGAAGGTCGTCGCGTCGACCAACTGGGCGGCATCCTTGTCCGGCGTGGCCAGGTATACCGCCAGGCCGCTGCCGTGGGCGCGGGTCGCCAGCGTGCCCATCAGGTCATCGGCCTCGAAGCCGTCGACGCGCAGAATCGGCAGGCGCAGCGCCGTGGCCAGTTCAATCGCCATCGGAATGCCGGCAGCCAAGTCCTCGGGCATGCGCTGGCGCTGGGCCTTGTACAGCGGATAAGCCAGGTGCCGGAAGGTCGGGGTGGTCGAGTCGAGCACCAGCGCCACGTGGGTCGGCTGCTGCTCGGTCAGGATCTGGACCAGCGTGGCGGCCAGCCCGTGCAGGGCCGAAGTGTTGAGGCCACTGCTGGTCAGGCGCGGGTTCTTCAGGAAGACGAAGTGCCCGCGGTACAGCAGCGGCATCACGTCGATGATGAAGAGCTTGCCGGTCATGGTCATGCAGCCTCCGGGCACGCGGCCGTCGGCACGGCGCGATCGCGTACGGGAGAAGGGTACCAGACCCACACCGGCTGTCGAGTCCCACGTGGGCGGTCTTCCCAGCGTGGTGCAAACGCCCCGTGGCACGTCGACATGTTACAGGGTCGGCTTGCCCCAGTCCTGCCACCAGACAATGACGATCGGGGGCACATGCGCGCATGCGTCTGTAGCCGTCGGCGGCCCGACGGCGGCCTGCCGTAGGGGCGAGTCAGGCCCTTGACCCGCCCAAGCGGAGGTATCACGACCGGGTGCCCCAAGGGCCTGGGGCACCCCTACCCCGCCGGGACGCACGTCGGGCCGACGTGCGCCACAGGCTACACCACACATGCGTCTGGCGCAGTAGCCGCCGGAACGGCCCAGAGGTCCATTCCGCAGGCCGTCGATCCCCCGTAGCACGGTGCTCCTGCGCCGTGCCCCGTCTGCCTTGTCGTGACCTTTGTCGACAAAGCTCGCGAGGAAGCTCGCGACAAAGATGCGCTGCGTCTCACCACGGAACGATCTAGTGCGCCACGACCACCCGCGCGCCCTTGTCCTGGCCAATCGCGGTCAGGAGCTCCCCAAACCAGGGCACATCGATGTCGAAGGGCTTGCCCCCCTTGATGCGGGGAAACTCGATCGCGCGCAGCTTGCCGCCCTGGTCTTCGTCCTGGCCGACCACGCCGCTCTGGCGTTTCAGCGCGCAGGCCACGGCCGCGTGGGCGCAACGGCGGATCAACTGGCGGTCGGCTGCCTGCGGTGCCGCAGCGCGGCTGAAGTAGCCGCTCTTGGGCACCAGGGTCTTCTCGGCCCCCAGCATCGCGGCAAACTGCTTGCCGAACCAGGCGCCGACGTTGACCTTGTCCAGCTTCGGATGACCGAAGGCGTCACGCTGCACCGCCTCGCCCTTGGCCTCAAGCTCGCGAATGATGTCGTTGACGCAGGCCCCCTCGGAGACGAAGACGTTGACGCAGTCAAGCCGGTCCATCAGCGTGCGCAGGCGTCGGGCTTCGGCCTGCACGTCGAAGGCCATCTCCGGGATGTAGACGCCGTGCACCTCGCGGCGCTCGCGGCACAGACCCAGTTCGGGCACGAAGGTCTGACGGTCCAACAGTCGACGGTAGGCCGCGGCGGTGGCCGCCGTGAGCCAGCCGCAGTTGCGGCCCATGACTTCATGCACGATCAGCATGCGCGGGTTGGCGCTGTGCTCGGCGACAACGTTGGCAAAGAAGCGCGCGCCCTCCTCGGCCGCGGTCCAGGCGCCGAGGCTCTGCCGGATGGGGTAGACGTCGTTGTCGATGGTCTTGGGCAGCCCGACCACGGTCAGGTCGTAGTTGTTGGCGTGCAGGAACGCCGCCAGATCGGCCGCGGCGGTGTTGGTGTCGTCACCCCCAATGGTATGCAGCACGTCGACGCCGTCGCGGACCAACTGGTCGGCCGCCACCTGCTGCGGGTTCTGACCCTCGCGGACCAGGCCGCGCTGAACGCAGTCCTTGACGTTGGTCAGCTTAACGCGGCTGTTGCCGATGGGGCTGCCGCCGAACGCCACCAGGTTCCGGGCGTGGCGGCGGGCCTCCGGGGTGACGGCCAGGCTCTCGCCGCGCAACAGGCCCTGGTATCCGTTGGTATAACAGATGATCTTCACGTCCGGCGCCACCTGCGTGTAGCGTTCGATCAGGTAGCCGATGGCCGAACTCAGGCAGGGTGCCAGCCCGCCGGCCGTTAGAATGCCAACTTTGCGCACTGCTTTCATGATCGTTCTTGCTCCTTGCCTGTAACTTCGGTTTACGATTACGGGCGACGATTACGGATTACGAGGGGATGCTCTGAATCGTCCGCCGACTCGCGTGTCTGATCGTCCTCGTCGTCGTCCTCGTACTCGATTCCCGAGGACGAGGACCGCTTCGCTGAGGACGGGGACGAGAACGAGAAAATCAAAACGTCAACCTTTAGGTCGCGTGTACTAAGCCAAGCCGTACTCCTTGGCGTTGACCGGGTCCGAGACCCGCACGGGCCGGTCCGCGATCGCCTGCTTCAACTCGGCCTGCTCGTCTGCCGGTTCGCTCAGCGGCAGGGCCACCTGTCCGCCATGGGCCGCCGAGCGCTGCAGGGCCGCCATGATCTCGAAGCCCGCATAGGCGCTGGCGAAGTTGCAGGGATGGACGCGCGCGGCGTCATCCAGCCAGTCGGCCATGTCCTGGATGTAGGGCGGCATGTCCGCCTCGTAGTTCATGGCGCCTTCGCCGGACTGGTAGCCGTCGCGCCGCGAGACCGCGCGCCAGCCGCCGTTGGTGAGTACCTCGGCAAAGCCTTCGGTGCCCTGCACGCCGATGCGGTTCTTGCCCCACCACTTGGCCACTTCGGGCTGGTCGGGCGCGCCGGCGCCGGACTCGAAGTAGCCGCGCACGCCGCCGGCAAACTGGACCACGCCGGCCAGGTAATCGGGCGACGGGTGGTTGTCGGCGAACTTGACGCGGCCGGCCGCCTGGGCCATGGCCCATTCGGCCGCCGGCTCGCCGGCATACCAGCGGGCGTAATCGATCAGATGGCTCAGCATGTGGGTCATCCAGCCGGTCGCGGTACCGTAGACCGTATGGATGCGACCGAGCGCGCCGCTGGCGGCGATCTCCTTGACCTGGCGGTAGTGGCTGCCGTAGCGGTGCTGGTGGCTGACGACGGCCTTGACGCCACGGGAGTCGAGCAGGCGCCGCATCTCAAAGGCCTCGCGGCTGGTGAGGGCCACCGGCTTCTCGAAAGCGATCAGGCGCGCGCCGCTGTCGACGCCGGCCTGTACCATCGGCATCCGCAGATTGGGCAGCGTGCAGAAACAGAAGATGTCCGGCCGCACGGCGGCGGCCAGGCGCGCGGCATCTGTCCCGGTCTGGGGGTTGCCCAGCTTGGCCTTGGCTGCCTCCAGGCGGGCAGCGTCGATGTCGCAGATCCCCGCGACTTCGAAACGCGGATTGGCATGGAAGGTCGTGGCGTGGTGCATGCCGCGCTTGCCCATGCCGACGACCATGACGCGGTACTTCTTCTGGCTCATGTTGATGGGATCCCCTTGGAGGCATGAAACGCGGGGATTATGGCGATTCCAGGCGCGAACGTCCACCGAGAACCAATGCCCCTGTTCTGCGAGAGTTGCCGCGAAGCCTGCCGCAGTTTCGTGCTCTTGACCCTGCGCTGGCGGCTCGGCAGGAGCCTCGCCCTCCCGGCGCCCAGGTCCATGCGCTGGTGAGGTCAGGGGCGGGAGGGCGAACGTCCTCGTGAGCCGTGATTGCATGGGCATGCGCACGTCGGGGCGGCAGATTCGGCGGCAACGCTCGCAGTTTGAGGCATGAACGGCCCGGAGGACGGGCTACACTCGCGCGGAGAGAAGGAAACGGGGTGCCGTCAACCCGACGACACCCCGCCCGCCGCGCCACACCGCGTGCAGGTCGAACCTACGCGTTGGCCTTGTCCCACGCGCGGACTTGGGCGATCACATGATCCACCTCGTCGGCGGTGAGCTCAGGGAACATCGGCAGGCTGACGCAGCTGGCGGCATTGCGCTCGGCCTCGGCCACCGAGCCGACGATCCGCGCCGCCTTGCCCCAGGGATAGCCGGCCTGCTTGTGAATGACCGTCGAATAGTGGGTCTTGGCGTCCACGCCGTTCTTGACCAGGAACTCCACCATGGCATTGCGCTTGGCCGGATCTTTGGTTTCAACCACGTACAGGTGGAAGACGTGGCGGTAGCCCGGCTTGGCGAACGGCAGGGTCATGGCGCGCACGCCCTGCAGCCCGGCCGTGTAGCGCTGCGCCCACTGAATGCGCTGGTCCGAGTAGGCGTGCAAGTGCTTCAGCTTGGCGCACAACACGCCCGCCTGCAGATCGTCGAGCCGGCTGTTGAAGCCGAACGAGTGCTGGTCGCGCTTGGTGGAGCCGTGGTTACGCAGCCGGCGGACGGTGGCGTCGATCGCGGGGTTGTTCGTGTAGAGCGCGCCGCCGTCGCCGAAGCAACCCAGATTCTTCTGGATGATGAAACTGGTGGCCACCGCATCCGAGTGCTGGCCCTGGGTGAAGGTGTCGCCGCGGGCGTCGATCGCCTGGGCGTTGTCCTCGATCACGGCCAGCTTGCGGCGCGCCGCGATCTCCCAGATGGCCGGCATGTCGGCGCACTGGCCGTACAGGTGCACGGGGATGATCGCCTTGGTGCGCGGCGTGATGGCCGCCTCGATCAGCTTGGGGTCGATGCACTTGGTCTGGGGATCGCAGTCGACGAGCACCACGGTGGCGCCGGCGATCCAGATGGCCTCGGCGGTCGCGAAGAAGGTGTTGGGATGGGTGATGACCTCGTCACCCGGACCAATCCCCAGCGCCATCAGGGCCAGCCAGATGGCATCGGTGCCGTTGCCCACACCCACGGCATGCTTCAGTCCGGTGTAGGCGGCAAAGTCCTTCTCGAACTGCTCGAGCATCGGCCCCATGACGTACTTGCCGCTCAGCAGGACCTTGGCGATGTTGGCGTCAATCTCCGACTGGATGTTGCGATACTGGCGAACGTGTCCGTAGAACTCGACATTCATGGTAGGATACCTCTCCGTTGCACGTGCAGGCGTCCGTCAGCAGCCGGCCCGACCGCCGGTCACGAGACTGTGGACGGCCGGACCCGAACGGAAAACGCGTTGTGTTCCTGTAATTTATAGGCTATTTGGCGGGGCTGAAGCAATCCCGGATTTCAGGCCCCATGCTGCGGCAGTTGGGTACTGGAACAATGGAATGGTGGAAGACCGTGTGCGGGTCCCCGCTCTTCATGCGAAGTCCTGCACGAGGGGGATAACTCTATTGAATCAGGAACTCAGGAAATCGGGAAGTGCGGGAAGTGCGGCCGGGACAGGCCCGGCCCTCCAGCGCCCGCGGACGCCATGGAGGGGCGACCCTGTGTCGCCCGCGGCGGGTTGAAGTTATGGACGAGCCCGCCGCGCGGCTGCGCCGAGTCACGCGTCCGGATTATCCAGTTGCGCCAGAATCTGCTCGGCTGGCGTCAGGGCACGCTTGCTCTTGTTGCAGGCCGGGCAGCAGGGCACGACATTCCCACGCGTGCTGCGTCCGCCGCGGGCCACCGGCACGACATGGTCCATCGTCAACTGCGCCGGCGGCACCTGTTGGCCGCAGTAGTGGCAGCGACCCTGCTGCACGCGCGCCTGCCACCAGGGGGTCTGGCGCAGTTCGCGCGCCTTGGCGCGCTCGCGCGCCATGTGGGCGGGGTCCTTGCGGATATCGATCCAGTCGCTCATGGCCTGAAACGAAAACGCAGGCAGTCCGACGCGGACCGCCTGCGTGCGTCATCACGCCCCTGACGGGGCGCTCATCAAACCTCGGGCGGGTCCAGGGCCAGACCCGCCCCTACGAACCCGCCCCGGCGTGCGTTCGTCAGAAGCTGTAGACCAGTTCCCAGCGCAGGAAGTAAGCCGTATCGTCGACTTTGTAGTAGTCGCCCGGCTCCAGCACTTCTGCCAGCAGGTGCCCGTAGAGCTGGTCCTTCTCGCCGAGCACGCCCGTGAGCAGCGGGAAGTCGTAACGCGCCGTGTAGAGCATGCCACGCTCGTCACCCGTGCCGGGGCCGTTGTCCTCGGGGGCCGTCAACCACCCGGCCATCAGGCTGAGCTTGTGGCTGGCCGAGATCTTGAAACCTGCCTCGACGTAGGGGACCATGACGTTCGACCAGCGACCGGCCGCCTCGGTGTCGAATGAGTAGACGTAAAGCTCGCTGATCTGCGGGTAGCGCGCCCAGAGCGGGTTCCAGCCTTCATCCTTGTCGGCCGTCGCCGGATCGTCGCCCGAGAGGTAATAACAGGCCGCCCCGACGTAGGGCTTAGCCTTGCCCACGGCCGTCGGCAGATTCCAGGTCGCTCCGCCGAAACCCAAGTAGCCGGAGATGTCCGCACCGTCGTTGGCCACTTCGCCGGTCTGATAGGCGCCCTCGAACTCGAAGCCCACCTGTCCAACCGTCGGCATCGCGCGCGCGCCGACCGTGTGGGTCAGGCGCCCGGGCTGCTCGACCACGAGAGGATTCCCATCCGGGTCGGTCGTGTTCCGATCCCAGTCGCTCTCATCCTTGACCAGGTAGTACAGGTCGCCGGGCAACTCGGCCATGTCGCGGAACTGGGCGTAGACGCCGCCACCGCTCTCCGTCAGGTCGTTAAAGCCCTTGCTGACACCGGTGAGGTCGCGCTCTTCGGAGCTGATGACGAGGTCGTTCTCAGGCTGGTTGTAGATCCCCAGCAGATCGACCGTCGACTTCGCACCGACGTGCATCACGAGCTTGGCGGCATCGAAGTAGATCGTGCGCGAACCGTCCTTAGGCGTGCCTTCGAGGATCACGCGGCCGCGTCCGTAGATCAGGTCCTGCCGTCCCACCCGAACGTCCACCTTTTCGCCCATCAGCTTGGTACCATCGAGATAGAGCTGATCCACAACCAGTTCGTCCTCAAAGTCCCAGGCGTTGTCGTTGTTGGGGTTGTCATTGTACTTGCGCCACTCGTTCGCGACCCGGCCAAAAAGCTTGAAATCGCCGTCGGTCACGGAACCCCAAAGCCGCGTCCGGAAGCGGAAGTAGTCGTTCTCGCCGCCACGCGTGACCCCTGGCGGATCCAGCGAGACCGGAATGTTGTCGAATGCCTCTTCACGAATCCGGATATCGCCGCCACCGTCAACTTGGGCCTGGCCAACCATGGCAACCATCGCCAAGAGCGTCGCTGCAGGTAAGATGCGCATCGCTTACTCCACCCTCCGGAAGCCGCCTGGGGACATTCCCCTGGCAAACAAAACACCCGGTTTTGTCATGAATATGCGAATGAATGCGTTTCGCTGCAAGCAGAAAAAAATCTGAGCCTCTCTGAAGGTGGCCGTCCGACCTCCGGTTGCGGCGTTCGCGCGCGGCCGCGCGTGAAGCCGTCGGCCGCGGCGGCGTTGTGCGCCCGGTCCGTCGCCCTGCGTCGCTTGGCTCAGCGGCCGGCAGCGGGATGGATCACCGCCCGGCCCGCCAGCATGCGCGCCTGCCCCAGGGCCGCATCGGCCAGCACCAGTGCAGCCATGGCCTCGACGATCGGTACGGCCCGCGGCAACACGCAGGGATCATGGCGCCCGCGGGCTTCGATCACGGCCGCCCGGCCATCATAGTCGACCGTGGCTTGCGGCAGGCCGATCGTGGCCACTGGCTTGAAGGCCACCCGGAAGTGGATCGTCTCCCCGTTCGAGATCCCTCCCTGTACGCCGCCGCTGCGATTGGTCACAGTGCCCAAGCCTCCTTCACGGGCGCAGAAGGCGTCGTTGTGTTGCGACCCGCGCAGGCGCGTGCCTCCAAAGCCGGAGCCGATCTCGAAGCCTTTGACAGCCGGAATCGACAACATCGCCTGAGCCAGCCGCGCTTCGAGCTTGTCGAAGACCGGCTCGCCCCAGCCGGCCGGTGCCCCGCGACAGGCGCAGGTGACGATCCCGCCGATCGAGTCGCGCGCCGCCAGCACCTCGGCGATGAGTGCCTCCATGCGCGTCGCCACCTCGATGTCGGGGCAGCGCACCAGGTTCTGATCCACCTCCGCGCGAGTGACGCGGTCGCCATCAACCGCGGGTGCTTCGAGTTCGCCCACGGCGCTCACCCACGCCACGATGCTCACCCCGTACTGGCGCAGAAACTGCTCTGCCACGACGCCGGCAGCGACCCGGCCGATCGTCTCGCGCGCGCTGGCGCGCCCGCCGCCGCTGCGGGCGCGCACGCCATACTTGGCCAGGTAGGTGTAGTCGGCGTGCGACGGCCGCGGAACCGTGTCCAACTCGGCGTAGTCGCCCGGCCGCGCGTCCTGGTTGGCCACGAACAGGGCGATGGGCGTGCCCAGCGTCAGGCCGTCCTGCACGCCTGACTGGATCACAACGGTGTCGGCCTCCGCGCGCGCCGTGGTCAGCGCACTCTGCCCCGGACGCCGACGGTCCAACTGCTGCTGCACGACCGCCTCGCTCAGCGCCACCTGCGAGGGACAGCCGTCGACAACCACGCCCACGCCCCGGCCATGGGACTCGCCAAAGGTCGTGGCACGAAAGAACTGGCCAAAGGTGCTTGACATGGTGCGGTCATGGTAGCGCTTTACACCCGAGCCGGAAAGCGGTTATCTCTGAGCCATTGGTTCGCACGGCGTGGCCCGGCTCAAGACGATCTACTATGACCGGATCGTGAAAGACCGCATCCAGCAGCCCGTCACGGACTTCGAGGTGGTCCGCGACGTCAAGGCCACGGCCGTGGTCGACGGCCACCACGGCATGGGTGTGGTGATTGCCCAACACTGCATGGCCATGGCCATCGAGAAAGCCCGCGCCCATGGTCTCGGCATGGTGGTGGCCCGTAACTCGACCCATTACGGTATCGCCGGCTATTATTGCCTGATGGCCTGCCAGGCCGACATGATCGGCCTCACCGGCACCAACGCCCGGCCCTCGATCGCGCCGACCTTCGGTGTCGAACCCCTGCTCGGAACCAACCCATTGGTCTTCGGCATACCGACCGACGAGGAGTTCCCCTTCACCAACGACTACGCCACCTCAATCACCCAGCGGGGCAAGATCGAACTGTATGCGCGCACCGGCAAGCCCCTGCCTGCGGGCTGGGTGATCGACCCGCAAGGCGCGGCCCGCACCGACCTGCGAGGCGCTCCAGGCCGCCGGCCTGGCTGAACACGTCCGGCAGACCACCGGCTTGCGGCTCGACCCCTACTTCTCCGGCACCAAGCTCAACACCGGCCCGCGCCTGTGCTCCAGTGCCAGCGGCTTGCTGTCCACCATCGCCTGGGGCCTGAACGGTCACGTGCAGTATGCCCTGGAGGGCCGCGTGCGGGTGGCCGGCGCCGCAATCCAGTGGCTGCGCGACGGCCTGCAGATCCTCGAATCCACCGCGGCTCGGAGGCCCTGGACCGGGAGGCCGGGGCGGCGGAGGAGGTCTATGTGGTCCCGGCCTTCGCCGGCCTCGGAACCCCCTACTGGGACATGTATGCGCGCGGAGCCGTCTTCGGCTTGACGCGCAGCACAACCCGCGCGGAGATCGTCAAGGCCACCCTGGAGTCGTTGGCGTTCCTGACGCGCGACGTGCTGCACGCCATGGACCGCACAGAAGAGGGACCGCTTTGGAACACGGATGGCAAAGCCGGCCCACGGATGCGATGCGGCCGTTGTTCGCATGCTTTCTTGCGCGAGGAAAGCGGACAGAATCGCGGCAGACGGCGCGACGCGCGTCCCGTGCCCGCACATATGCCCGTACGCTCGCAGGCTACGGGCTGAAAGCCCGTGCCACGCTTGCCCTGTAGCGCACGTCGGCGCGACGTGGGTCGCAACGAGCAGGTCGCCCCAAGCTTCGCATCCACGATCTTGCCGTGCTTGCGCACGGTCGCCGCGAACTCGTCGTACAAGCTGCGCGGAATGCAGCCGAAGTCGTCCGGCTACGGCCCGCCGCGGGTTCCTCAAACCTTGACGTCGGTCGGCGCCGCCGCGTCGAACGGCACACCGGCAGGTGTCTTCACGTCGAGCGCCAGCGCGCCATCGGCGGCGCGGCACCAGGCCACGTCGACCGGACCGAGCGGCGTCGGAACC
>CAZZCT010000026.1:12782-37788 GCA_964652365.1 uncultured Lentisphaerales bacterium
CAGGAGCCAGGCCGGCCCGGCCGCCCAGCCGTGGCACTGCGTGGTGTTGGCGCCCGCCTGGCGGGTCTCCGGGAACGTCGGGGACGAGTCGTAAGGACCCCACAGCAGGCGCATCTGTGCCAACGCCTCGTCGGCCAGACCGGCCTCAAACAGGGCCTGGCTGAGGAAATGGCCGAACCACAGCGTACCCACCGGAACGATCTGCCCCGGATCCGGTCGGTTGCGGTCGTGCAATGCATGCTCGCCCACCGGCACCGGCCCCAGGCCGGCCGGATCGGTCACGCGCCGCAGCAACGGCGCGCGCTCGGCCATGGGACAGATCCCGGCCAGCACGGCCAGGGCATTCGCGTGCTGACTGAAAATCGGCGCCCGGTCGGCCCGCGCCGGCGCATCGCGGTAGAGTCGGCGATCGGCGTCCCAGAAGCGGGTGTGCGCCGCGCGACGAATTGCCTCGGCGCGGCCCTGCAACTCCGGTCCCAAGCTCTGCCGGAACAGGTCGTGTTCGGCCAGCCGGTCGAGCGCCCAGGCATGAAAGGCGTTGGTCAGCAGCAGGCACCCCTGCCCCTCGATCGGCGACCAGTCCCAGAACTGTCCGGACGGCCAGTTGACGATGAGCTGCTCGGCATCGGTGCAGGCGGCGAGGCGGTCCAGCACGCGCCGGGCGGTTGGCAGCAACTGCCGGCATCCCGCTTCGTCGCCGGCGAACAACCAGTAATCCACCAGCAGGTGCAGCCAGACCAGGCTCGATGACGCGAAGGCGCAGCCCGTGCGCTCAGAGGGCATGAAGCCGTTGATGCGACCATCCGGCAAGGCGTTCTGCGCCCCCTGGAACAGGGCCCGGCGCAGCAGCTTCGTGTCGCCGAACGCATATGCGGCCACCCGCGCGTGCTGGTACAAATCCTCCATCCATTGCACGCGCTCGCGACTGGCGCAGTCCGTGAACGCGTCCGTCGTGCAGATCCGCACGGTTTCGGCCGCGGTGGCCGCGTACGCCTCCAGTGCCGCGTCAGCACAGTGGAAAGCCGCCCGATCGGCAAAGGGATAGGTCTCCTCGACCGCCTCGGCGCCCTGCACCGTCACCTGCGCCGTGCCGGCCAGATCCACGGTCACGAACCGGAAGCCACGCGGGTGGACGGGCCGAACGGTGCTTCTGCCGGCCGCTAACCGGAACCGGTCGGTCTGCCGTGCATAGGTCCGCTCCGGGTTCACCGCGCCGTCGGCGCCGAGCACGTCGTCATAGGAGAGGTCCACCACCACGCCGGCCTCCGCCGACTCGATCGTCAGCAGCGGGTAGCCGGATACGGTCCGGCCGAAGTCCAACGTCAGCCAGGCCCCGCTGCCGCCGCTCAGCGTCCACGCCCGGGGCAGGGACCCTGGCGCCTCGGCGACGGTTCGCCGCCGCACCGCCGCCTGCTTGGACGGGATCTCCGTCGTGCCGGCACCCGCCAGCCAGCCGCCGGCCACAACCCGTCGCTTGGCTTCGTCATCCTCCAGCACAGGCCCCTCGGTCCAGATCCCGGCGGCTGCCACGCAGCGCACCGGCACGCGGGTCTGGCGCGGCAGCGGAATGTCGGATTCGATCAGCCGCGACCACGGGGGACAGGGCGGCTGCCCGACCACGGTTGCCTGGCTCCAGTGGCTATCGTCAAAATGGGGTTCTGTCCAGCCCGCCGGCAGCCAGGCCTGGTCGCACTCCTCCCAGAACCCGAAATGCGACATCAGGCAAGGCAGGTCGGTACGCCAGGCGTGAGCCCGCACGCACCGCCAGGTGGTGTCGGTCCCCAGGCAGATGCCGCGGCCCTCGACCTCCACCAGCAGCCCGGGGCGACCGGTCATGACAGTGGCGTTGAGCACCCCGATATGATGCACGAGCACGGCCAGCACATGCTCACCAGCCGACAGCCGAATGGTATGGCGATCAAAGCCGTAGTAATCCAGATGCGCGCGCGCGGGGCCACGCCCCAGGCGCTGACCATCGACATGCAACTCGTAGAAGCTGTCCGCCGTGATGGCGATGCTGAGAAGCGTGCCCGCACCGAGGCTGAACCGTCGCCGGAAGAGGGCATAGGCATTGCGGGCCTGGCCGGTTTCGTCGGTCCAGATCCACTGCCCCTGCCAGTGTCGCTTCTCCAAGCCCTGAGCGAGCCCCAACGTTGTGTCTGCCGAACCTGCCTGGTTCACGCCCATCTCCTCTGTCTTGGTGTGCACGGTGCCCCGCACCGGAACGGGGCTAATGGGTCAAGGCGTAGAAGAGCCAGTTGATGCTGAGCCGGTAGACCTCTTCGCGCCCCAGCTGGGCGCTGGGGGTGGGCGGACCATGCGCCGGGTCGCCGAGGGGATTCAACGCCGTGGGGGGCGTTGAGATCTCCCAGGAGCAGCCGTAGTCGTTCGGACAGATCATGATGGCCGGCCGGCCGTTGTAGCGCGCCACCTGGAAGGGCATGGTGAACTGCTCCTTCAGCGGCGGCATGCGGGTGACCTCAAATGCGATGTTGAACAGATCGCGGTAGGCCTCGCTGTCCATCAGCATCAGCTCCAGCTCGGCCCCCGGCACGATGCGCTGCACATTGGCAGGCACGCTGTCCATGTACGGTCCCGATCCCGTGCAGTCGTCCAGCATCAGGGTGCCGCCGCGCGCCAGGAATTTCTGGAGGTTCTCCACCTCGGCCTCCGAGAACTGAAACGCGTGGTGACTGGTGAAGTAGAGCAGCGGGTAGTCGAAGATCTCGCTATCGGTCAGCCGGATACCCTCATTGTTCACGTAGGCCGGAAAGACACCCTGCGTGCGCTCGCGCAGCTGGTAGAACAGGTAGGGCAGCGCCGTCGGATCGTTATTCCAATCGGAGAAGCACTGGGGCTCCACGCGCCGCACCACCACCTTGCCGCGCCGCTCCGGCTGGGCAGCGTCAGTGCGCTCAAGATTGGTCCCGTCGAAGCGCGTCAGTTCCCGGCTGGCGGCCTGCTGCAGCCAGTCGGCCGGCGCGCTCAGAGCCGCGCCCGCGAGCGCTGCCACGAGAAGGCGAACGGCGGTTGTCTGTATGTGGTGTCGCATGATTTTGCCAGCCCGGGGTAGTCACCCAAGCACGTTGTTCGTCTCTCGCAGAAGCGCCGAGCTCCTGCAAGAGCCGGGAAACAGGGTTCAGGGTGTCAGGGTTCAGGCGGAAATCGCACCCTGAACCCCGAACCCTGAACCCTCCGCTTGCACAAACCGGAGGTTTTGCAGGCGCCTCAACTGACGCTTACTATTCTACCTCAATTCCAGCCGTCCCTCAACCCAGTTGGCCAGGTCGTTGGCATCGCCATCCTCGGCATCGGTTACGGAGAGCACCAGGCGACGGGTCGCGGACAGGTCGCCGACTTTCAGGGTCACGGGTTCGCTCAGCCCGGAGAGCACCCCCGAATTGGCCACCTCGCGGTCGTCGGCGAAGATGCGGAAGCGCACGGTGCCGCGGCCTTCGGTGTGGGCATCGACGCCGACCGTGACGCTGACCGCGTGGAACTGGCCGTCCAGCGGCAGTTCGATCAGGCTGGCGGCGTGCGCGCCAATCCCCGTGGCATAGGCCGCCGCGCCGATGCGCAGCGGAGTGCCCACCGAGTTGCGGTGCAGCTGCAGGTCGCCGCGAGTCTGGAGTGCGTGCAGCATGCCCCAGCGTGAAAGATCGATGGAATCCGCTCCGGGCGGCAGCGGCTCGACCCGGTAACCCGCGCTGTTGCCGGGCGTGGCATGCTTGATCGTGACGGTGTTGCGGCCGGCCGTCACGCGGCGCAGAAGGAAGGTCGATTCGCGCGGGCCGGGTTCATCGTCGCGGCTGGAGGTCAGATCCCACACCTGCTCGGGATCGTCGTTCAGTTGCACCTGCAGACGTTGTCCGCCCGGGGTAAAGCGCCAACTCCGCGTCAGGAGGGCGGCCCCCGCGGTCGCGCTCTCGAAGACGAAGCGCTCGCTCCGCAGGCCCTGCAGGATGGTGTCCTGACGCCGGCGCGGGCGTCCAGGCAGGCGCCCCGCCACCACGGCCGTGGTCACGGGACCCTCGGCGGCATACTGGGCGCGGCGCGCAGAGTCGGCCTCGTGCGTGTACAAGTCGAGCAGCACGGGATAGTCTCCGTCCACCGCCGGCAGATGGCGCAGCGTGTGCACCACCTCGTCGGGCGACTCGGCCGGCGGCAGCGTCAGCAGGTACGGCAGCGGCGTCAGATCCAGGGTGGCGTCGTGGGCCACGGCGAACCCGAAGATGTCCTCCAGCGGAGCGGCGGCCCACCGTTCGGGCAGGCGGTACGCGCGCGTGTCGTTCTGCGCCCGCCACAACACGGCCCGCACCCCGCCCTGCGGCGCGCGATAGAGGAAGACGCGGCTGCGATCGCGGCAGAGATCGGGCAGCTCGACGCTGCGCACGAACACGTTCGTGTGCACGAATTCCGCGGCCTGACGCAGCGCGAAGAAGGCCGGTTTGGGCAGGTAGAACGGCTTAAGGTGCTGCAAGTCCTCGTTGTTGCCGTAAGGCTGGCGGTAGAACAGGCCGTAGCCGTCGAACGTGAAGCCCGCGTTGGCCAGGCCAAAGTCGTGCTGGGCGGCGCCGCGGGAGGCGAGGATCAGCAGCGTGCGGGCGTGGTAGGCGGCGTGCTCGATGGGCGACAGCAACGGGCCGATGCCCCAGTCGCACTGCATGGCCTGCGCGTCGCGGCCGGTGGCGTGCAGGTTGAGCAGGCGGTCGAGCTCGTCGAAATAGCCCTCGATGTCCGCGCCCTCGGGCGAGAGCTCGCCGATGTTCATCTGCACGGCGATACGGTCAAAGGGCAGCGCGGCCACCTCCGGTATGCGATCGAGGTAGGCCAGCGCCTTGTCGTAGTTGAACCCGCCGGCGACCACCCTGGCCTTGGGCGCGTACAACCGCGCCCAGCGCGCGACCGGCCGCAGCAGTTCGGCATAGCGCTCCGGCGGCACGTGCTGGGGCGACTCGTCGAGATCGGGGTTCTCCCAGAAGACGATCTCGGGGAAGCGGCCGCCAACCTCGCGCAACGCCTCGCGCACGAAGCAGTCCCAGTCGATCGCGCGCAGCGGAGTCTGGTACAGGTTGCCGATCGTGCGCAGGTAGTCCCCTTTGGCCACGGCGTCGGCCTGCTCCGGGCCGGCCCAGTCCGTGCTGAAACCCAGAATCGGCACAGCCTGCAGGCGGTAACCATCGGTCTCCTGTCGCGCCTGGGCGTCAAACCAGCCGAACTCAAAGGCGTTCGGCGCCGGTTCGCTGTTGTCCCAGTCCAGGTACACCGGCTGGCGCCCGAGTCCCAGGCGCAGGCGCAGCCCCACCGGATCGCGCAAGGCGGCGAGCGGATCCGCGCCGAACACCGCCTGGGCATCGACGACCGTGAGCGTTTCGCTCACGGTCAGACGCTCGAACACCGTCGCCTCCAGCCGGTAGATCCCGACCTCAAGCGCGTCGAGCAGCCGCACCCGCTGCCGGGCGCCGGGCGGGACGTCGAGCTTCAGCCGCCGGTCGGCCACCAGCCGGCCGTGGCTGTTGCGCAGGCTGTACCGGACCTCGCCGACGCGGTTGGTCGGCGCCAGGTTGCGCAGTGCCAGTTCCAGCGGCGAACCCGGCGGGTAGATGCCGCTGTCGTCGGCCTGCACGACCTCGGCCTTCAGCGCATCAGCCTCCGCCAAGTGGGTCGTCAGGCTGATCCGCGCAACCTGCAGCGTACCGGTGCCGCCCGCGTCGCGGGCTGTCGCCCGTAGCGCCAAGTTCAGCGGGTAGGCGGGCTCGAACAGAAAGGTGCGTCGCGGGTCATTGTAGTCCGCCGGCAGGGGCGGTGCATCAACCGTGACCTCCTGCCAGCCATCGCCCGGCTCCAGCGTGATGGGATCGGCCCAGAAGAGGTTGTGGGGACGGTTGCTCACCCCGGTGCGCCCGGCATCGACAAACCACGGCTGCAGGACCGCCGCCGCGCCGCGCGCGCGGACGCGCACCGTCACGGTGGCGACGTAGCCGTCCAGGCAGGGATGCAACAAGGCGGAGCCCGCCGCGTCGGGCGCGAAGCCCAACTCCAGCCCCCCCCCGCCGGACGCGTCGTCGAGGCGCACCACACACGAGGTCGGTGCAGTGACCTCACCCGGTATGTAGCCGCTGTAGACGGTGGGTTCGGCAAAGTCGAGGAACACGCCTGCGTGCAACGGCGCCTTGAGCGTCAGGCGGCTGACCACCCGCGCACCGGGCATCGTGGCGTCCTGGAACGCCACTTCGAGCACCACGGGCCCCTGGGGACGAAGGGCCGCCAGCGGCGCGAGCGGCACGCTCAGGCAGGCGAACTCGCCGGCTGGAACCTGCAGATCGTGCTGGGCGGAGTAAACCGACGCGTCCGCACCGTCGCGCGCCGACAGCGACAGCCGCCCGCGCGACAACGCTTCAGCCCAGCCGTTGCCGACGGTGACCATCAGGGTGTCGTCGGCCCGCAACCGGCCCGCACGGTCGCCCGTCCGCACTTCCAGCGCGAGTCGCTCGCCCGGCCGGGCCTGGGTTTCAACGCCGAGGGCGCCAATCCAGAGGGTGCGGCGCTCCTCGGGGGCCTCGGCCCGACGGCGCACGCCGGGCTCGATGCGAAAGGCCGTGATGCTGATCGGCGCGTCGGTGTTGTCCGACGAGCCGGCAAAACTGTCAAACGGCTGACCCGCGCCGAGCACCGGCACGCGGAACAGCCGCCAGCCGTCGAAGTCGAGCGTACAGACCGTCTCGGTCGCGAAATCGGCGCGGCGGCCCCAACCGGGCAGGGAGTAGTTGATGTTGTCTTCGAAGGTCACGAGCAGTCGGTCGCCACTGGTGTTGCCCTTGACCCACACCGTCAGGCAGGTCGGCTTGCCCGGCAGCGAACGCCGGCCCCAGACAAAGGCCGGCTGTCCGGCGCGGTACGCCACCCGCAAGGCGCGGGTTCCGCCGTGGCGGACAGCCGAATCGTAGTCAATGCGCGGCTCGTCGGCCGGCTCGAGATTGGCCAGGTGAGCCGAGTAGTAGAAGCCGCGACCGTCCGGGGCTGTCGGCGGCGTGCCGTGCGCGGCGAACCACACCGATGGCCGGCCATCCTCCATGGCGCTCACCGGCACGTGGGCGTTGGCCCAGGCAAAGGCGTAGGTGGTGCGGAAGCGGATGGCATGCACATCGCTCTCGATGCCGGTTTCGAGCCGGAACGGTCCGACCGGTTGCGCCGGCCCGCGCGGGGTCACGTCCAGTGCATGCCAGGTGTTGGTGCGCTCCGGCTGCACAGCCACGAGCGTGTCCAGCACGAGGTTACCCTCCGCGTCGCTCAGCCGCAGCGCGACCGGAACCTCGCGCTGGGTGTCGGTGCGAAACCCCGCGATGCCGCAGGTCAAGTGGACCGTGTGTTCGGGGAAGACACCGTTGTGGCGGTAGCCGTAGGTCTGCAGCGCGGCATCGGCCCGCTCGACCGTGAGGGTCTCATGGTAGTCGATCCCCAGTTCCGCCCGCCGGCCCTGCAGCATGATCCGTCCGCGCATCGCGCGGTTCGTGATGCCACCGGCCAGAGCGATATCGGCCCGCCACGGCGGCTCGCCGGTGAGCGGCACCTCGACCTGCGTCCGCCAGAGCACGTCCTCGGTGGTGGCGGCCTGCACCGCCAGCGGCAGCTTGAGTACCTGCTCAGCCTCCGGCGCCGGTCGCGGGGCCGTCACCTCAATCGCCAGGCGGGCCTGCGCCCCCTCCCAACGAAAGCGCGCCGCGACCGCGCCGGCCCGGGCGTGACCGGCAAATCCGGTCAGCGCCGCGCCGACAACCCAAATCCCGGCAGACTGTCGCTTCATGGCCGGCTCCCTTCTCCGGCTGAGCCGCCGTCGGCCGATTCGGGCGAGAGCACCACGTAGGTGCCCCCCTGGTGGTGCCAGAAGTAGTTCCGCTGCAGCACATCGTGCTCATTGCGCGGCACCACCACCAGCCGCCCCTGGTAGTAGCCGATGGAAAACTGCGGGCTGCCCATCTTCCAGGTCTGCGTCTGGAACTCTTTGCGCACCGTACCGGACCAGGCTAAGGGCTCCGCCTGGCCATCGCGCAGCGAAGCGAGCATCGCCTCGCCATGGTCCTCGTACAGGATCCGATCGCCCAGCACCACCGGCTCATAGTCGAAACGCGAGCGCACCACGCGCGACCAGCGTTCGGCACCGGTGGCGCGGTCCAGCACCGCGAGTTTCCCGCCGCGGCAGCCGAAGATCACGACCGGCGCCACGCCCGCCGGCAGCGCGGCCTCCGGCACCACCACCGGGCAGCGGCTGAACTCCTGGCCCAGCGCGCGCGTCCAGCGCACCGTGCCGGTGGCGGCATCCACCGCGCGGGCGGCGCCCTGCTGGTCGGCCAGGTAGACGACCCCTTCGTACACGGCGGGTGTGCTGTCGGTCCAGGGCGCCACGGGCACGCTCCACCGCCGCGCCAGGTCGTTCACGCCGTACGCATGCAGCCCGCCGTCCTCGTGTGTGATCAGGTAGAGGCGCTCGCCGTCGGTCGCGGGCGACCCGCGCACGCCGCCCGGCAGCGGGGCTTCGCCGAGGATCCCGCCGTCGGCCAGGTCAACCCGGTAGACCCGGCCGGTATCATTGGCCACCAGCAGGTCGTCACCCAGTGCCACGGGCCCGCCAAACAGGCGCGTTCCCAGGGTCGTGCGCCACAGAGCCTGTCCGCTGCTCGGCGCGATGCAGGAGAGCTGGCCGTCGAGGCCGGCGCGCAGGATCAGTCCGGCATAGAGCGTCCCATAGGGCGTGTAGCCCAGGCCGCCGGGCCGGTGCCAGTAGAGGTCCTTGGCGGGGTTCAGGAGGTCAAAGCCCTGGTTGACGCCGAACGCCCGCGGCAGGTGGGCGCCCTGGGAATCGATCAGCGGCAGCCCGACCGGAACCTGCCAGAGGCGCTCGCCGGCCCCATGGCCGAGCGTGCGGACGTCCGGCGGCCCGTAGCCCTTGGCGAGCGTCTTGACGCGCTTGTCCACGCGGGTGAAGTCGCCCATGTAGGTATTCTGCCCCTCGGGGTCGAGAAACGCGGGCTTGGCATCGTGTCCCGACAGCGGCCCGTAGGCTTCGATCTCGGTCAGCGTGCGCAGCCGCGCGATCGAGTTCACCAGCCGGATGGTCACCAGACTGGTGTGCACGGGGGGGAAGGTCACCAGCCGCATCAGCTGTGCGTTGTGGCGGACGCGGGCGACCAGCACCTCACGGCCGGTCTGGAGGTCCTCGGCCAGCACGTCGAAGTGCGGCGTCACGTTCGCCGCGTCGTAGGCGTTGAAGTAGAGCGCCAGCATCGAGATCCAGCGCGGCTCGCCCAGCCCGAGCGAGGCCCGCGAGGCGCTGTCCCAACCGAAGGGCTGGATGTACCAGTGGCTGCTGAGTTCGTTGATGCGGCCGTTCTGGAGATAGGCCGATTCCAGCAGGTTCAGCGCGCCCGTGAGGATCGGCGGCACGACCACGCGGTTCGGCGCCTCCTCGCGCAGGGCGCCGAAGGGATCGTACAGCGAGGCGTAGAGCGGGTTCTCGAGCACGACGGGCTTCACGTCGTGGAACGGGCGGTAGAGCATGTGGTTGATACTCGGGAAACGAATGCGCCGCAAGCTCGCCCCGTCCACCCGCACCTCGCCCGTGGTCGCCGCGAAGCCGATCGTCAGCTGCTCAGGTGCGGCGCCGCTCTTGATCACGACGCGCGCGAAGCGCCACTCCGGGCCGGATTCGAAGGTGCGCGCCAAGGCATCCGGATGGCGCGCCTGCGTCATCAGCCCGGCGGTCAGCCCGGCCGACGCGGCGCCGGATGCGCGGTGATGGAACTCCAGCACCCACGTGGTATGCTCGCCCAGGAATCCCGTAACCGTCTGGCTCACCGCGTTGGTCCCGACCTGCAGGCTGCGCCGGCCTGACGGTCCGGCCGCCTGCCAGGCCACCTGGCCCTGCCAGCCCCCGCCCGCGGGCGTGGCCGGCGCCTCCAGCAGGCGGTTGACGCTCAACCGCACCAGCGCGTCCAATTCGCCCGGCTGGTCGCGCTGCACCGGCCAGAGCTTCTCGGTGCCATCCGGGAAGGCGGCGTCGTAGAGCGGAATCGCGCCACCGATCCAATCGTTGGCCTCGGCGAGGTGGGCCTCCCAGCGCGGGGTGCCGTCCAGCCCGAACGTCATCAGGCGGCTGCGGATCGCACCGACCACGAGTCCACGGCCATCCGGCGTGAAGCGCAGGACGTTGCCGAGCTGCGGCAGCACAAAGGCGTGTTCACGCACGCCATCGGCCGTACGGAACACCTGCACCCGGCCGGTTTCGTCCAGCGTGGCGATGCGGGCGCCGTCCGGGCTCTGCCGAACGAAGGTGGGCATCACCTCGAACGGGCCGAAACGGGCACGCACGCGGTCGAGCCCCTCAATATAGACCAGGTCGCGCCCGTCGCGCATCAGGCGGCTGAGGCCGCCGCCAAGCGCGTAATCCGGCGGCGGCAGCACGCGGCGGTCGAGCAGCTTCAACTGCGCGTCGAACACCAGCCAGTCGTTGTCCACCTGCACCAGGGGACCGGCGGCGTCGGCCGGCCAGCAGACCCGCGCCCGCACCGACTTGTCGTTGTCGATGTTGTCGAACGCGTGCAACAGCCGGCCGTCGAGGTCGCGCAGCACCAGGTGCGTGTCGAAGACCTCCTCGTCCTTGTGCCCAACCCGTGTGAAGTACCAACTGGCTTCGAGTTGGGCGACACGAAGGC
The DNA here is from genome assembly GCA_964652365.1 of uncultured Lentisphaerales bacterium. GTDB lineage: Bacteria > Verrucomicrobiota > Kiritimatiellia > RFP12 > CAZZCT01 > CAZZCT01. The sequence goes on from CAZZCT010000026.1 coordinate 23,492, forward strand.
CGTCCGGGCTCAGCGCGTAGCCGTGCAACCGGCGGCGCAGCACCTCGTCGGCAACGTCGCGGTCCTCGAACGGCTCGCCGACCCATTCAGCCTGGATGGCGTAATCGGGACCCAGGATGCGCATGCGGTCGCCCATGTTGTGTAGCAGGCGCTGGCCGCGCTCCAGGTAGTGGAAGTCGGTCTCCGCGAGTTGGTAGGTGTCGCAGCCCAGCGCCGAACCGGGATCCATGTTGAGCCGGGCCTGTGAGATGGGCTCGCCGGCCAGCGTCAACTGGTACAGGCGGGCGCCGGCCGCGGTGTGGACCAGCACGCGGTCCGAGGCGACCTGCAGCCGGTTGGCGCCCATCTCGGGCAGGTGGCGACTAAAGCGTTCGCGGCCGTCGGGCGCGTAGGAGAAGAGGTTGTCGCCGTGACCCCACGTGATCGCATACAGGTTGGTCGCGGCATCGAAGGCGAGGTCCATCACCAGCTCGTTCGTGTCGAGCGTCTCGGCGGCGGTCCGGGCGGGCGTCCCGGCGCCGCTCGTAACCTTGCGCACGGCCTCGAAGGTCGGCGCCGCGGCCGCGGCCGCGGCCGGCTTTGTCGCCAACGCCGCCACGGCATGCCGCAGACTGGCCGCGTCGTTGGCCGCCAGACAGAGCGTATCGTAGGTGGTGTGAAACGCGCGGTGCGCCACCTGGATGGAGGGGCGTCCGGGCTGCCCCGGACTACCCTGCGGCCGGTAGGTCAGGCAGCCATACTCGGCGAGCAGATCGGTCAGGAAGAGGCTGCGGCGCCCCCCCAGCAGAACCAACGGCGCATCGACAATCGCCGGAGGCCCGATGGTCTCCTGCTGGCCGCTGCCGCCGCCGCGCCAGGAGTGGTACCCGTCCATGCAGGGGTCTTCGAGCGCCGGGTCGGGAGCGGGAACGCGATAGATCGTGCGTTCGTCGGCGATCGTCACCCGGACCCCGCGCGCACGCAGCGTCCCGGCCAGGGCCTCGGCGACGGCATCGGCGCCCGCAATCAGGGCCGACGGTGCCAGGACCACATTCGTCACGCCCTCGAAGAAGGCGGCGACCTCGGAAGGATACGGGACAAAGGGCTGTTCGGACGCAAGTACGGCGAGGCCGCTGGGGCCGGCATCGACCCCGACATCCACCGTAACGGTCTGACCGCTCAGCGCCTCGCGCACCTCGACCGAGACGACGCCTTCACGCGGTCCGCGAGGCAAATCCAGTTCGACCACCGCGCCCGGCCCCATCACCCGGTAAAAGATCTGCGTCCAGGCGTCGCGCCGCAGAATCACACGGGTGGGGAAGACCCCGTCCAGGACCGCGCCCGAGGCGCCATGCAGCCGGCCGTCCAGCCGCACGCGCGCCGGGTTGCGCGAGCGCGCGACCTCGACCGCCAGTTGCGCAACCGGCTCCGGCGCAAAGGCCACCAGTGCGCCCTGGATGCGCCGCATGTCGAGTGTAAGCTCGACCTCCTCGCGCCCGCCCGCCGTGCCGGCCGGGCGAAGTTCGAGCGGGGCCTGCTGCAACAGGTCATAGGCCGCCCGGCCGCGGCGAGCCTCGACGCACAGCTTGGTCAGGCGCGGCCGGGACATGATCTGCTTGACGGCATGGCCGTAGTCCGGGTCGTCGAAGTTTGCCATCACCAGGTATTGCAGCGCGCCGCCGTCGCGCCAGCAGGGCCCTTGCGTGAACGCCCCGCGCGCCGCAGGCCGGACACCCCAGGCCTCCAGCCGGGGCCGGAGGTAGTCGACGATCGGCTGGGTCTTCTCGTAAACCTTGTTGAGTTCGTCGTCCAGCCAGGTCGGGAAATAGGTGCCCAGGTAGACCGAGTCGAACCGCTGGTCGTCGAGCCGCGTCAGGCCGGGCAGGTCGAGCGCGCTGCCCTGCTCGACCACCACGCGTGTGCCGGCAGCCAGCGCCTCGCGCAACCGCCGCTCCACGCGTTCGTCGAGCTGCTGCTCGTAGCGCACGCCCGGCACGAAGATCACGTCGAAGCCGGCAAACGGCGCCTCCGTGTGCTCCTCGCGCAGGAACGTGGCGGGATAGCCCAGCCGGTGACAGGCGATCCAGAGGCCCTCGGTCTGGCTGCTCACGGGAATGGGGTTATACGGGCTCAGGGCGAGCTGGTTCAGCGTGCTGACGATGCCAACGCGGCCGTCGCCGTCGCGCGTGCGGTCGATCAACTCACCGAACGGCTGCAGCAGGCTCTCGTTGAGCCAGCGCGTGGTCTCGCGGCCCTGCAGGGTGCCGGGGTTGGGGCCATCCTCAAAGGTGTGTGCCAGGCCGTACTGGGAGACACCGTTCGCGCCGTGCCCCATCAGCGCAAAGGCCATCAGGCGCGTGTACTGCCCGTCCCAGTGGGTGCGGCTCTCGTGCGTCAACGGTTGGTTGATGTACAGCAGCTTGTCCTGGCCGGTGCGCAGGAGGCGCGCCATGGCCGGGACGTTCACCCAGCCGGTGCTGTTGTCGGCGTAGTGCACGTGCGAGATGATGTCGAGGTTGCGGAACAAATCGGCCGGGTAACCGTGGACGATGCCGTCGTTGTTGCTGTCCGGGGCACCGAAGGTGCGCTTGAAGGTGCCGAAGCGCGCATGGGGTGTCAGGTTGCGGCCAACGGCAACCATCCGGTCCACGTACGCAGCCCATCCCTTCTGCTGCCAGTCGCTGTAGCCGATCAAGGCGCGCAGGGCTTCCGGGTCGCGCTGTCCCGGCGGGCGCCGCAGGTAGCGGTCGAAGGCGGCCTCGATGCGCGACGGGGGTTGTCCGAGCGCCTCCTCCGCCAGGGCCGCCCGCAGGCGGCCGAAGATGTTCTGGTGCGACTCGACCAACCCGCTGACCGCGGTTTCGTACATTTCGTCGTACAGCATCAGGCCGTCGAAGGAGGGCGCGTAGCGCAGGTCCTGCAGTTCGCGGGCGATCCAGCGCTCGGAAGCCCGGACATACGGTTCGATGTAGCGCGGCAGGTGGAAGTCGTTGTAGCTCAGCCAGACGTCAGAGAACTGCAGCTGCTCCCGCACGCAGGCGTTCATCATCTGGTTGCGGGGCGTGGGCGTGAAGACGCTCGCCGGCGAGGGCAGGCGTGGGTCCTGCTCGGCCAGCTCCTCGCGCCAGGTGTAGGCGCGCTGGTGGCGTTGCGTCAGGTAGGTCATCAGGTCCACCCGGTTGTACCCGAGCTCCGCGATCGAACGCATGGCCCGGTCGAGGTCCACCGGCTCGCCCCGGAGGTGGCTGATCTCGAGCCAGCTCATACCTTTGGTGTACTTGGAGGCCTTGATCACGTGGTAGCGGCTGCGGGGGTCGCGACCGACCACGTCGAAGGCGAACGCGCGGCAGACGACGTCGGGCGGCAGGCCGCGCAGGCTCAGGCGGTAGCGGCCCGGCCAGAGATCGACGCCGCGCGCTCCGGGCAGCAGCAGGTCGGTTGCGACCCAGGGCGCGCCCGTATCGCGGAAGGTCGCCAGCTCCTCTGAACCGTCGGGACGCTGGAGCACCACGGTGCGTTCGCCGGCGGCGCGCGGCGCGGCCGAACGCAGGGTTACGGTCACCTGGATATCCTCGCCGGCCACAAAGGCGTTGCGCCCGCGGTTGCCGGCGAAACTGGCCGATCCGGTCTGGCCGCGGGCGGCCAGCGCGGCCGGCATCTCCGCCCAGAGTCCGGTGGTCAAGGCCGCCAGGGCCTCGTCGGAGGCGCCGTCCTCGACACGCACGCGGAAGAAGACGAAGTCGGCGTCGAGGTCCGGCACGCGGAAGCGCAGCGAACCCCGGACCCGGTCATTGCGCCAGGCCAGGACCTCGAGGTCGCGCCAGTCGCGCCACGTCGGCAGCGACGGGTTGCAGGGCGAACAGGCCACGCGGATCGTGGGCTGCCGCAGGGCCGGGCGGTTGGTGGACTCCAGCAGCCGCAGGCTCACCTCGGCCTCGCCGCCGCGCTCGAAGACCGGCGACGCCCATTCGAGCGCCAGCAGGCGGACCGCCTCGGGATCGGCGGTGGTGTTGTCGGCCACGAAGGCTTTGTACGGCAGCGAACTGAAATCGTTATCGACCGGCAGGAAAAAGTCCGCCGCCGGAGTGGCGGTTCCGGCCCGGAAACGCAGCGGCGCCAGCGTGGCGCTCAATTGCATCGGCTCGGCCAGGGGCACGTTGGCAAGGCCGCCGGCCACGCGCGACCGCGTGGCCAGTCGGCCGCTGAAGCGCCGGTACGGCACCACGATCTCGCCGCCTTCGGCCGTCACACCCGGCACGACCGGCGCCGCGTCGGGGAAGGCGACGGTGCCGTCGGGCCGCACGTGGAACGTCTGCCAGCTCGGAAACAGCACGTAGCCCTGCCCTTCGCGGTTGGACGGCAGCCAGATGCTCAGCGGATAGAAGGTCTTCTGGTGGCTGACCACGTTCATCAGCGGCGCCCGCGCCGCGGGTGCCTGGGCCTGGTCAGTCCGCGGATTGAAGGGCTTGGTCGGATCCGGCAGGTCGGCGGGATTGAGCCGGTAGTCGGGCGCGAGGGCGAGCACGCCCAGTTCGGCCGGTACCTTGCGGAACGCCGCCGGGCCCGCGCGCGCGCCATCGACGGCGTAGATCGTCACGCGGTGCAGCCGTAAGCGCACCGTGCGGCCTTCGATGCGGATCTCGGGATCGTCCGTCTGCAGCGTGGCGTCAGCGGCCAGCGTGAACCGGTGCGCGCCGGGCTCGATGCGGTGCTCGCCCACGCCCAGTTCGGCGGCGCCGACGGTCAGGCGCGCCTCGCGCCCGATGTACTTGCCCTGGTAGTAGCGTTCGAAGAAGAAGCGGCCGTCGACGTGCGCATTGCGCACCCACAGGCAGGCGTCCTCGCCCAGCGTGGCCACCTGGCCCGACGCGCGCCCGTCGCGCTCCAGAATGGGCTCGGTGACGGGGAGAAACTGCTCGCGATCGCTGACCAGGGTGTGGTCGTCGAAGTTGGTCACCAGCTCGACGGTGATCTCGCCCGCCAGCGCGGGGGCCGCGTCCGCGGCCCGGGCGACTGCGGCGGCCAGCGCAAGGCCGGCGCACAGCAGCAACCGCAGGGCGGCGGGCCAGGCGGCCGCGCGGCGGGGATCTCGTGGATGGGCTGGTAGGATCTTCATGGCGCGCGCGTCCCGTCCTCTGTTTCAAAGGCCACGTCGGACAGCAGCCGGAAGTAGTCCCGCGCGGCCTGTCCGTGTTCGCCGCGAACCGCCGGCGCCACGACCGGCGCATCGATCGGCGCGTCCCAATCCACCCGCAGCTGCTCCACGGTCCGCACGGCGTCCGGTTCCTTGACCGTGGTCGAGCGCTTGGCGCGCGCGATGCGTCCCCGCCGCGCGCTGGCGCCGCCGCCGAAGCCCAGGTCGGCCAGCGACAACCCGCCCAGATCGTCCTGGTGCACAAAGAACGACAGCGGCCGCGCGCGCGTGACCTGAGGCGTCGGCGCGCGGTTGTCGAAGGCGGCCAGTTCCAGGCTGATCCGGTCGCCGGGCGACAGCGCCAGGCCCTCGAAGATCGTCTCGAAGGCGGTCACGGCGCGGCGTTGGACCGGGGAGACCAACCGCTCGATCTCGCCCTCCCGGACGATCTGGGTGGGGTTGTCGACCGTGCTCTGGCGCCACGTCAGAACGCAGCGCGTGATGCCGAAATCGTCTTCCGCCCGCACGCCGAAGCCGAACAGCGCGACGGCGTCTCCGACCATCGGCATGTCCTCGCCAAGGTGACCGGGAACAAACAGGCGCGGCGGCTCGTCGCGCTGCAGCGCGAATTCGATCGCGGGCGCCACGCGCGGCGACCACCCGTGCTGGTCGACCACCTGGAGGGTTGCCCGCCGCCCGCGGGTGTGCATCAGGCTGACGGTGGCGAAGCGGCCGACCGCCTCCAGAGGCAGCGTCTCGCCGTCCTCCCAGGCGATCGTGGCGGCGCGCAGCGGCTTCGAGAAGGTGAAGCCGAGGGTCATGCGCGTGCCGGCCAGCGCGGCCAGGCGCGTCTGGATCCCTTCAAGGTTGCGGGGCACCATGCGCGTGTAGCCCGGATAGATCAGCTCGGCCTGCATGTTGAGCAGTTCCGGCTCGGTGGTAAAGACCACCGTGCACGGCGGCAGCTCGCGCGCGCCGAAGGCGAACGACACGGCCAGTTCGGTCTCCACCGCGCGGGTCAGATTCGTGGCAAAGCGGCCGGCCGCATCGGCCTGCAGCCGGGTGCGAACCGTCTGGTCGCCATCCGCCACCACGAGTTCCACCACCCGCGGCGCGCGCGCCAGGAAGCGCAGGCCGACCTCAACCGGCTCGCCGATCCGGGCGACCGTGCGGGCCCCGGCCGGCAACCGCTCGTAGCGCACGGGAAAGAGGACGTCAAACACGGCCAGCCAGGCATCGCGGACCGTGGGTATGCTACGGGAGAGGCCGCACCAGGGATTCGCCGCCGCCAGCACGAGCGGCACCAGCACCACGCCAAAGCGCCGGCGCCACCGGTTGCGCGGCGCGCGGTCCAGCCTGGCCTCGGCCGCGCGGGCGAGATCGTCCGTCGCCCGGCCGACCACCACCTGCGTCAGCGGCGTGTCGAGCCCGCGCTGCAGGAAGTCCAGCGCGCTCACCAACCGGCTGTTCAGGTCGCCTTCCAGCGCCTCGAAGGCAAAGGCCTCGTGCAGGACGGAACGAAAGCGCGCCGCGCGCCGCCACCCGGTGACCGCCAGGACCAGCAGCGTCACGACCAGCGCCAGCGACAGCAGCGCATTGACATACGGCGACGTGATCCAGCCGCTCAGCAGCGGAATCGCGACCGCGCCGGCCACGGCCGCACGGACGCCCAACCGGTAGGCCAGCGTCGCGTTCAGCACGTGGCGGCGGGCGGCGGAAAAGCGCCGCAACCGCGCCTCGATCTGCGTGCGGTCATCCATCGCACACCTGTTTCCGCTTCGTCATGCCAGTCCGTTCCGCTTGCGCACGTAGCAGTCAAAACTGATCAGACCCAGGAACAGCAGCAGCGCCAGGGGGCTGTTCCACACTTCCAGGTCGCGATCGACCACGCGCGGCGCGGCCTGCAACTCGGCCTGGCGCAGCCAGGCGTCCAGGTCTTCAATCTGTTCGCCGCCGGCGGCTGCGGCGAACCGCGCCATCGCGGGGCGGTCGGCTGTCAGGTCGGCGAACTCGCCCGCGGAGGCGCCGGCATAGAACTCGCGGGTCGAGACCTGCCGGCCGTGGCGGGCCGTGGCGCGGTACAGCCCGGGCTGATCGACCGGCACCTGGTAGTGATAGATGCCGGGCTCCTCCAGGAGATCGCGGGGCAGCAGGCGGTGCGCGGAGCCATCCGGCCGGGTGATGGTCACCTCCAGGTCGGCTTCGCGAATCGGATCGTAGTTGCGGTCGCGCAGCTCGGTGGTCAGCGTCACCACCTGCCCCACCTGTGGTATTCCGTCTGGCAGGACCACGTTGGGCTCACCGGGGCGGCGGCCGGGCGGCGGAGCCAGGTGGCGCACGGCGTTGGCCAGCAGCATCGTCAGCGGCGGATCGTCAAAGTCGGCCTGCAACTGCCAGCGCCACAGGGTATCAACCGCCGCCGCCAGCACGCGTCCCTCACCCACCGCCATCTCCGCGAGAATCGGCAGCTCGGCGGGCGCGGCCGCACCGGCGGGGGCAGGACGCAGGCGCGTCATCAACGGAACCGCCATGGGTTTGAGCCGGCCGACATTGTTGGCCCCGTCCAGTTCGCGCAGGGCATCGAGCCGCGCGCGGTTCTCGACCGGATCGGGGAGCAGTTGCAGCAGCGGATGGCGGTAGGCCTCGGGTACGATGTTCACGAAGAACAGCCCTTCGAACTGCGACTGCGCACTCCAGGCATCGGACAGATCGAATGGCAGGATCGGCGCCAGGGCGCTGTGCTCGTAGTCGCCGGCGCGGAAGACGTCCAGACCGCCCTTGACGAACAGCCCGCCGCCGCGTTTGAGCACAAACTGCACGAGGTTCTGCAGGCGGCTCTCGGTCGTATCGCCGCCCGCGCGGAAGTAGCTGCGCGGCACGTCCTGCAGCACGATCACGTCGTACTTGAAGAGGTCCGCTTGCGAGGCGATCAACCCCTGTTCGGCGTTCTCGTGCAGCGGCTCGCCCTGCACATAGACGCCGCCGCCGGGGATGTGCGTCACGCTCACGAGCTGGACCAGCGGGTCCACTTCCAACACCGCCTTCACAATCTTGAACTCGAAGCGCGGATAGCCTTCGAGCAGCAGCACCTGGATGCGCTCCTCGACCACGTCCACCGCGAAACGGACCTCGTTGCGATGGGCCGTCGGATCGGCGACCTCGCGCTCGATGCGGTAGACGCGCCGGCCGGCCTGCTCGGGCTTGTGGCGCACCTCGAAGCGGCCGGCATCGCCTTCGAGAATCGTGACGCGCCGGATCTCGCGGCCATCCTCGAGGACGCGCACCACGCGGTCGCCCGCGGCCGTGTCGCCGCTGACCTCGCCGACAATGCGGAGTTCCTCGCCCAGCCGGAGGATGGTGCGGTCCGGACGCGCCGCGATGCCGGCATAGACGGGTGGCTGCTCGCGGCCATGCACCCGGATGCCGCAGGCAATCTCGCGCAGCCGCAGGTCGCCGCCGAGTTCCTGCAGGTCGCGTCCTTGGGAGTCGCGGCCGTCGGTCAGGATCAGCAGCGTGTCGGGATGCGCCCGGGCCAGCGCCTCGCGCGCCACGGCCGCCTGAAAGAGCGTCGGCCCCAGGCCGGGAACCTCGCCCAGGGGCTGACCGCTGAAGGTCGTGACCTGCAAATCCGCCCGATTCCCGACCGCGCTGCGAATGCGGCGCAGGTCATCGAGGGCGGCCTCGAACCGCGAGCGCCCGCCGGCATCGCGCACGGTCATCGAGCCCGAGTCGTCGAGCAGCACGACCCAGTTGGGCCGCTCGCGGATGCGCAGGCGCACCTGCCACGTGAGGCCCGACAGCACAACCAGCAGGAGTGCGCCCAGCCCCAGCCGCGCCAGAAACGTCAGGGCCCGGACGCGGCGGCGCATGTTGATCCAGGGCAGCAGGCTGGTGGCGGCCAGGGCCAGCGACGCGACCAGGACCGCGTAGAAGAGGGCCGGCGCAGCCAGCGGACTCGTGACCCACCGCGCGAAGACGATCTCCGCGACCCGCGTACCGCTTTCCAGGCCCAGGAGGCGCAAGGCCGTGGTGATCATGCCGCACGCTCCTGCTGCCCGCGCCGGGGCTGAGACGGCGGCCGCCGTCGGGACTGCCAGGCACCGGCCAGCGCCTCCGCGACAAAGGCCGGCAGCAGCAGGGCCAGCATCCAGCCGGCAAGTTCGCGGCGCTGGGCAAAGACGTCCGCCAGCTCCTGGGCCGGCACCTGTGCGAACCGGCGCGTGCCGAAGAGCAAAGCCTGCTCGTCGGCGCCGAGCGGCGTGAGGTCGGACTCGCCGGCCACCGGATTGACGGTCACCCAGCGCCGGCGGCCGCTGTGATGACCCGGATGCGTCAGGGCGTAGGCGCCCGCGTGCAGCAGGCCATCGACGCGGACGTACGGGGTCTCCCCGTCCGCCTGCACCGCCAGCCGGTTGGTCACGATGCCCGCCAGTTCGCCCGGGCCGTCCAACCCGCGCCAGGCCGGCACCGGCAGCCGCAGGGCCTCACCCACGCGCAGGCTCTCGGAGCGATCGTCGGCCGAGGCCGGGCGCAGAGCTCCCAGCACGGTCTGAACCATCGGCACAAAGGCCGAACTGCGCGGCAGCGAACCGGCGGCCAGCGAGCAACTGAAAAGCTGCACGAACACCTGTCCGCGTCCGCGTGCCAGGCGTACCGCCAGCGGATCGTCGTTGCCGGCACGCAGCAGCACGCGCGCATCGCCCGCCGTATCCACGCCGTGGTAGCGCCGGAAGCTGACCGACCGCACGTCGCCCCATTCGCCGCCGCCCAGAGGCGCCAGCAGCGGATCATCCAGGCGCGTCTCGCGCGTCTCCAGGGGCAGCCCCGGATCGTGAACCACTTCCTGGCCCAGTGCGAAACTGCCGAGCACGGAGGCGAACGCCTGGTTGAAGCGGGCGGGCCCGATCCCGTCGCCCGGAATCAGGTAGAGACCGCCGCCATTGTCCACGTAGGCCGCGAGATCGGCCTGCGCACGGGCACTCAGCAGATCCACGCCGTAGAAGACGACCGCCGCATAGAAGGGCAGCGAAAGCTGTTCGAGCGCCGCCGGCGTGACGCGCCGCACCGTGACGAACGTGCCGGCCCCGCGGCCGAGTGCCTCGCCGGGATTGAGTGCATAGAAGAAGAGGTCTGCCCCGCGCGCGCGCAACGCCAGGCTGTCGCCCGCTTCCTCGGCGTGCGGCGTCACCAGCAGCACCTGCCGCCGGTCCCGCATGCGCATCGGCAGGTGGAAGCGGTTGTCGCCGGGCAGACCATCCTCGCCCAGTTCGACCTGGCAGGCGGCGTCCACGGGCGATTCGAAGACGTGCACGAGGTCAACGGTGACCGTCTCGTCGGGCGCGACGGTGACCGCGCGGCGACCGCCTCCGCGGCCGTCCTCGAAGAAGGTCAACTGCGCGGTCTGCGCGTTGGTGGCGTAGTTGTGCACCCGCGCGCTGAAACGGGCGCTGCTGCCGAGGAATACCTGCGGCGGGGTGAAGGCGCCCGACTCGATTGCCAGGTTGTCGCCGGGCGGCGCGGCCGGCGCGACGAAGACGAGTTGCACGCGCCCGCGCTCGAGCCGGCGGCGAAAGGCCTGCGTCCGGTTCTCGTCGCGTCCCGCCTGCCGGGCCTCGGCCAGGGCGTGCTCGTAGTGGCCGCGGCGATGGCCCGAGAAGACCAGCACGGCCGCGTTCACGTCGCGGCGGCCGCGCAGTTGGTCGACCGCCGCGCGGATCGCCGGCACCAGGCCGAGCCCGCCGCCGTCGCTGACCACGCAGCTTTCGGCCGTGGCCCGCAGGCGGGCGCGATCGGAGAGAAAGCCGGTTTCGACCGTGGTGCGGTCACCCACCAGCACCAGGCTCATCCGGTCCTCGGGCCGCAGGGCCTCGATTAACGCGAGAATCTGTGCGCGCGACGTCTCGAAGAGCGAGCACCCGTCGGGCCCGACCTGCTGCATACCGAGCGATTGATCCAGCACCACGGTCATGGTGCGCGGGCCGGGCGTGCGGCCGCAGCCGACTAGGCGGGACATGAGCAGGATGAAACACGCCATCAGCAGGAGCCGCAGGAGAAGCTGCAGGAGGTCCTTCGGCACGGGCGCAAAGGCATTCGCGGTGTCCTCGCGGTCCAGAAACGCCAGGGTCGCCAGCGGTTGCGGACGCAGGCGCTGCCGCTGGATCAGGTGGATCACCACTGGCACCGCCAGTCCGAGCAGCCCGAAAAGCATCAGCGGGTTCAGCATCGGGCCATCCCCTCGGTCAGCCGGCGGATGAAATGCACGGTTAGCAACTGCGTCAGGTCGCCGGCGGTGTCGAGTTCGAGCAGGTCGGCCTGCGCCTTGCGGCAGATGCCGCGGACCTGTTCCCGGTGCGCGGCCAGCCGCTGCCGGTAGCGTTCGCGCAGCAGGACGGGGTTGCCGATCACGCGTTCGCCGGACTCGGGATGCCGGAACTCGGTCATCTGTTCGAACGGGAAGTCGAGCTCGCGCCGGTCGAAGATGCGGATCAGGGTCACATCCTGCTGGCGCTCGCGGAGCTGCCGCAGCGCCACGGCCAGTTCGTCCAGGTCGTCGAGGGCGTCGGTCAGCACGAACAGCAGGCAGCGCGTGCCGGCCTGCGCGCCGGCCTCGAGCAGCCGCTTCCCGAAGCCGCCGCCGCCGCTGCCGCGCGGGGCGCCCAGGTGCCGCAGGATTTCGTGGCGGTGCTGTTCGCCCTGCCGGGCGGGGATGCGCTCCTCGATGCGATCGCCGATGCAGTAGAGGCCGACGGCGTCCTGCTGCCCCGAGGCCATGATGGCCAGGGCGCCGGCCACGACGCTGGCCAGTTCGAGCTTGCCGGGCAGGCCGCGCGGCGGCGGCACGCGCATCGAGTCCGAGGTGTCGAGCACGAGATAGACGCGCATGTTGGCTTCCATCTCGTGAACCTTCACGAAGAAGCGGTTCGTGCGCCCGTATACGCGCCAGTCCACCTGCCGCAGTTCGTCGCCACGCCGGTACTCGCGGTGCTCGACGAACTCGGTGCTGCTGCCGAAATCGCCCGTCCGATGGCGGCTGTTGAAGAGCCCCCGCACCAGGAAGCGCGACTTCAGCTCAATGCCCTTGAGGCGCTGCAGCAGGGCCGGATCGAGCGCCGGCCCGGCCGGGGAGGTGGTGGTGGTCGTGTCTGCCATGCCAGCGAATTCCTGTTCACCCGACGTCGGCCGGCACCTTCTCCAGCAGCAGCCCCACGAGCTTCATGGTGTCATAGCCCTCGGCACGACCGCTGAAGTTCAGCGCCATGCGGTGCCGCAACACGCTGCGCGCCACGGCGCGCACCCCCTCGATCGAGGCATGTGGTTGGCCATGCAGCACCGCGTGCGCCTTGGCCCCGAGCGCCAGGTACTGGGCGGCCCGCGGCCCGCAGCCCCAACTGACAAAGTCCTTTATGAAGGGCGGCGAGCTGGGATGGTCCGGCCGCGTCGCGACCGAAAGTCGTACCAGGTAGTCCACCACCGGCCGCGCGATCGGGATCCGGCGCACGACCTGCTGGATGCGCAGAATCGTCTGCGCGTCGGTGACCGTCTGCAGCGGATCGGCCTGCACGCCCGTGGTCATCTCGACAATGCTGACCAGCTCCGCATCGCTCGGATAGTCGACAAAGGTGTTGAACATGAAGCGGTCCAGCTGGGCCTCCGGCAGCGGATAGGTCCCCTCCTGCTCAAGCGGGTTCTGCGTGGCCATCACCAGAAAGGGCCGGTCGAGCTTCATGGTCTTGCGTCCGATCGACACCTCGCGCTCCTGCATGGCCTGCAACAAGGCCGACTGCGTCTTGGGCGGCGTGCGGTTGATCTCGTCGGCCAACAGCAGGTTGGTGAAGACCGGACCGCTCACAAAGCGGAACTCGCGCCGGCCGGTCGCCCGGTCCTCCTCGATCACCTCGGTGCCGGTGATGTCGCCCGGAAGCAGGTCCGGGGTGAACTGTACGCGGTTGAAGTTGAGCGACAGGACCCGCGCCAGGGTCGAGATCATCAGCGTCTTGGCCAGCCCCGGCACACCGACCAGCAGGATGTGCGCGTCGCAGAACAGCGCCATCAGAATGTCGTCGATCACGGCATTCTGGCCGACAATCACCTTGCCCATCTCCTGATGAATGCGAGTGTAGTCTGCCTGACACTGCTCAATCACCGCCATGTCCTGGATCTCATTCTTCATAATCGGTTGACCTTTCTGCGGTGGAATATCGAAGGCGATGACGCATCTTCCCGTCTGATGCGCCAGTGCAGGCCAATGCCGCGGCTCCTCAACACCCCGCCGCGGACCGTTGGCAACAGCGCTTCCCGGAAGCAGGAAACGTGCCCGTCAGGTGAATGCCAAGGATGGCAGACGGCCGGCCCAGGAACAAGGGCATTTTCAAGCGTTGGCGGGCGGTCATGGCGCTGATTTCCCTCGGCGTAGCGGCAACGGTCCGGTCACACAGCGCCACGTCCGCCGTGGGCTCGGCGGCCTTCGTCGGCTGCTTCGCATGCGTGTCCATACACCACCCTTCTGTATCACCACGAAAATCAACACTTGGTCGGCGAAGACGCGGAAGCATGGCTCGCGTAGAGGCGGGGGACAAATCTGGAACTCAGGAAAGCGGGAAGGTCGGAAGGCCGAACAGCTTCTTTGACAGGATTAACAGGATTGACAGGATTGCGCGGCTGAGGCTGGCGCGGTGGAGCCGGCCGAGCCCGGGCGACACCCGCCTTCGCCTTGCTCCGGCGCGGCACGCAAGGTCGCCTCTCCATGCTTCGCGTACGAGCAGTGCACCAATGGGCCGCTTCCCCGTAGTAGGGGCGCCCCAGGCCCTTGGGGCGCCCGGCGGGCGGGTCAAGGGCCTGACCCGCCCCTACCGCGCAACGGCCGAAACAGGTTGGATTTGGTCGGATGCCGCCGCCTGAAACCGGTTTCCCCGCGCCCGGCGTCGGCTCGCGGACAACTTCATTCACCTGGCATGCGTGTCCATACGACCTCCTTCTATTATAAGCGCGAAAATCAACACCTCGGTCAAGAACGAGGACCGCTTCGCTCCATCGAACGCGCTTGCCGCTCCACCGGCCCGGCCGTACACTGACACCCATTCTCACGTACATCCGCGTTGGTCCCCATGGAACCGAGCACCGCCCCGCACAGCCCCAGCGACCCCGCCGCGTTCATCGCCCGCTGGCAGAAGTCCGGCGCGGCCGA
>CAZZCT010000027.1:0-37445 GCA_964652365.1 uncultured Lentisphaerales bacterium
TCCGGGAGGGCGAGGCTCCTGCCGAGCCGCCAGCGCAGGGTCAAGAGCACGAAACACGCGAGGGTCGTTACCGCGCGCGATGCAGGCGGCTTCGCTGAGAATTATTGGTTGCGCGCACGTGTTTGGTTGCGGGTGGGACCCGCCTTGGGCCATCATGGGTGCAACATGAATGACGTGATGACTGCGCAAGCCGTACTGGACGCAATCCGCGAACCCGCGGCCTATGGCGGTAACCCGGCGCACTGGGACGAGGCCCTGGCGGAGCTGCCGGCCGGACCGTTGGCGTTTCTCGAGCCCGGCGCGCTGCCCGCCCGCCGCGCGGCCGTTGGCCTGCCACCGGCGCGCGACTCCCTGTTGGCGACGGTGGCGGCAACCATCGCCGGCGATCCGGCGCTGCGCCGCTTCGCCTGGTACCTGCATTGGCGCATCTTCGTCCGGCCGGAGCATGGCTCGCCGTGGGGGGCGCCGTCGCTGGTCAGTCGCCTGGGGGATCAGGCCGGCATGTTCTATGAGCTGTTGGCCCTGGAGTTTGCGCCGCGTCTGGCCGCTTGGCACGCACGTCTCGGGTATCCGCACGCGGTGACCGAGCAGACGCTACAGCAGATCGACTCGTACGAAGGCAACCATCTCCGCGGCAGGGGCCTGCCGGGGCTATACGAGAATCAGGTCGTGTGGCTTGCGACCTACCTGGTGCAGCCCTATGTGCGTCTCGGCCGGTTCGAATACCAGTTGCATCCCTACGGCGGCGGTGTCAGCGTCTGGCGGCGCGCGACCGACGGCCAGGTGGTCGCGCTGGCGGAGGACGGCACCCGCGTGGCCGAGGACGGGTTGCAGCTGGCCGGCGAGGCGCCAGCCGCGGAGGGCTGGACGACCCGTCTGGAGGAGACGCCGAACGCCGTTTCCGGTTTTCCCGTCGATCCGGCCGGACGGATCGTTCGCGTGCCGGTGCGTCTCGACCGTGCGCTCTGGACGCCCGTCTTCAGCAAGGGCTCGACCGTGCTGGACTTGCACATCCCGGCCGGCGGCGGCATGGCGTGGGATGCCCTGGTGTCGAGCTTCCGGCAGGCGCTGGAGTTCTTCGCGCGCCACCACGCCGGCCAACCCTTCGCGGCCCTGGTGGTCAGCACCTGGTTCATGGACCCGCGCCTGGCGGAGCTGTTGCCGGCAAGCAATCCGGCGCGCTTCCAGCGCGCCGTACACCTCTATCCCGTGGCGCCATCCCCCGGCGGCCTCTGGTTCGTGTTTCTTCAGGACACGGCTACGGCCGACCCCGCCACACTGCCGCGCCAGACCTCACTCCAGCGCAGTCTGGCGGCCTTCCTGGAAACCGGGCAGAAATGGCACGGCGGCGGGATGTTCCTGCTGCCAGAGGACATGCGGAACCCGCGCGACGGACGCTACCGCGACCGCTTCCGCGCATTGCGCGGCGACCTGGGCCTGGACCGGTCTCGTCCGTAACTTCGGTTTACGATCACGGGCGACGATTACGGTGGACGATTGAGAGCCTCCCCTCGCAATCCGTAATCGTCCGCCGACTCGTGCGCTCAATCCTGCTCGTCCTCGTCCTCGACTCCCGAGGACGACGACGAGGACGAGCACGACAGACAACCCGGACATCCAAGAGCAGTTACCCCAACGTGTGTTCGCGGTGCCGCCGCGCGGTAGGCTCGTCCATGGCTTCGGGTGCCTGCTCGCCGAAGTAGTAGATCCGGGTCTCCGGCGGCGCGATCGTCACGTCGATGCGCGTCAGGGCGTCTCCCAGCTTCCTGCCGCTCAGCAGGTCCCACACCGGCCGCGGCGAGGGCAGGTGCAGGGTGCGCGGGCCGGCCTTGACGGAGTGCACCGCCGCGACCGTGTCGCTGGCCAGCACCACATCGTCCTCCTCGCACCGGCGGATTCATCAACTGGGATGAAAGCGCAGAGATCGCGAGTGTACTGGCGGTGGACACGGGCCGCTTCAGTCCCTTTTCTTCTCGTCCTGTTCGCGGTCGACCTGCAGCGCCACCAGCGGATGGCGGCGCCCCTTGCGGAGATGCCGGCGTCCGGCGCCACGCAGCGTGGCGGCCAACGTGCTTGGGGCCGGGACGATTCGACAACGGATCTCATCGGGGACGTCCCCGGCCAACCACTCGATGCGGCTGCCCGGCTTGAGATCGTAAGCCGTTGCCAGCGAGGCGGGGATGGTGATTTGGTGTTTTCCCGTTACCGTCGTTGTCATGGAAACACGAGGCGTCAAGGAGAATGGCCAATCGTCTTGCCGGCCGCGCTCAAGAGGGGCGGGTCAAGGGCCTGACCCGCCCCTACGGACTGACCGTCGTCTCGTCCGCGGGGGCCGGTTCGATATCGCCGCTGCGGGTCCCGCCGGCTACCGCGACCATTCCTGCCACGATTGCCAGGATGCCGGCCCATTGAAGCAGCGTCAGGTTCGACTTGAACACGAGCATAACCGCGAGCTGGCTGAGCAGGAAGGCGCCGCCCGTGGCGATGCCGAGGGCCACATTCGGATTCATGGCCTTGTAGACCTGCATGAGCAGCCAGATGCTGGAGAACCCGAAGAGATTGCCGGCCAGGAACCCCCAGATGAAGCGCGGTCCCGATCCACTTCCCCACTTGAAAAAGAGCTGGGCAATGACCTGCATCGCCCAGAAGATCGCAAGATAAACGCCAACACGTACCGTCATGCCAGTCTCCTTTATTGCATCACAATCCCGGCCATGTATGGGCGTGGAACTCCACGTCGTGGACTGTCCGCAGCAGCTCCCCGTCCTCGAAGACCACGAGACGCTCGAGCATGTCGTGCGCCTCGATCAGGTACAGGCGCCGACGTTCGTCTCCGCCTGCGACTTCGGCGCCAGGCCGGGAATTGGCCTCGACGCGTGAGATGGAATAGATGCGGTCCACCTGCTCCCGAGTCCAGCGGTCGCGGACGAACTGGCCGACAACGGCGGGCAGCGGTAGCCACGTGTTGCGGTCGCCGGAGTCGCGGATCCAGCGGCTGCCGCTGTAGGCGTGCGAACAGAGGTTCCAGGCATTCTCGGCCTGTACCGCTGCCCGCGCCTGCTTCGCGTGTCCCAGACGGTTGTTCTCCAGCAGCACCTCGTTCTCTGCCCCCACCTCGCCCAGAAAAACGCTCGTGCCAGGCGCCGCCGTGCAGCCATGCACCCAGCCCTCACGCACGCGCTCGACCTCGATCATCGGGATGGCCGGCGAGGAGACGGTCGCGTTGAAGCGGTGGAACTCCACGTTCACCGCGTCCTTGACCACCAGTGGCACGTTCTGGCACGTCACGGTGACGTGGTCGAAGGACACGTTGCGCACGTGGCGCAGGTTGAAACCCAGGTTGGAGTCCATGCGGATGTTGCTGAAATCAATGTCGTGCACCGGGTTCGTCGCCATGCCATACATCTCGCAGGCTACCATTACCTGCGTGCCGGTGATGTTGCTGATGCGGATGCGGCCAATGTCCGGTGTCGTCTCCGGCTCGGGCCCATCGTTGAGTTTGTCCCAGGGGAACAGCTGCGACGACATCTGGATGCCGCATTCGACCCGGCGCATGACGATGTTGTCGATGGTGCAGTCCCGGACAAACCCGCCCGGCCACGGGTAGCGGGCGAACTGGATGCCCGTTCGCGTGCCGTCGAACACGCAGTTGGTCACGGCCACGTTGCGCAGCCCGCCGATCACCTCGGCCCAGATGGCTACGCCGCTGTGCGCGTGCGTGACGATGCAGTTCTCGATGACCACGTTTTCGCAGGGGATGCGGGGCTGGCTGTAGTCTACCCGTCCGGCGCCGCTCGCGGACACGCCGCCGGCTGACACGAACCAGTCCGGGAGGGACTTCAGACAGATGCCATCGTCGCCGGTGTCGATATGGCAATCCGAGACGCGGACCCCCCGGCAGGAGTGGATATCGATGCCGTCGCAGTTGTGATAGGGTTTCCAAGGGTTTTGGATCGTGAGGCCCCGGATGGACACGTTGCGGCACAGGAGCGGCAGCACCGTCCAGCAGGGCGAGTTCAGCAGCTGGACCCCCTCCAGCAGCACCCGTTCGCAATCCAGAAAGTACACCAGCACCGGCCGGGCCCCGCCCCGTCCGGCGTCGATCTCGTCCCACCAGACCTGGCCCTGGCCGTCGAGCGTGCCGAGGCCGGTGACGGCGACGCCCTCGGCCTGGATGGCCGTCAGCAACGAGGCGCGAAACGCCCGGATCCGGTGGCCGTGCGTCGACACATCCACCAGCGGGTAGTCATCCATGTTCCGGCTGCCCTGCAGCACGGCCCCGGCGCCGAGGTGGAACTCAATGTGGCTCGTGAGGAAGATCGGACCGCTGACGAAGGTGCCCGCCGGCACCACCACCCGGCCGCCGCCGATCGCCGCGCAGGCGTCCACCGCCGCCTGAATCGCAGCCGTGTTCAGCGTCCGGCCGTCGCCAGTCGCCCCGAAATCCGTCACGTTGAAGCTGGAGGCAGTCACGGCATTCATCCTTTGAACGCGGCGGCAGCGGTGTGGGAGTCCGGTGCGAGTGGCTGATCGAACTCGAGCCGGATCACCAGCACGGGCCCAGCCAACAGGTGCCGCGGCAGGTTCCGGATGGTCAGGGTGTGAGTCCCGGATTGCCAGTAGCTTGGCAACACGGCCGTGCTGGTGCGGAGCGTCTCACCGGTATTCAGCAGTACCGCGCGAACGGGGGCTTGCGAGATACCCGGCAGGACGATGGCGTCGGCTTTGACGGGTGGCTGCAGGTGCACGTACAGCATGGCATCGCGGCGCGTGAGCAGCACGTCGCGGGAGTCTGTCAGGCCGGTGGCCGGTTGCGCGTCGCCGAACGCCTCGCGCACCGCCCGGTACCAGGCGCCAACCGCGGTGACGATTTCCGCCGCTCGTGCGGGGATGCGGCCGGCCGCATCCGGACCGACATTCAGCAGGTAGTGGCCGCCCTTGGCCATGGTCGCGTCGATCCCGGCCGTCAGAAACTCGGCCGAATAGTAGTCCTCGTCCTGCCGGTAGCCCCAGCTTTGCGTGCCGACCGAGTTGCAGGCCTCTGTCGGACGGCTGAAGCGCACGACGCCGTCCGTCGCGCGCTGCTGGTAGTCGCGCTCCGGCGTGCCAAAGTCGCCCTCGTCAAAGCCGCGGTCGTTGATGACCATCCCGGGCTGCAAGGTCCGCAGCAGGTTGTTGATCGATGGATCGCGGTGCTCCGGCACGTTCATATCCCAGAAGAAATGGCTGATCGGGCCGTAGTTCGTGCACAGCTCCCGTACCTGCGCGACCAGGAACTGCAGGTAGCGCTCCCAGTCGGGCACGTCGCCCACCTCCGGTGTGGGCAGCTCATGGTGCCGCCCCTGGTTCGGATAGTGGGGGTGATGCCAGTCCACGACCGAGTAGTACAGGCCCAGGGGAAAACCGCGCCGGTGGCAGGCCTCGGCGAGTTGCCTGACTAGATCGCGCCCATGGGGGGCGTGCATGACGTTGAAATCTGTCTGGCGGGTGTTCCACAGGCAGAACCCGTCATGGTGCTTGGCCGTCAGGCACACATACTCCATGCCCGCGGCTTGTGCCAGGTCCAGGATCTGCTCGGGATCAAATGCGACGGGGTTGAAGCGCGTGATCAGGGTTTCGTACGTGGCGCGCGGAATGCGGCGGCGCATCTGGTCCTGCTCATGCCAGCCCTCGATGGCGTACAGGCCGAAGTGCAGGAAGAGACCCAGGCGCCGCTTCGCGAACCATGTTTCGACCGGGGTCACGTCACGCCCCTTCCGGAGCCGAGGCCGGCTGGCGGGCAGGTGACGAGCCCATCCGCGCCCAGGCCGCGCGGGCATTGGCGGGACGCATGTCGGGCTCGAAGCCGTAGCTCAGGTAGAGGGCCACCGCACCAAGGCGCTCGGTGGAGGTCACCAGATAGCAGCCGTCATGCCACTCCGCCAGCCGGTTCATCGCGTACGTCAAGGCCGCCTTGCCGACGCCCTTGCCCTGGTCGCGCGGGCGCACGGCCACCCAGTGGATCCGCCCGATGTCCTGACCGTGGAAATCGCGGTTGTACCAGGCGCTGATCGTGCCCACGCCCAGGCCGCGCGGGTCCGTCACAATGAAGCACCGGCGAGGTATGGAGGCGGGGTCGTCGCCGAACTCCTCGCGGAACATGGCATCCGTGATCGTCAGGTAGGGCTCGGCGTCGCGCTGGATGTCGGTCCAGAGGCCGATGTCGTCCAGGGCCATGGGACGGATGCCATACCCCGTTGGGAACGGCGCCTGCGGGATGTGCTTCAGATGCGGCCGGAGCATGATCAGCGTGGTACCGGAGGGTTCCGTGGCGCGGGGCCGCGCCGGCAGTCCCTGTCGGGCCCGAAACAGGGCGCGCGCCGTCCAGTAGGGGGCCAGCCGTTGCCGCTGGCGGGTGACGACGCCGAACGGCGCGATGGCCAGCCCGGCCACGAAGCGACCCGCCGGCCAGGGGTGGTCGGCCCAACACCAGATCGTTGCGCCGCAGACGGGCGGCGCGCCGAACGAGGCGAACTCGGCCTCAAGGCAGCGCGCGTGCTCGTCCTCGCCGAAGGAGTGCCCGAAGGTGCCTGCGAACGAGGCGTAGCCGAACTCCGTCACCAGGATCGGCTTGGTCGGGTATTGGCGATGCAGGGCGTCGATCCGTTGGCGTTGGCGTGCCACGGCCGCGGCGAGATCGAACGTGGCCGGGTTGTGTCCGCCGGCCGCGAAGTCCATGGTGGGATAGGTGTTGATGCAGACGATGTCGTCTTCCTCGAAGCGCGGCTGGGTCTCCCAGTTGTTCTTCACGTGGACGCAGAGTCGCGTGGGGTCGAGCGCGCGCGCCTGCCGGATCAGCTCCTGGTTTGACTCCGCCACGCCCGGCTGGTCCTCCTGCGTCTCGTTGCTGACGGACCAGATGATGAGGCAGGGGTGGTTAAAATCGCGCGCGACCATCTTCGCCAGTTGTCGCGAGGCCGCCTGGCCGCGCGCCGCCTGGCTGCGGCGGCCATCCTCGGCGTTGTTCCAGAAATAGAGCGGGATTTCGCCCAGGGCCAGCAGGCCGAGTTGGTCGCACAGGTCCAGTTCGGCCGGATGGTGCGGATAGTGGCACAGGCGGACAAAATTGGCGCCCGCCTCCTTCATTCGTTCCAGATCCTGGCGCGTGGTCTCGTAGTCGGTGGCCAGCGCCGTTCGCGGCGAATCCTCGTGGCGGTTGAAGCCGGTCAGAAAGAGCGGCTCGCCGTTCAGCAGCAGGCCATCCGGCGTCGCCTCGATGCGCCGGAAGCCGAACGCCGCAACCACCTGGTCCACCACCTGCCCGCCGATGGTCAGCGTGGCAACGGCCCGATAGAGCGTCGGCGACGTCGGTGACCAGGCCTGGGCGCCCGCCAGGTGTCCGTCGAACTGCGCCGGCCGGGTGTCGTGCGCGGGCAGGTGCAACGGGTCCGCCGTCATCGACAGGCAGGCGGCGCCGTTCGTGTCCAGAAGCGTCATCCGCACAACGGCATCGGCCGGGCCGGCGGTCGCGTTTGAGACCCGCGCCTGCACCGTCACGTGACCGCCGCCGTCGCCCGGTGTGGCAGTGACGCGGATGCCATCGAAATGAACCGGGTGGGTCGCGAGCAATCGGACTTCGCGGATGATGCCGCCGGACGCCCGCCAGCCCACGTGCATGCCGGGTACGTCACCGGCGTGGTGCGCGTTGTCCACTGCGATTGCGAGCGTGTTGGCGCCATCCCATCGCAGGGCCGCGCCGATATCGAACTCGAAAGGCAGGAAACCGTCGTGATGCTCGCCGAGCAACGTACCGTTGAGCCAGACCTTGGCGCGGTAGTTGACCGCCTCGAACTGCAGCACCACGCGCCGGCCGTGCCACGCGGCCGGTGTCTCGAAGCTGCGCCGGTACCAGCAGACGCCTTCGTACGAATCAAGATCCGGACAGCCCGCTTCGAAGCAGGAGGGGACCGCGACCTCCCGCCACCGCGGAAAGGCTTGGGTGGCGCTCCAGAATCCCAGCGATTCGCCGTCCCGGTGCGGATCCGGGCAGAACCGCCACGGCGAACCCAGTTCGACCCATTGGCGTCCGTTCGCGGCTTCTGCAACATCCTTCATCGTGACTCCTTCGGGCCGCCAACCGGAGTCATCGTGCTTCAGAGGCTCCGACGTCCGGACGCTTGCAGTCGACGCCGTCCCGGCCGACGCTCCAGAAAATCGTCCAACAACGGCCCGGCGTTTGTGATGCCGATGGGCGACCGATCTGCGCCGGGCCAACTATGCCAGTAATGGGTGTGGATCGTCTCTGGATTTCTTCGCGGCCGGTCGGTCACCTGCCGCCGTCCTCATCAGGGGCGGGCGGATACTGCGGGCCGGTCCAGCGGATCATCCGCAGTTCGCGGTCGCCCCCGTCCCACCCGGGCGCCACGGCGCACGGCCCCGGCCGAAACACGGTTGGCTTGCCGTCGCGCAGCTTGACGAGGCCGACGGTCCCCTCGAAGGCCACGCCGTCTTCGTTGAACGCCACGGGTTCCGGGTTCAGGAAGACATAGTCGGTGCCGGCCGGCGTGACCACTTTGACTCCGCGGCCCTCGGCCAGCGGCGTGACACGCGGCGGCTTCTCGGTCTTGAGGCGGGGGTAGAGGACGGTCGTCAACGTGCCGCTGGTCGCCAGCGCGACACAGACGCTGTTCGACTGCGCCTGAGGCTGCACCTGGCCCGGTCGGACGAAGAAGATGTCCAGGTCCACATCGTCGCGGCCGGAGACCGTCACGCCGCCCGGGTTGGGCGTGACCTGCGCCGCCGCCAGGAACAGCCGCCAGGTGGTGGGGACCGACTGGGCGTCCAGCGTGTCCGCCAGGACGAAGTAGTTCGGTCCGAGGGGGTCGGCATTCTTGACGAAGGCAATCTGCCGCTGCCAGCCGCGCCGTTGGCCGCGCACGTAGTCGAACTCCGTGGTGGTGCTGAACTCCTGAAGCGCCATCACCCGCTCTTCGCTGAACGTGGCAGGCTTGTCGGGCATGCTGTGCACGCTGCGCGAGTCCTTGCTCCGCGGGAACTGGTAGGAGTCCTCATCGCACAGCTCCCGGCCCTTGCCCCAGATCGTGATGCTGCCGGAATCATTGTAGTAGTGCGAATGGTTGCGTCCGGCGATCAGATAGAGCGTGCTCTCGCGGTCGGATCCGATCGTGTTCCGCAGCAGGACGCCGGTCTCGGGGTAGACCCGACTGGTCCACGTCGGCGCCTTGGGCGGCACGCCGCTGTCCTGGAAGAAGCTCCGGTAACCCATCAGCGCCGGGTAGTAGCTCAAGATCCCGGGCTCGCCGAACGATCCGTGTTCGCGGTGCATCCACTCCATCTCGGCGGCAAACGCCGGATCCTTCTCCTTCCACAGAGCGGCCATCAGCCCGAACATGCCCGTGCGTTCGTTGGCGTAGGTGTGGCCCACGCTCGGCAACCGCCGGAATCCGCCGTTGCGCGGATCACGTGGCGTGGAGATGTTGCCGAACCATTCGATCGCCTGGCGCAGCCTTGGATCGAAGAGTTGGCCGTCCTCCGGCGCACCGGCGTTGCGTGCGATCAGAAACGCGCCCACCCATTGATCCAGGATCACCATCGCGTAGTGCGGGCACTCGACCATGCCGCCCTGGGGGTCAGTCCAGTCCGCCAACTCCTGCCGGAGTTCCTTCAGCGCGCCATCGAACCACTGTTTCGCCAACGGATGGGAGGGAATCAGGGCGGCAATGGTCAGACGATAGCCCGCGGCCGTCGAGTACATGTTCGGGCACAGGCTGCCTTTGCCGGCCTCGGGGTTCCAGTACTTCGGGTCGTTGATCAGGTAGCTCGCCTGCGCGATCCTGGCCAGCAGCGAAGCCCGGGACTCTGGCGGCAGCTGCCGGGCGGCCAAGGCGGCGTCTGCCAGACTCGCGGCCCGCCCGAATGCGCGGGCGTAGGCATGCGGCCCGACGTTTCTGAGCGTCGTGTCCGGGATCTTGGCGATCAGTTCGTCCAGGTTCTTGAGAGCCTCGGCGATGATCGTCTGCTCGGCGGCCGGATTCCCCGCGAGCAGCGCGGCGGCGATCAGGTTGTCCATGCCGTCCTGCTCGAGATTCCAGGAGGACTTGGCGGCCAGGGACGCCAGATCCTTCCGGTCGCGCTGGAGGCGGACGACATCCTTCGCCGTGAGATAGAGGCAGGGGTGCGGATCACGCTCCGCGCCCGCCCAGCTCAGGACCATGTCGGCCGCCTGAACGGGGGCCAGCCCTCCTGCCATCAGGCCGGCCGCGAGTACCGTTGCCCGAGTTGCCCGTCGTAACCGGATCCGTTGAGTCATCATTATGAGCCATATAATGACCTGCCGGCGGGCCGGCGGCAATCAGATTCTGGAGACGTCGGCAAAACCTCGGGTTTGTGCCAGCCGCGTGTTCCGAGTCCGGGTTCAGGACGCGATTTCCGTCTGAACCCTGACACCCTGAACCCTGACCCCTGTTCTCCGGCTCGTGCAGCGGTTCCACAAGCACCGCTTGGGATGGGAAGCGGGTGCGCATACCCGGGACACTTGCCTTTGGCAGCCGGTTCAGTCATCATGCGATCGCATATGACGGAACGTGGCCACCTGCTCTATCGCAAAGTCTACCGCACCCTCCGGGGGCGTATCCTTTCTGGCGACTACGCGCCCGGCGCGCGGATCGAGACCGAGGCCGAGTTGACGCGCCAGTTGCGGGCCAGCGTCATCACCATCCGGCAGGCGGAGCAGATGCTGGTCGACGAAGGGCTCCTCGACAAGCAGCAGGGGCGGGGCACCTTCGTGCCCGAGTCGGTCCGGCAGCACCTGAAGATCCTGGGCGTCTGCGGCCTGGACTTTGCCCAGGGGCTCCAGCACCGCATGGGCCCATACTTTTCCGACCTGATCGTACTGAGCCAGCAGGCCGCCGCCCAACGCGGGGTGGAGTTCGAGACTGCCTGGCTGCCGACCTTCCAGCCCGACCGCGCCCGCCGCTACGGCGACGAAGCGGCGGCCCGGGAGTACCGGGGCTTCATCTTCATCGCCTGCGGCCCCAACCACCTGCTGTTCAAGCGGGTGCGTGAATTGGGCCTGCGCTATGCCAGCATCTCGGCCCACAGTCGCGGCACCGAGCCCCGCCGCGTCTGGCTGGACTACCCGGAGGCGATCCGCTTGGCGCTCGAGCAGTTCGGCGACCGCAAGCGCGCACCGCTGCTGATCGTGGGCATCGAAGCGCTGCGCCCGGAGGTCGAGGCCGCGCTGACGGAGACGGAGATCCGCGCCACTCAGGTCTATCTCGAGGGAGACGAGCGCCAGTTCACCTACGAGACCGGCGGCTACCGGCGGATGCTGGAACTGATCGCGGCCGGCCAGAATGTGTCGCGGATTATCTTCCTCGATGACGTGGTGGCCCAGGGCGCCACCCGCGCCATGCTCAAGGCGGGCATCCGCGAACAGGACGTCAAACTGGCCGTCATCTGCGGACAGCAGGAGATCGTCCCGCTGGGCTATCCCGCCACCTTCGTTGTCCACGACACGCAAGCGGAGGTCAACCACGCCTTCGATATCCTGGAGCGGGGAACGAGCGAGGGCGACGCCGCCAGCCTCTCCTGGCGCAGCGGCTTCCGCGTGGTGTGCAACGGCAACGACTGAGGGTCCGTCCAATGAAGCTTGGAATTCACGCTTACGCCTGGTGTTCGCAGTGGAGCAACAACACGCTCGATCTGATCGACCGGGTCAAGGGGCTTGGGCTCGATTTCATTGAGATTCCCCTGATGTGTCTGGAGACGCTCGATGCCGTGGCCGCGCGCCGCCGGTTGCAGGCCGCGGGGCTCGATGTCTGTACCTCCACCGTGCTGCTTGGCGATACGGACATCAGCAGTGACGATCCGGCCATCCGCGCCAAGGGTGTAGCCTATCTCAAGGCGTGCGTCCGGGCCACGCACGCGCTGGGCGCCACGTCATTCTCGGGCGTCATCTATGCACAGCACGTCAAGCCCGACGCGCGCCGCCCGACGGAGGTCACCTGGGACCATTCAGCCCGCAGCCTGCGCGACGTGGCCAATCTGGCCGCAGATCTCGGCGTGACGCTTGGTCTCGAACCCGTGAACCGTTACGAGAGCCACCTCGTCAACACCTGTGCGCAGGCCCGGCATCTCAAGGCCCTGGTCGACCGCGCGAACGTGCGCATCCACCTCGATACCTACCACATGAACATCGAGGAGAAGAGCTTCTACGCGGCCACCAAGCTGGCGGGCGCCGACCTGATCCACTACCACCTGTGCGAGAATGACCGCGGCATTCCCGGGACCGGCCTGGTGGACTGGGATGGCATCTTCCGCGCGCTGGGCGAACTGCACTACCGTGGCTACGCTGCGCTCGAGTCGTTTGTCGACTGCACCGACAACATGAACACCTGGGTCTGGCGCCAGCTCGCGCCCAACGGCGACACACTGGTCAAGGAGGGTGTGGCCTTTATCCGCACGATGCAGCGCAAACACGGGCTGTTGCCGGCCTGAGCCCCGCCTACTGCGCTCTGCCGTCGGGTGGAAAGTCTGGCAATGGGTTCCGGTTTTGCCACGCGTAGATCGACGGCGGATTGGCCTTGGGCCGGGCCGGTAGCGGCTCGCCTGGCTTTGTGGCCGGCAGCGCCTGGTTGCCCGTGTTGAGCGCCGCGACCGCCGCGCCCTCGATGATCTTGGCGTTGCCGCCATGCATGGCGTTGTCGATCAGGTCGATCCCCACGCAGTCGGGCGTCGCCAGCCGCACCATCGGCGATGTCCCGTCCTGAAGCACGAACGTGTTGCCACGGATCAGGTGGTCGAAGCTTCCACCGGACGCGACCAAGCCCGCGCCTTTGCCAACCACGAAGCGGTTGTGGAGAAAGAGCCAGTGCTCGCTGACGCCATTCAGCATCGCACCGTCGAGCTCGGACGTGAAGTCGCAGCCGTAGACGACATTGCGCGGCCCGTTGGGACCGTGGGTGTTGTCATCTGAGCCGGTAGCATAGGCGCCGTAACCGTAACTGCCGGTACCCTTGGCGGACGTGACCACGCAGTTTTCGAACAGGTTCTCCGTGGACCAGCCGGCGTGCCACTGCAGGTCGCTGCCCTCAAAGCGGCTGTTACGGAAGACGCAACCCATTGCGCCAAACTGCACCACCGGAGCGTGGCGGTACTTGCGCACCATGCAGTCCTCCATCAGGCAGTCGGCACTGCGCGTGAAGCCGGCATACGCCTGACCGCCGTCATGGTTCCAGGTGTCGTCCAGTTCGCAGTCCCGAACCTCGATCCACTTGGAGTGCTCGGCATGGACACCGTTGCATCCGGCCTTGAGCACCTTCACGTTCAGGACCCATCCGTTCCAACCCCAGTTGAACTCGATGGCCGAGATGGGCAGCCGGCTCTCGTGCTCGATCGTCAGGTCCTCCACGCCGCAGCGCTCAACCGGCGTGAGCCGCCGGGCATAGGTGCCATCGGCCGCCGGGAAGTCGACGCGTAGCGGCTGGTTGATCCTCACCCGGGGACCGTCAATGGCCCGGATCTCGAAGTAACCGACCCGATTCCATCCCCGGGGCGCGCGGTTGCGGATCCGATCGCAGAAGGCGTCGGTCAGCGGCGCATGCAGGTTGATCTTGTCCCCCTTACGCAGGTCACCGACGTCGCGGAAGACGAGCTCTGTGTCACCGCGCTTGCCGTCCTCTGCCAGGAGATGCTCCGTCGCCTCGAGGCCTGCGCCGTGGAAGTAAAGCGCCGCCCGCGTCGACGTGCCGGCCTTCTCGGCTTGCGCGTCCGCCGGCCGGCCATCGGTGCCGGGCGTGCCGACCGCATACCGGAAGACCAGGCGCGTCTGGACGCGCCCGGCGCCGCGGATCACGATGCCGCTGTGGCGGACCGTCACCGGCCG
The DNA here is from genome assembly GCA_964652365.1 of uncultured Lentisphaerales bacterium. GTDB lineage: Bacteria > Verrucomicrobiota > Kiritimatiellia > RFP12 > CAZZCT01 > CAZZCT01. Next base: position 13,886 of record CAZZCT010000027.1, read on the forward strand.
ATCCAGGTAGTAGGTGCCGTTGCCGATCAGGACCGCACCGCCGCCTTTCGCGCCGACTTCGCGGCAGGCGCGGTCCAGCACGTCCGAGATGTCCGTCCCGGGCCGGGCGCCGGCATCCGCCAGCCGGACCGCCACGGGCACGTGCGGGATGTCGCCCTGAACGCCCACCTGTTGCCAGTTGGGATAGACGATGCCGTCGGGGCCGACCACGTCGGCAGCGGTCAGGCGCGCGGTGTCGTCCGGCCGCAACTTGTACTGGCTGGGCCAGGGCGGGATCCGCAGCGGCACCCGCACAAAGGACAACTCGTCGACGTAGACCTCGATCCGTTCATCCGGCTTGGGATAGGCCAGAAAGAAGAGCTGCAGAGCCGCCGTCTGTTCGTTCAGCACGACCTGCCGCAGCAGGTCATGCCACTGGCCGTCCGTTCCACCAATCTCGCCCCAGTTGGCCTGCGAGCAGGGCAGCAACTGGCCCGCGGCGTCGTATTCGCGGATCCACAGGCCCAACAGTCGTCCGCTCAGGGCACACACCTTGCCGTGCAGTTCCACCAGCCCCGGCCCGCGGCATGGCACCATCGGGCCCTCGATCTTGGCGCCCTTGCGGGCCGCGTCCGCCACGATCCGCAGGGCCTGCTTGCCGCCCGCGACGCGCGCGGTCGTGATGCCGCAGTCGCCGCGGTCCCTGGCAATGGTCCAGCCGGCTTCGCCGGCCTCGAAATCCCCGTTCGGAAACACGATCGTCGTTTGCATCGTTTCACCTTCGGCTGCCCTTGGCGCCGGCTCCGCCGGCGCGGCTCGGATCACACTGACACACATGCACAGCGCGCCTGCGAGCAACCGCGCGCCTGAAGGACGACAAACTGAGATCAAGGATGAGACTCTCTCCTCAAACTGCGGGAATGGCCGCCGAACCTGCTGCTCCGACGTGCGCCTGCCCATGCAATCACGGCTCACGAGGACGTTCGCCCTCCCGCCCCTGACCTCACCAGTGCATTGACCTGGGCTCCGGGAGGGCGAGGCTCCTGCCGAGCCGCCATCGCATGGTCGGGCGCACGAAACTGCGGCAGGCCGCGCGGCAACTCTCGCAGAACGGGGTCTCTCCACGATGTCACCTTGCTTCCGAGGTTACTTGCCACGCATAGATGGATGGCGGATTGGCCTTGGGTCGATCCGGATCACCCGTCGTCTGAGCCGGGAAAGCCTTGTTGTCCCTGTCCACGGTTGCCGTCGCGACGCCTTCGACGATCCTGCCGCTGCCGCCGTAGACCGCGTTGCCGACGACCTCGAAGCCCGTGCAGTCGGGTGTCCGCAGGAAGAGCATGGGCGACTTGGCGTCCTTCAAGACAAAGACGTTGTTGCGCAGAATTGCGTCGAAGAATCCGCTATCGGCATAGAACCCGCCGCCGCGGTCGACGACAAACCGGTTGTACAGGAACAGCCAGTTCTCGCTGGCGCCGCGCGCATACACGCCGTCCTTGTCCGAGCGCACGTCGCAGTTGTAGACGACGTTACGCGGTCCATTGGGACCGTGGGTGGTATCGTGTGACGGGGTGGAATACATCCCGAAGCCGTAGCTGCCGTACGCGCCGCCGGAGACGATCGTGCAGTTCTCAAAGAGATTCTCCGCCGACCATCCGGCATGCCACTGCGCGTCGCTCCCCTCAAAGGTGCTGTTGCGGATCACATTCCCCTGGGCGCCGAACTGGACCTGGGGTCCGTGGCGGAAGCGGCGCCACACGGTGTTCTCCATCAGGCAGTCCCAGGCGCAGGTGAAGCCCGCGTATCCCCACCAGTTTTCTGCACGCCGGTGCACGGCGGAATCGAAGCCGGTGAACTCGCCGTCGCGAACCTCGCACCACTTGGCGTTCTGGAAATGGATGCCGGAGCAGCCGCTGTTGAGCGCGTTCACGCGGCGGGCCCAGCAGTTCCATGCCCAGTCCGTATTCAGGGTGTGAAACTTCATGCGACAGGCATGCTCGACCGTCAGGTCCTCGAGGCCGCAACGTTCGACGGGGATCATCTTCCGGATGTACGAACCGTCGGCAACGGGGAAATCGATGCGCAGCGGCTGGCTGATCGTGACCTTGTCCCCGTCCAGGGCGCGAATCTCATAGGCATTGATCCGGATGCCCCAGCCCACGGTGCCGGCATCCTTCGTGATGGCCCGCCACCGCGGCGTGGAGGGCGCGCGGATCATGATCTTGTCCCCCACGTGCAGATCTTCGACCTGCTTGACGCGGAGTGTTGTGTCGCCGCGCTTGCCGTCCGCGATCAGGAGCCGGTAGCTGTCGCGCGCTTCCAGTCCGCCACGGAACATGAACACCGCCGGTTCCGGCCAACCTTTCGGCGGCTCGGCCTTGGGGTTCGCCAGGCTGTAGCGGAAGACCAGTCGGGTGGCATCGCGCCCCGCCCCACGGATGACCACGCCGCTCTGTGCGATCACCACCGGGTTGTCGAGGTAGTAGCTTCCCTTGCCGATCAGGATCGCCCCGCCGCCCGTGGCGCCGACTCGCGCCACGGCGTTCGACAGGAGGCCGGAGATGTCCGTCTCCGGTTTCGCTCCCAGATCGGCCAGTCGCAGCTTCACGGGCACATCCGGGATGCCGCCCTGGACGCCCACGCTCGTCCAGTTGGGGTAGACCACGCCGTCGGGGCCGACCACGTCCGCGGCCGTCAGTGGGTCGCCTGGCTTCAGCTTGTACTGGCTCGGCCATGGCGGAACCGGCATCGGGGTTGGCGCACCCCACCAACTCCCACCCGCCTCGTACGCGTCTTGCGCAGAAGCCTGCACAAAGGCCAGGAGGACACACGTACCGAGACACACGGGAACCATCGCGTTTTTCATACAGACTCCCCAGAACCGGAATGGATCGGGTGAAAGCAGCCCACGGCGGGGCAGCCAGTAGAGAGCACCGAGCCCACCGAGACTGGCCTCGACTTGCTCGGTGGTCTCTGCGCCCTCGGTGGCCACCTTTCCGCGTCTGTTCGTTGAGCGTTCAAGTTACCCCTTCGACCCTTCGCGGCGCAGCCGCGCGGCCCTCCGATATGTGGCGCTGACCGCGCGACATCACCCCTTCACCCCGCCCAGCTGAATGCCTTTGACCAGGTACTTCTGGAGCAGCACGAAGATCGCGATCATGGGCACGACCGACAGGGTGACGGCCGCCATGAGCAGGGAGGTCTCCTGCCCCTGTTCCGAATCGAAGAACATCAACCCGATGGGCAGCGTGTAGCGGCTGGTGCTCTTCATCACGACCAGCGGCCAGAAGAAACTCTGGTAGTTGCCGATGAAGGTGAAGATCGCCAGCGCGATCAGACCGGGCCGGCTGAGCGGCATGGTCACGTCCCAGAAGACCTGCCACGGACTGGCGCCGTCGATCTCGGCCGCCTCGTCCAGGGACTTCGGCAAACCCAGCATGAACTGGCGCAACAGGAAGGTGCCGAAGGCGCTGAAAGACGCGGGGATGATCAGTCCCAGCAGCGAGTCGACCAGACCGAGCCGGATCATGAGTTGATAGTTGGGAATCATCATCACCAGCCCCGGCAGCATCATCGTCGAGAGGTAGAGCAGGAAGATCCGGTTCCGACCTGGCCACTCGAGCCTCGAGAAACTGAAGGCCGCCATGGCGCTCGTGAGCACCTGCAGGCAGGTTACCGCCGAGGCCACCAGCACGCTGTTCCAGAACCAGCGCCCGAATTGCAGTCCGGGCAGCGTGAAAATCTGCGCGTAGTTGGCCCACTGGAACTGCCGCGGCCACCAATGCGACATCCCGGCCTCCGGAAGGGTCTTGAGGCTCGTCAGGACCATCCAGACAAATGGCAGCGCCAACATCAGACTCAGCAAGGCCAGCACAACATGGTTTGCTGCGAGACGTGCGAGTTGGCGTGTGGGGGAGCGTTTCATAGCGTGTTGGGAGATAGGGGCTAGGGGCTAGGGGTTAGGGGTTAGGGGTTAGGGGAGAGGAGCTAGCGGTTAGGGGCGTGCCTTCTGGGTGCGATGTTTTGACATCCTTCACTGCCATCGGCTCTTCGCCTTTCCTAAGCCCTAGCCCCTACTTCCAGGGGTTAGGGGATAGTGGCTAGGGGTTAGTTGGGGGAAAATGGATCGGGTTTCGAGACCTAGCCCCTAACTCCTAGCCCCTAGCCCCTAGCCCCTAGCCCCTATCTCCTGTTCTCCTCCCCTCACTCTCCCGCCTGCCGGTTGCCGAACTTCCAGTTGAAGAGCGTCACCAGGAACACCAGCAGGAAGAGGGCCCAGGCCGCGGCCGAGGCATAGCCGAGCCGCCCGGCGCTGAAGCCCTCAGTATAGACAAAGTAGCTCAACGTGGTGGTGGCGCCGGCCGGCCCGCCGTTGGTCATGACCCGCGCCATCTCGAATCCGCCTTGCAGGCCGCCGATGACCGACATCACGAAGATGAAGAAGGTCACGGGTGCGAGTTGCGGCCACGTGATCTGCCAGAACCGTTGCCGGGCCGACGCCCCGTCGATCTCGGCCGCCTCATACAACTCCGGCGAGATATTCGAGAGTCCGGCCAGGTACAGGAGCATGTTGTTGGATCCGATCGCCGCCCAAAGTCCCATCAGCATCAGCGCGGGTTTGGCCCAGTCGTACTGCGCCAGCCACTCCGGCGGCAGCAGTCCCTTCTGGCACATCGCCGGCAGCCGCGCACCGGCGCTTCCCAGTCCCAGGAGAGCCAAGCCCAGCGCCATGATCACGCCGCTGGGAATGACCGCTGCCGACAAGCCGTAGTCCGGCGGGCAGGTGTAGTTCCGGCCCCGGGCCATGCGCAGCGCGAGCCAGCCTCCCGCCAGCACCCCCGCCGCCGCAATCACGCTTCCGCACCGCCAGGTGGGCGCCCACGCCGGGGCCAGCGCAGCCGGAATAGCCAGCAGCCCCATGGAGAGGAGAACCGACACCGTGCCAGCCTCGCCATCGCGCCACGCGCGCCACAGCCGCAGGGCGCTGCGCCCGAGCAGCCACACGAGCAGCAGGGCGGCCCCTTCGGCCACGGCTTGGACGCGCGGTGGCGGTACGGCCTTGACCGCTACTTCTAGACGGTCCAGCAGCGGCGCTAAGACGGCATTGATCGCGCCGGTTGTGGGGTTGTACATCTTCTTCCAGAGCAGGAACGTGGCCACACCGGCGGTGAAGTGCGGCGAGAAGAAGACCGTGCGGTAGACGGCGGTGCCGCCCGCGCTGCCACCCGTCAAAAGCGTGGCCGCCAGTCCCGCCATCAGGACCACCATGGCCGTCGCGCCACACCCGATGGCCGTCAACAACACCGTCCCGCCCAGCAGGCCGGCGGTGCAGAGCAGCCAGGCCCACTGCCGGCGCGACCTGCCGCGCAGCTCCCGGCTCAGCAGGAGCGCGGCGCCCAGGCTGCCGGCCATCGCGAAAGGAATGGTCAGCATGAAGAAGAGCGTATTGCCGAAGTACTGCAGGAACTCCGGTTCGGACAGCAACCGGCGGAAGTTGGCCAGGCCGACGAAGCGGACGGATTCGTTGCTGAATAGGTTGTGCAACCGGATGTCCCAGTTGGTGAACGCCATCGCGAAGCTGACCAAGAGCGGGACCAGCGTGAACACCAGGAATCCCGCCACATTGGGCGCCAGGAACGCCAGGCCCACCGACAGATTGCGAAGAGTCTTGCGGGTCATGGGCCGTCCCCCCCGGCCGCGCGCTCCGTCGCCGACGTCTCCACCCAGCCCTGAACGGCGTAGTACCGCTGGTGGTAAGGGTTCTTCAACCAGTCGGCCGGCACCCGGCGCCCGTTCTTCCGGGCGTCGTCGAGGCGCGCCTGGAGTGCCGCATACTCGCCGTATTGCGTTCGCAGTTGGCTGCTCTCGCGCAGGCTCAGGTCGATCTCGCGGTTGGTGCGCTCGGCCAGCCAGTGCGCGGCCTCCGCGGGCGTAGCGCGGTCGCTCAGGACGTTGTCGATCGCCATCCACTCCAGGCGGATGGCAACCTCGGGCTGCACGAACGGGCTGAAGCTCTGGACGATGCCGTTCAGCTTGGCATCATCGGCAAAGACGTCGTGGCAGCCCCACTCGTTCGTGAAGGCCGCCGGCCGCCGGTAGGCCTCGGTTTCGGTGTAGATCGGGTTCGGCGGTAGACCGTCGCCGTCGCGGACGATCTGGAGGTTGTAGTCCTCGCTGGCATAGAAGGCGGGGAAAAGCATGGCCAGTTCCAACTGCTTCGAGCCGCGATACACCGTCACCTGCCCGCCTGAGAAGCAGGTGTTGGGAAAGCCGCCGTGCGGTGGTTCGACGACCGCCAGCGGCACGGCCCCGAGCCGCCGCAGTTGCATGAGCTGCCAGCGCCCGGAGTAGAGCAGCGCGTAGTTGCCGGCCGCGAAGAGCTGCCCGGCCGGGTCGCCGCCGCCGCCGCTCGAACTGAACCCGGCGACGTCGGCCCGGCTGGGCAGCAGATGATCGGTATAGGTCCATTTGTGGAGCAGCGCGTAGACCCGGGCCGCGCGCGGATCGTCGAGTGTGCAGCGGGTCAGTGTCTCGTTGAAGACCGACAGCCCGAGGCTCCGGCGCATCACGTCGTAATCGATCTGGTTGGCGAAGAAGACCGTTCGCCGCTTGCCCGGCGGGTTGGCGGCGGCGACGAAGGCCTTGCCGCGGGCCTCGAACTCCTCGAACGTCCAGCGTCGCGGCGGCAGCGGCTGCCCGGCCCGGGCGAATGCGTCGCGATTGACCCACAGCATGAAGGTAGCCGGGTTGCGTGCAAATGCATACTGGCGGTCATTGTAGAAGAGCGAGGGCGCCAGGGCCGGATAGGTCTGGTCGGGCCCGAACCCGAGCCGCGGGGCCGCCTCGGTCATGTCCGCCAGCATGTTCGCGGCCGCCAGGAAGCGCATCTGGGCGCCGCAGTTGTACGTGTCCAGGACATCGCCGGCCACGCCCGAAACCCCCTGGATCAGCTTCTTGCCCAGGTCGTTGCTGGCCGCGTCCAGGCGCATCTCCACGTTCGGCACGCGCACCGTGACGGGCAGGCGTCCGGCCGGCAGGCGCCCGGCCAGCACGGCGGCGCCGTCCGGGTTGCCCGCCGCGATCGCCGTCCGCATGGCGGCGGACCAGTGGCGCTGACCGAACGCCGACAGCTCCGCCGAGGTGCGCAGCACGTGTTCGGTGCTGTGGCCGGCCTTGATCTGCCAGTGGTGGAACGAAGCGATGTGTTCTCCCCGCACCGGCGCGGGATCGATCACCCAGTAGATGATCGGCACGTCGGAGCGCATGTCCGGCTCGGACCACCGGGTGATCCAAAGGGCGGCGCCCAGCACAACCAGTGCGATGACGAAGAGGGACTTCATTAGGCTAGGGGCAGGGGTTAGGGGCTAGGCGCTAGGGGCAGGGGCTAGGCGCTAGGGGTTAGGGTTAGGCGCTAGGCGCTAGGGGTTAGGGTTAGGCGCTAGGCGCTAGGGGTTAGGGGCTAGGAATTTGTCGGGGCTTTCAATCATGGAGCAAAGCATCTTTCCCACTTCGGTGTTCAGTGCGACGAGGCCGGCGTGGCGCTCAAGGGTGATGTAGCCGCAATCGCGCGCAAAATCCAAGGCGGTATCGGTCTCCCAGTTCTCTCCGGCACAGTCGGATAGTTTGCTGACGAAGTGTGCAGGGTAGCGGCGCTTGGCCCAGGCCTCTCTCAGGTTATGACACACCGACCGGGACGAGCGCCTGATTTGCCCCGTCAGGGCGTACCGCTCCTCGCTGGGAAACGTCTTGCTCGTCTCGAAGACGTCCATCGCGAGCCTGTAGGCCTTCTGATACACGGTCAGATCTTTCGCATCCTTCACCGCCATACGATCCTCCGGGTTTGGGGGTTACGTGCTATAGCGGACCGCGCACGCAATGCAACGCGGCGCAGTTCGGAAGTGGCCCGTTTATCGGGTTGTCACGCATAGGACGTATGCATTACTAGCCCCTAACGCCTAGCCCCTAACGCCTTCCCCAACGATTCTCTAGCTCACAACACTCCCTACCAGCGGCGGCTCGAAGTCCCAAACTTTGGTGGTCGGGAACAGGCGCTCGTAATCCTGCCAGTGGTTCAGCATCACGTCGGCCTTGTGCCGCAAGGCAGCGACCAGATCCGTATCGAGCATGAACACGCTCTCCTCGGTCGGCGTTTGGGCGTGTTCGATCGCCTTCCCCGGGCTCTGTTCGAGGTAGCGGATGAGTTCGTAGACGTTATCGACCTCGGCGCGTGCGATCTTGCGGAAGGTCAACGCCCGCTGGTCGTAGAGGATGTTGTCGTCGTAATCCATGGGGTTCGGCCCGAACTGGGGCTGTCCGGCGATGTCGAGCGCATACTGGTACATGATGACGTGCCGGGCGTTCTCGACGAGACAGGCACAGGCCCCGATCCGCGACGCCAGCAGCTCCAGGCGCTGGCGGCCGTCGGCGGGCGTGTCCGATGCGCGGGCCAGGGATGACACGGTCCACTCGGCACCTTTCAACGTGGCGTGAGCCTCCTGCAGGCACCAGCGCGCCATCCAGGTCACCGATTCGCCCCGGAACACGCCCTTGCCCAGAACGTAGCTGAACGACTGCGTGTCGCGGGCCGGGTCGGCGCTGAACAGAAACGGCGTCACGTACCGCAGCTCATCCGGCGTGAGCTTGGCCGGCTCCGGCACGAGTGGCCGCGTGAGCCAGCGCATGCTGACGCCGCCGAAGGCGAGTACCTGTCCGAAGCCCTTCTGGCGGACCTGGCGGAGCGTCTGGCCCGCGCGGTCCACGGCCTGCCAGGCTCCCACGAGTGCCTCGGCGCCCTTGGGCGATCCGCAGAAGCGCTCCGCGCAGCGCAACACGGTCTTTGCGCTCGCGGGGCTGCCTTGCGCGGGCTCGTCCAGGAAGGTCTCCAGTGCGAGCCGCGCCAGGTCGACGTCGCTCTCGTGCAGGCTGATGGTGGCCAGTCCCTGCGGGTCGGCAGGGTTGTTGTAGAGTCCCTGCAGGCCGGCGACGAACCCGGGGATGCTGCCCAGTCCCACCGCCGGGTAGAGCACCGACCAGAGGCCGCCGGCCAATCCGGCCCCGGGGCCGCCGAGCACCTCGGCATGGCCATTGCCGTTCTGGACAAACGTTCCCGGCACGCACTTGGCCTGCGCCGAGGCGTTCAACTCGGGCGGAAAGCCGCTGCTGTGGATGTTCAGACGCATCGTCACGCCGGCCGCGGCGGCGCCTTCCTGGAGCACCTTCAGCCAGCCGGCGATGCGCGCACCGCCGTCCCGGCCGCGGCTGCTCGCGGGACCATTGATGCCGGGGTAGACGTTGGGAGTCCAGGCGATGCCACCCCCGGAGTCGTTGGACATGAAGCGGTAGTGGTCCACTTCCGGGAACAGCGTGGCGTATGCGAACATGGCGCGGCGATAAAGCTCCAGCACGTCGCCATCGTCGATATTGGGCGCGAAGTAGGGGCGCCGGGCGATGCGGCCCAGTTCGCACTGCACGCCGCGCCAGGCCGGGTGCGCGCGGTAGACGCCCTCGGGTAGCCACATCGGTTCCACTGCATAGGTCGAACCCTTGAGGCCATAGGGCTTCATGACGTCGAGCTGCCAGCGGATGTAGTCCTGGATCTGCCGGCCGTGTTCCGGCGAGACCCATTCGTGGAGCTCGGGCGGCGGGCAGACGCGCAGCAGACCGGGCGAGTGGTTGCACCAGGCCGCGTAGGGATCGTGGTTGTCGGGCAGCACCCAGTTGTCGTAACGGAACGGAATCTCGCCCACTTGCACGTGCGTCCCGCCAAATTCCGCCGCCAGTTCCACTAACCGCTTGAAGCCCTCGCGGTCCTCGCGCGCCGCCTGTCCCAGGGCGTTGCAGAAGACAAGTCTGCGGCCGTTCAGCAACTGCCGGGCCTTCGCCTGGTACCGCGACCCGTCAAAAACTGCACACGAACCGTGTTCTGCCTTCGCATGCTCGGCCACCTGATCCATACCTGTCTCTCCACTCTGGCCGAAGCCACCCATCAGTCTTCCGTTTTGCTCGCGGCAGCGTCGGCCGCCAGGCGCCGGTTGCCGGCGCGAATCTCGCCCGCGGCTCCCAAGCTCAGGATCACGCGTCCGCCCCGGGACTGCACGGCGCCAGCCGTACCCTGAAACACCACCTGACGGTCCGCAGCCGCGAACTCGGCGCGGGCGGGCGACAGCACGCGGGGATCAAAGGCCGCCGCGTCGCCCTCGCAGACCCACCAGATGGATTCGGCCGGCGGATCGGCCGCCGCGTTTCCAAAGCTCTGACGGTTCAACACCGCTTCGCCCAGATTCCACTGTCCACCGCCGGTCTGGCGCACGCGCATCTCGACGCGCGTCGTATCCCACCAGTTACTCTCGCGCGGGAGGATCAGCAGCCGCAGCAACTCGCCCTTGGCAACTGTGACGGGCTCCGAGGTGAAGGCCGCCTGGCCACCGTTGGTCACCACGCCCTGCACCAGCGTTCGGGAGCCTTGCCGCAGTTCATAGGCAATGCCATCGCTGCCACCGGTATCGCCGTCGCGCAGCTTGACCTCAACCGCCACCGTTCCCGCGATCGGGCTCTGCCACACCGCGGTCGCGGCATTCGTAGTCCCCGGATGCAGAACGACGGACCGTGGCTCCTGGCGGAACGAGCCTTCCACGACGTCGGCGTCGGACGCGTTTACGCGGCAGTGCGGCAGATCGCCATCGGCCGGCGTGTAGACCAGGCCGGGACGCCGGCCCGAATCGCGCGTCACGCCCCAGAGCGGCAACAGGGACCTGCCGTCAGGATCAACGCTCCGATGTTGTTTCGACGTCAGGAAGATGTGGTCCGTGCCGGCGGCCGACTTGACCTCCGCGATGTGCCCATCGGCGAACCACGTCACCGTGGGTGGCGGCTCGGTCTTGAGGCGTGGGTAGAGCAGGGCCGTCACGGCGCCCGCTCCGGGCAGCGTCGCCAGGATCGCGGTCTGCGTGTTCTCCAGCGGTCCTTCCTGGCCGTTGCGGTAGCCGCACGTGACCTTCTGGGTGGCAGTCTCGGTCCGGAGGTTGAGGCGCTCCGCCTGGTAGATGAAGATGTCCAGATCCACGTCGTCGGCACCACGAACCGTGGCGCCGGCGGCGTGCAGGGTCACGGCCGCCGCGGCCGGTTGGCCGGGCGCCTCGTCGAGGCCGTCGAGCGCGGTGGCTGTCGCGTCGGGGCCGGGGCTCGGGGTCGCGCCGTCGCGCCCCGCGACAGGCGTCGCGGCCGTGAGCCACAGGCGCCAGAGGGCCGGCATACCAGCCGTATGCGTGTCGCGGATCAGGAAGAAGTTCGGCCCGAGCGGATCGGCATCCTTGGCAAAGGCGATCTGCCGCTGCCAGGCGCCCTTCCGGCCGCTCACGTAGTCGAACGTCGCAGCCGGAGCAAAGGTCTCGATCTGCATCTCGCCGCCGCCGCCGGCGGCCGGCGAGGTGAGCATGCTGTGCCATTTCTCCGGATGCCGACCGATGTAGCCCCAGTCGTCGGCCAGCACGCGGCCCTTGCCATAGAGGATGATGCTGCCGGAATCGCAGTCGTAGTGATCGTGGTTCGAGCCGGCAATCAAGTGGAGGTAGGTCTCGCGGTCCGATCGCAGGGTGTTCCGCAGGACCACGCCGGTCTTCCGGAACCAGGCGCTGCCGTAGTCGGCCGGCTGCGGGGCCACGCCGTGCGTCGTGAACAGGAACCGGTATCCCAGCATGGCCGGGAAGTTCCAACCAATGCCGAGCCCTCCGAATGAGCCGTGCTGCTCGAACATCCACTGCATCCGGGCGGCGAAGGCGGGGTCGCGCTCCTTCCAGAGACCGGCCACGAGGCCATACACGCCGGTGGGCTCGCCGTGGTAGGTGTTGCCGATCGGCGGCTGGTGTCGGAAACCGCCGGTGCGGCTGTCGCGCGGGGTCGAGATGGCCGCGAACCAGTCGATCACCTTGCGCATACGCGGGTCGAAGGCGTAGTCGCTGAAGCCGGCATTCGCGCCCATGGTGAAGCCGCCCAGCAGGTGATCGAAGGTGACCATGGCATAGTGCGGCGCCTCCAGCCAGCCGCCATCCTCGTCCGACCAGGCCAGCAGCTCGCGGTGCAGTTCGTCCAGGCCGCGTTGGGCCCACTCCCGCCCGCGCGGGTGCGCGGGGACCATGCAGCCCAGCCCGGTCTGATAGAGCGCTACGATCGACGACATGTTCGCAAACCCGCAGTATCCCCGCTCCTGCGACCAATAGTCGGGGCTGTTGACGACATAGCCGAGGAAGGCGAACTGCGCCAGAATGCGTTTGCGGACTTCGGGTGTCACCGCGTCCGTGCTCAGCACCGGGTCGAGCAGATTCAGCGCGGTGATGATCAGCGACTGCATGTGCGGCGCCGCGCCCAAGGTGTTGCGCTCGTCCTGCTTGAGGTACCAGTCGGTACAGGTCTGCAGGTACTCCGCGCCCTTGGCTGCCATCAGGCAGCCGAGCCGGGCGTTGCCGGAGGCGACGAATTCGCGAATGGGCCCATCGAGGAAGTACTTGTCGATCGGTTGCTGGCTGGTCCAACGGTGGATCTCCGCGGGATCGGACGTCAACCGCGCCTTGAGCGCCGGCAGCTCCGGTTTCCGGATGTAGAGCAGCGGATGGCTATCGGCGTCGCCCGCCCAGTCGAGCACGTAGTCCTTCACGCGCTCGAGCGGGAAGTCGCCGTGCTTGATCACCAACTGTTGCGGCGGCGGCGCCACGCGCCGGTTCTTCTGCAGCAGGATGGCGGCGCTCGCGCTCTTGTCCAGGGCGCCCAGCAGCCAGAGGCGGCGGCCACCCCGCACCGGCAATTCGAGTGTCGCCAGGCCGTCGCGTACCTTCACCTGCACCTGCGGCGCCACCTGCTCGGCCCGGCCCCTCCAGTTCGGATCGCGCCAGAGGCTCGGCCGCAGGACGGCGACCACGAGCAGGTCGGGGCGCGGGTCACGTGGCTTCGCGCTCGTCTCATCGCGCAGGGCGTCCAGCGTCGCGGCGGCGCCACGCGCGTCGGCGGCCTCGCCGGCTTGGTCGAGCGTCACGGGCGTGGGTGTATAGAGCGCAATCCAGTTGCCGTGGCGGGGGTTGTTCCAGTGCAGCCAGGGCTCCAACAGGTAGTCGGCGAGGGGATCGGACATGACCGCGCAACTGGTCACGTCGCTGTTGCGGTGCAGCAGGTGGGTGGGACGAAACGCCGCGCTGCCCAGCGTCACCCGGCAGGTTCCGCCGCTCGGCGCATCGAACTGCTCGTCAACCCGCACCACGGGTTCGCCGCGCTCGAGGCGGACGCGCAGCGTCCACCGTCCGCCATCGGCGAAGGTGGCCTGGCAGAGGGCCTCGGCAAACACCGGGCCTTTGGCAACCACCTCGACCCGGTAATCGCTCACCGGCCCGCTGCCCTCAAGCGTCGAGTCGCCAGTCCAGGTGCCCGTCCCGAGCCGAATCCGGGCGATCGGTCCCTCACCCGGCTGCAGCTTCGTCCGGAGCTCGACGCCGGTCAGCCCGTTGGCGAGGCGCAGCACGTCGCCAGACTCGGTCAGCACCAGATCGGTCGCCGGTGGCCGGGTCGAGGCGTCGGCGAAGGCATACTCAGCCGTTGCGTACGGGGCCAGGCCAGCCTGGAAAGCCACGCGCGTCACGGCCCCGGTTTCGATGAGCTGCCAGGCCGTTTCGGCGCCGCCCGGACCGAGCAAGGCGCGTCGCTCACGGACGGCCTTGAGTTGGTTCTCCGTCAGCGCGAACGTGACGCACTCGTTCGACCAGGCGTGGCCCAGATGCTCACGCAGCGTGAAGTCCACCGCCGGGGCAGCTTTGGCGCCGACTGGCAGACCGATGGCGACCGCGAGGTAGAGCGCTGTCCGCCAGGATATTGGTCGTATCATTGAACACTCGCCGCAACCCGGTGGCCGGCCCTCGATCTCCGCATTCGGGCTTTAGCGAACCAGAATCGCGGTGCCTGCCGCGTTGACGGTCGCTTGCAGAACCACATACCCACCGCTGGTGCTGAACGCATAGGTTCCGCCCGGCGCGGGATTGTCAACCGCGAGGTCGGACACGCTCCCCTTGAGCGTGCCGACATAACGGATCAGTTGATAGGTGCCGGAGATGCTGGGCGCGGAGAGATGCACCTTGGCGCCGGAGTGAACCGTCAGCCCCGCCGCGTCAATCGTGCTGCCCGTGGCGGTGACGTCGATCAGGTCTTCGCTGCCGCCGGTCGCCACGTCGAAGCCGGCCACGCTGTCTCCATCCAGAATGAGACTGCCGACCGTCAGCGTGTCGCCGGGGGCGCCGTTTGCCAGAGGCTTGATCGTGCCGCCGTTGTTCACCCGAACCGCGCCGCCGCATGTGCCGCTGCCGGTCAATGTGCCGCCGTTGTTGACCGTGACCGCCGAACTCGAGGCGATTGAGCCGGTCACCTTCAGCGTGCCGCCGTTGACCGTCGTCGCTCCAGTGTAGTCATTGGCCGCCGAGAGCTCGGTCGTGCCTGCACCGTCCTTGATCACGCCGCCCGCGCCGGTGATTTTCACGGTGCTGACAGTGATTGCACCCGCGCCGCCGAACGTCACATCATCGCCGGCCAAAGTCACGGCGATGCCGCGCGTGAGGGTCAACGTCGTGCTGCCGTCCGCACTGATGCGGCCGCCTTGGTTGACCACCGTAACGAGGCCGTCGTAACTGCTGGTTGCGATGCAGCGTAGTGCCCCGTTCGTGGCAATGCCGTCACCCGACAAGAAAGGCAACGATCGGTTTCCCACCGCGACCCCATCTAGTTCCAGAGCGGCGCCAGCCTGGAGCGCGATGTTCCCCGTTCCGCCGGCCGTGGCATGCGATAGGCGCAGCACGCCCTGGTTGACGCGGGTTGTGCCGGTGGCGGTACTGGCCCCGGTGAGCACGAGCGTGCCCGGCCCGGTCTTCGCGATGAACCCACTGCCTGATCCTGCGGCGGCACTGATCGTCAGCGCGCCCGTGCCGTAATGGTGAATCATCAGTCCCTCGCCACCGGCGGTTCCACCGCCTAAGGTCCCGTTCTGAATTGTGAACCCACCGCCTCCCGTCACAAGCAGACCGTACTTGTCGATCGCCAGAGTCCGGGTGTTCAGTTCCAGAATGCCGTTCCCTGCTGAACCGTCCAACTCCAGCGTGCCTGCATTGACAGGGCTTGCGGCCGTCAGGGTCAGGGTATTGCCGATATAACCGGCATCGCCAACCTTGGTCTTGTAGTTGATGTACTGGTCATCGCTGTTGGCCACCAGGGTTGTTGCGTTCGTATATCGCACCACATTGCCGCCCGAGACCGTGGCGAATCCCGTCTTCGTCGCATCGGCGACGGTCACACATGCATATCCAGATCCAGTAGTGCTTACAACGAGTTCTCCCGGGATGCCGTTGTAAAGATAAGGACTGGACGTCAGCGTCGAGGTGCCGGAAGACATGTCGATGTGCAGAGAGTTCCCCCGCCCGGCGTAGAGGGACCAGGTGTTGCCCAGCGTGAGGGACATCGAACCGCCATCCACACCGACAAGTCGAAGGATGCCTGCGCCGACGCCCGTTGCGTTGGGGTTCTCCAGCGCGAGGGCGCCCAGCGTCTGGGCGCTTGCCGCACCGGGCGCTCCTTGGAGCGTCAGCGTGCCATAGCCCCTGCCAATGAAAGGTTCGCTGCTATTTCCAAAGTTGAGCGGACCTCCCGCGAAGAGCGACCCGGTGGTGTAGTCAACCAGCAAGGTGCCGCCCTGAACATACGTGATGTCACTGTAGGTGTTAGCGCCTTTGAGCGTCAGCGTGCCGCGGCCGACCTTGACGATTTTGGCCGCGCTGGTCCCGTTGGCAATCACACCCGTGACGGTGGTGTCGCCCCTGCCGGAAACGATAAGTTTTCTGTAGCTGCCACTCCCATCCGTGGTGATATTCACGGCGGCCAGCGTCAGCATCTTGCCTGCAGCCAGGTTGTTGTTCAGCGTGTGTTCTGAAGACGCCCCGGGGATCGTGGCGGTGAGGGACAGGTCCTCGGAGCCCGAGAAGCCGAGCGGGTAGGTGATGGTCGCGATGGCGTTGGTGATAGTGCGGGACGCGCCTACTGCCGCGAGACTACCAGCCGTGAGCGTCAGCGCGCCGCCGGTGCTGATGGCGTTGTCGTGGCCGATGCCCAGCGTGCCGCCGTTGACCGTGATGGGGCCGGTGAAGGTGTTGTTCCCCTTCAGGGTCCAGGTGCCCGCGCCGGCCTTGGAAAGGGCGGTGATGCGCGTGGCGTCGTAGTTCGGGATGGGGCCCTGCAGTTCGCCTTCACCTGTGCCCGTGAGAGTCAAGGTCTTGCTTCCGACGCCGGTGACTGTCAGGGGCGAAGTCAATGTGAGTTTGCCGGTCCCCGAGGCATTCAGAGTCACGGGGCCCGTGTTGCCGGCCAGTTGGAGCGTGCGGTCCGAGGTGTGTCCGGTCCCGATGTACTGCAGGATGCAGTCCTGGGTGCCATCGGCACCAAAAGGAATCGTTCCATCGGTGGCGTTCCCAGGTGCGCCTAGCGCACTGGCCGTGCCGTTGGCGTTCTCAAGCGAGTTGAAAATCAGGGTCCCCCACTGCGTCAGCGAGGTCTTTCCCGAGTAGGTATTGCGAGCGGAGAGCACCGTGCGCCGCGCTGACTTGTAGAGGGCTATGGTCACGGTCTTGCCCGCACCGCTGATCACCCCTCCAAGATGCAGGGTATAGGGTCCTTCCTCGTTGATGGTGAGGTTGTCGGACAACGCGATGTCCGCATTAATCGTGTTAATGATGTTGGCCGTCGAGGTGTTCGCCCGGATGGTTGCCCCGCCCCCCGAGTTATTCAGCACGAAACGCCCGCCATTGGGGTTTATGGTGTAACCGTAGAATGTGCTCGCGGTGTCGCCAAAACTGATCGCTCCCAACGTGATCTCCGAGTCGAGGTTTATGGTCACGGGGCCGCCGAGATTGGCGGCATCCAAGTAGGCGATGTTCCCCGCCGTTCCGCCGGCGACCGTGCTGCTCTGCCAGTTGCTGGTGTCCGACCAGTTGTACGTTCCTTCGGCGGTCCGGGTCCACGTTCCGTTCGCCGCCCACGTTGCCTCCGTCAGGACCGCCAGCAGAATCAGGCCCCGGAGAGCAGATCGTTTCACTTGCATGCTCATCTGCACGTCGTTCACAGCCCGCTGTTTCCGTGGTGCAACTCCGGCCGCCCAGTGCACGCTCTGTCTCTTCATACGCCTGTGCTCCCCCATTGTTGTGTTTGCCGCCGAACCCGCGCCTCCATCATGTCCACATCGATTGTCTACCGGACCAAAATCGCAGTTCCGAGTGCCTGCTTGACGATCCAGAGCTCCGTACCACGCACCTCCGGCTTCCAGCCTGCTTCGCCGGTCGTGGTGGCGGTGCAGGTGATGGCCGTGGCCGTGGCGATGCGATACTCGGTGGCCGACGGCGGCGACGCGTAACTGACGTTCACGAATCCCGACACGGTCAGGTTGCCGCCCGACACGGTCAACTTGGTCGCGGTCGCGCCGTTGATCTCCGTCGCCAGGGTGCCGCCGCTCTGCACGTTCACTTTGCCGCTGCCCGCCACCGTGACGGTTCCGCCGCATCCCAGCAGACCGCCGCTGGCGACGGTCAGGCTCTGACCATTGTTGAACTGGAGGTCCGACGTGCCGCGCACATGCAGCTTGCCGTTGACCGTCAGGGCGTTGCGGGCGCTGTTATTGAGCTCCGGGATCACGCCACCATTTTCGAGGATCACCGTGGTCTGCGAGCCGAGGGAGGTGATGGTGTTCAGGTTGCCGCCGGGCAGGTCGATCTTCCGGCCGGCGCCAATCACGTGCCAGATGGCCGAGCCGGCGAGTGCGGTGCTGCCGTTCCAGCCGTCGACCGACGTGTTGTTGCCGAACGTGATCCCGCCGCTGCTGCCGGAGTTGAGGACCTTCCAGGTGCCCGTGCCGGCGACGCTCTTCGCGTAGATGGTGAACGTACTGGTGCCATTAGTGACCACCACCAGGCCGTTATTGGTGACCGCCATGCCGCTGGCGCCGCCATCGTACTGATTGATATAGCCGTTGGACCGCATCTCATACGTGCCGCCGGCTTCGACGGTGAAGGCGCCGGCGCCCTTGAGTTTGTTGGCCGAGGTTTGCGTCAGCCTGGCGCCGCTCTTCACGTTCAACGCACCAGTGATGTTCAGCCAGGCCCCCGAGAACGTGTGGCTGGGGCCTGTCAGGTTCACTGTAACGTACGGCCCGATCTGAGGCTCGTTCGAGTTCGCCAGGTTCCAGCCCATGACATTCAGTACGGCCGTGGTAGCGCCGGCGCCGGCACCCGCAGCGAACTTGGCACCGCCGTTCCCGGACATGCTCAAGGTTCCATTAATGGTATGCGTCTTGGCACCGCCGCCGGCCGGCGCGAAGTCGAGCGTCGTGCCGAAGGAGTCTCCCAGGGTCAGGTTCTGAAACGTGCTTGCCCGGTTGATCTGGTAGGATGCGCCCCGATCGAGCTTCACAGTATTGTTGCCGCCCATACTGAAGCCGCCCAGCGTGTGCGTGCCGGTGGTGCTTGCTTGGTTGAAATTCAGGAGCCCGGCGTTGCCGGTCCAGGTCGCGGTGCCGGGGCTCAGCGCGAAGACCGTGGCCGCACCGCCCATCTGCAAGGTGCCGGTGTTGCCCATCTGCCATTCGCCGTCGCCCGTGATGTTCCTAGCGTAGTGGTAGAACGTGCCGGTGGAGTTGAACTTGACGACCCCGTCGTTGTCGAAGGTCATGCCGGTCGCGTTGTCGTTGTAGTTGATACCAAACCCGCCATTCAGGCTGAAGGTACCGCCGGCCTCCACATTAAACGCGCCCGAGCCTCTGTAACGCATCCCGGTTGCGGTCAACGTCGCGCCGTTCCGGATGGCCAAAGTGCCGTTGAGGTACACGCCATCGCCGATCTGGGTGTTGGAGCCGGAGCCCGTGAGGGCGATGGTCACGGTGGTGCCGACGGTCCCCTCCTGGCTGATCGACAAGGCGCTGGTAGTCAGGGTGTTGGCTGACGCGCCGTTCGCGAGATTCCACGAGCTTCCCGAGAGGGTCAGGCCACCGATCGTCGGACTCATGTCGACCGTGATCGTGCGCGACGCACTGATCGTGGCCGTATCCCCGCCATCGTCCGGGATGCCCGTGCCGAGCCAACTGGCATCGTCGCTCCAGTTGCCGCTGGCCCCAGTCGTATAGGCGGTGGCCAAGACCGTTCGAGGCAGCGTCGCCATCAACGCCAATAGTGCAATTCCGGCCGCCCAGTGCACGTTCTGTCCCTTCATACGCCTGCGATCCCCCATTGTTGTGTCAGCCGCTGAACCCTAACCCACCATCATGATACGTTATATAATGACTAAGCTGCGCCCGGAATTCAACAACCAAATTGGGCAAGAAAACGCTCTCTTGGCGTTCTTGGCGTCTTGGCGGTTGGGACGTTTTCTCGCACGGCCAGCAAACGCGGGACGTACTTAGGCCCGTCGGCAGCGCAGCCAGCGCGCGCTGCAGGCTTCGAGTCGGATCGGCCCCGGCAGGGCCACGGCTTCGCCGGTAACCGGGTCTTCCGCCGCCGCGTACCGGTAAGCCGGCGTCTCCAGTGAAACCTCGCGGGCGTTTCCGTCGTTCATCAGGAAGTAGTGGTCCGCGGTCGGGGCTGCCAGGCGGTAGGCGAGCGCCTCGCAGCGGTACGGCGGGCGGTGAGAACCCAGCAGGGCCTTTACCAGGCGGCGTTCGTCATCGTCGTGGCCGGGGGCGGCACAGGCCAGCGTCGCCTCATAGGCCAGCACGACCGCCGTCCCCTTGCCCAGGTCGTGCTCCGTGGCGGCGGGTTTCGGCACGGGCGACCCATGGTCGAAGGTCGCCACCACCCGCGCCGTGGTCGGCTGCAGGTCCAGGGTGCATCCTGTCACGGCGCGGCCGTCGACACACCACGGGAGGTTGCCTGCGCGCGAATACTGGTAGTCGGCAATGCGGCAGCCGAACCTGCCGCTCCGACGTGCGCAGGCCATGCCATCACGGCTCATGGTGATGGGCCCGTCAGCGCACAGGACACGGGCATCCAACGGATTACCGATCACCGGTCACCGGTGACTGCGCTTTCCAGGTTGACCTGGGCGCCGGGAGGGCGAGGCTCCGTCCGATCCGCCCGCTCAGTCCGCCAGCCAGGCGGCGAGGTGGGCGCGAACAAAGGCGTCGTCGTGCAGGTGCGGATAGCTCCGGTGGATCCGGTCGAGCTCGTCCGACTGGCCCGGTGAGAGCTGTTCGTGCGGGTTGAGGCACCAGGTGCCGGGCAGCAGACCCTGGCGCCGCAGCACCTCGTGGATGCCCGGAATGCAGCCCGCGAAGCCGTGGGCGGCGTCGAACAGCACGCCGTTGGCGTCGGTGATCTGCGCGGCGCGCGTGAGCAGCTCCGGCGGGATCGGAGCGTCGCGCTCGGTCAGCGCATGCACCTCGTCCAGCAGCTCGACCGCCCGGCGCGTCCAGACCGCCCAGTGCCCAAGCAGTCCGCCCCGGATGCGGACCCGGGCCGTGCGCTGCGGCGTGACCACCTCGAAGGGCGTCAACAGGTCCACTAGGATGCTGTCGTCGTTACCGGTATAGAGCGTGATCTCGCCCTCGCGGCCCGCATCGCAGACCGCGCGGATGACTTCGAGGGTCTGATAGCGGTTGAACGGCGCCAGCTTGATGGCCAGGACATTGTCCAGCTCGGCGAACCGGCGCCAGAAGTCATACGGCAACACCCGTCCGCCCACCGCCGGCTGGAGGTAGAAGCCGATGATCGGCAGGCTTCGGGCCACGGTGCGGCAGTGCGCCACCAGTTCGGGGATGGTGGCATTCTTCAGCGCGGCCAGGCTCAGCAGTCCGGCGTGGTAGCCCAGACTGCCCGCCACCTCCGCCTCACGCAGCGCCTGGGGCGTCGGCCCGCAGAGCCCGGCCACGCGGAGCGGCGGGGGGCCGGCAACGCGATGACGATCCAGGATCTCCGCCGCCAGCCGCAGGACGGGCTCAAAGAGGTCGATGCCCGGTTCGCGAATCTCAAACTGGGTCGAATGGACCCCCACAGCCAGGCCGCCCGCGCCGGCATCCAGGTAGTAGCGCACCAGCGCGCGTTCATGGCGCGGCGAGAAACGGCGTTCGGCGTCCAGCGCCAGCGGCAGGGCCGGAATCACCATGCCGCGGCGCAGGTGCGCGAGGGTGGGTGGGGGCAGGTTCGTGTCAGTCATAACAGATCGTTCCGTCGTGAGATGCAGTTGGCCTTCGCCATTTGCCGTAAGTGACCGGTTATCAGTGATCGGTGGACCTGCACACACGCCGATTACCAATCACCGACAACTGCCGTTTCTAGGCTAGAAGGTCCCGGTGCTGACTTCGAAGTGGGTTGGTTTGTGCAACGAGGCGCCCCCCGCCATGACCCAGCGCGCCGTCCACTCCAGCATGCGCGCGAGCGACACCCGCGGCGGTCCGAAGAGCTCCCGCGCCCGGGAGGCGTTGTTGAGATAGGCGGCCCCGCCGTCTGACCCGCTGAAGGTGACGGGGCGGCCCATCAACGCGGCCAGCGTCTCCGCGGCCGAGCGCACCGCGACCGTCTCGATGCCGGTGACGTTCAGCACCGCGGCAGGCACGCGCGCGTGCTCCAGTGCCCGCAGGGCGATCTCGTTGGCGTCGCCCTGCCAGATGACGTTGAAGTGGCCCACGGTCGTGTCGACCGGCTGGCCCTGCCAGATTCGGCTGGCCAGGTCGTGCAGCACGCCGTAGCGCAGATCCACCGCGTAGTTCAGGCGGTAGAGGCACACGGGCGTGCGGTCGGTTGCGCAGAAGTACTCGAAGAGACGCTCGCGTGCCAGGGCCGACTGCGCATACTCGCCGATTGGCGCGGGCGGTACCGTCTCGTCGCAGCCGCCACGGGCGACCGACACCAGCGGGTAGACGCACCCCGTGGAGAAGGCCACGATCCGGCTGCCGGCATAGTGCCGCGCCACGTGGGCCGGCGCCAGGGTGTTGACCGCCCACGTGAGCGCCTGGTTATCCTGTGTGCCGAACTTGCGTCCGGCCAGATAGAGCACGTTCGGCACGCGCGGCAGCCTGGCCACGGCGTGCGGGTCCAGCAGGTCGCAGGCAATGGTCTCCACGCCCAGGGCGTCCAGCTGCGCGCGCGTGCCGGCCTCGCTGAAGCGCGCCACGCCCAGTATGCGACGGGCGGTTCCCGCCGCGCGGCTGGCGCGTACGGCCAGGTGCCCCAGGCTCACCCCCATCTTGCCGGCAATGCCCAGAATGGCGATGTCGCCCGTCAGGCGCCCCATCAGGGCCACCAGCGCCGGCGAGGGCCGCGACAGCAGTTCATCGAGCTCCGCCACCGTGGCGACGGTCTGCGGCAGGGGGATCAGGGACGGCGCTGGGCTCATGGTGGGGCTCCGGCTCCAGAGGCTGTGGCGCACGTCGGCCCGACGTGCGGCCTCCCCCGGATAGCGAAACGGCAAAGGACTGCCGGGAAAGACCGATTGGGAACCCAGTCTACTGCACCGTCGCGCTGCGGACAAGCGGGGGCAATCAAGCGAAAGCGAATACGTCCCTTCGGCCCGTGTTCAGGCGTGGCTTGCTTTCCCGACTGCGGCTAAGCTACATTCGCCACGGTGGACTTGGAATTGCGCACCCGATCCAAGCTCAAGTCGATCGGCGTGAACTGGGATCCTGCGAGCCGGGTCTGGAGTGTCGAGAGGATGCACGCATGCAGACGAACTGGGTGATGAGGTTCGCGACGGTTCTCGTTCTGGCGGCTGCCACTGCCATCGCTGTGGAGAAGGGTGCTGATCCTGCGGGTGATGCGATCAAGCTCTTCGCCGACGAGGGCTGGTACAAACAGCAGCCTGGCAAGGAAGAGGTTTTCCGCGGGAAACTGGAGGCCGTCCAGCCGCCACAGGCGAGTTCGCTGATGCGAGTCGCCTGGTACAAGCTCGCGGGAAGAGCCCTCTACACCGGCGGCAAGCAGCTTCCCGAGTTGGATAAACTGGTGGGCTTTGCGATCGAGATCCAGGGCAAGGCCGTGGACATGCATTTGGAGGGTCAGGAGATCAAGGAGATCTGGCCAGCGTCCGTGCGGGCCGTGAACAGCCCGACCGACGTCGGCAAGCCGGCGAAGTGAGGCGGAGCGCGACATGCCAGCCAACCCGCAACATGGCAGACTCGGAGCGCCCGCAGCCGAAGGACTGCCGCGTTGGAAATTCTGCACTCGGCTTGCCGTCGCGATGGTTCCGCTGGCGGCGTTGAATATCGTGATCTGGTGAGTGTGCCCTCGATTGCGAGCCGATGGAACCCGCACCAGATGAGCGCCCCTCTACGTTTCGCACACGCCCATGGAGGGCCGGGCTCGTCCCGGCCGCGCGGACAGAACGCGGGGCGGGCAATCCGTCGAAACGCGCAGAGCTTCCTCGGACACGGCGGGCCGGCGGACAGGACTGGGGACCTGGAATGCGTGGCGGCCGCGCGTCTCAGCCCCGTTCCCGGCGGCCATCGCCGACGCCCACATCGGGACTTGATCGCGGTCGAAAAGGGTGCGATTCACTTTAGTTGATGGTTAGGCGGCCGCGAGGTTGGAGCGGA
>CAZZCT010000028.1:0-36997 GCA_964652365.1 uncultured Lentisphaerales bacterium
TCTTCGCGTCCTTCGTGGTGTAACTCCCGTTTCCGGGATGAACCAAGGTCTGCTAGAATCTGCGAAATTTGCGGACAACAACTTCAAGTTATAGGCAAGCAAAGTCGTGTATCGGCACCGGCAGACGTGCTAATCTGACTGCCACGCCGGAGGCAGCGGAGCGCGTCTTGCGACGCCCGCCCGCCGGGATTCGGAGGCAGACGAGCCAACCATGTGCGGCATTGCAGGACTGATGACGCCCCGCCATCGCGACCTCATCCGGCCGGTCACCCGCCGCATGACGCACCGCGGACCGGACGACGAAGGCTACTACTCGGACGAGACCATCTCGCTCGGACAGCGGCGCCTCAGCATCATCGACCTGGCCGGCGGCCGCCAGCCGATCGCCAACGAAACCGGCCGGCTGCAACTGCTCTGCAACGGCGAGATCTACAACAGTCCCGAGCTGCGACGCGAACTCGAGGGCCGGGGCCATCAGTTCCGCACCGCCACGGACGTGGAGGTGGCGCTGCATCTCTATGAGGAGGTTGGGACCGCCTGCGCCAGCCGGCTGCGCGGCATGTTCGGACTGGCTATCTGGGATGCCGACCGGCGCTCACTCTACCTGGCCCGCGACCACATGGGGCAGAAGCCGATCTTCTACCTCGACCGGCCGGAAGGGTTTGCCTTTGCCTCCGAGGTCAAATGCCTGCTGGCCACCGGACTGGTCGCGCCCGAACCCGACCTGGACGGTTTGTGGCACTACATGTCGCTCCGCTTCATGCCGGACCGGCACACCTTCTTCCAGCATGTGCGCAAGCTGCCCGCCGCCACCTGGCTGCTGCGCGCGGCCGACGGCACGATCCGCACCGAGCGCTACTGGGATCTCGACTTCCGGACTAAGCTGCCCCATGACGAGGAGGCCATTGTCGACCAGCTCGACGCGCTGCTCGCTGACACGGTCAAGCTGCACCTGCTGAGCGACGTGCCGGTGGGCGCCTTCCTGAGCGGCGGCATCGACTCCAGCACCGTGACCGCCCTGATGGCCAAGGCCAGCGGGCGTTCCTTTCCGACCTTCTCGATCGGCGTGCGCGAGCAGAGCTTCAACGAGCTTCCCTGGGCCCGCCGCGTGGTCCAGCAGTACGGGCTGCAGGGCCGCGAGAAGATTGTCGAGGCGGACTTGGTCCACCTGATGCCGGCCATGATCCACCACATGGACGAACCCTCGGACCCCTTCGGCGTGGGTGTCTACCTGGTGGCGCGCGAGGCCGCCCGTGAGGTCAAGGTGGTGCTGAGCGGCGACGGCGGCGACGAGAATTTCGCCGGCTACGACCGCTTTGCCGGCCAGCGCCTGGTTGACTATTACGCCTGGCTGCCGCCCTGGCTGCGGCGCGAAGTCTTCGGCCGCCTGATCAACCTGGTGCCGGAGTCCTTCGGCTACAAGAGCCTGGCTTCCAAACTGAAGTGGTTCAACGCCATGTCGTTTCACAGTGCCGGCGGCCGCTACGCCGCCAGCATGAGCTTCCTGCGCTTCACCGACGAACACAAGCAGCGCCTCTTCACGCCGGCGGCCAGAGCCCGGTTGACCGACGTCGACTCCGCGGCCAAGATCCTGTGTCACTTCGAGAGCGACCGCGTTTCTGAGCTCGTCGACCGCATGCTCTACACCGATCTGATGACGCGTATGCCCGACCACCTGCTGGTGATCGCCGACCGCATGTGCATGGCCCATTCGCTCGAATCGCGGCCGCCGCTGATCGACTACCGCGTGACCGAGTTCGCCGCCTCGATTCCCGGCGACCTGAAGCTCAAGGGCCGCCGCCTGAAGCATGTCCTGCGCCGCGTGGCGGCGCGCCACGTGCCGCGCGAGCTGATCGAACGCCCTAAGCAGGGGTTCGGCTTTCCGATCGGCCACTGGCTGCGCACCGAGCTGCGCGGCTTCACGCGCACGCTGCTGCTGGACGAATCGCGCTTCGTGGCCAACGGTCTGTTCGACGGCGCCTACGTGCGGCAACTGGTCGACGAACACCAGTCGGGCCGGGCCGACCACAACTTCCGCCTGTGGATTCTGCTCAACCTGGAGATCTGGCACCGCATGGCCTTCGAAGGGCTGACCATCGACGCCGCGCGCGAACTCACCGACCGCCTGCTCGCCCCATCCGCGTAAGCCGGCTGGGCGGCCACCTTGCATATAGCTTCGGTTTACGATTACGGGCGACGATTACGGATTACGCGGGAACTGCACGCAATCGTTCACCGTAATCGTCGCGCGTAATCGTCTGCCGACCCGTGTGTTCGATCGTCCTCGTCCTCGATTCCCGATCAGCGCTTGCCACGCGCGCGCGGACCGCCATAATGTCGGCATGCACACCGACTTTCGTTTTCGGCGCGCCGACTTCCTCCCGCCGCCGGCGCACCTGCGCCACATGGAGATCGAGCTGTCCTTCGGGACCGAGTTCGTGGATGGCACCAACTCCTTGACCCTCGTCGCACGGGAAGCGCTCGCCACGCTGGCGCTGGATGCGCAGGAATTGGACGTCTTTTCCGTCGAACGCTGCGACGGCGGCAACCCGCGGCCCCTGGCGTTTCGCGTCGACCCGGCCGCCCGCAAGCTGCACGTGGAGCTCGGCGGCACGGTGGCGGCCGGCACGACCTTCGTGCTGCGCACCCGCACGCGCTGCCGTCCGTCGGACACCCACCTGGAAGGCCTTTACCGCGATATCACCCCTGCCGGTGCACCGCCGCAGTTCGTGTCGCAGTGCCAGCAGTGGGGCTTTCAGCGCATCCTGCCGGTGATCGACGACTGCACCGCCAAGTGCACCTTCCGCACCACGCTGGAGGGCGACCGCCGCTACACCCACCTGATCTCCAACGGCGACATCGACCGTCAGACCAACCCGGACGGCCGCCCCGTGCCCAAGCCGGGCGCGCCGGACCGCCAGGTCATCACCTACGTCAACCGTGTGCCCATGGCGCCCTACCTCTTCCTGGCCTGCGCCGGCACATGGGACGTGCTGGCCGACGAGGTCGAGGCCCCGGACGGCCGCCGCGTGCGCCTGGAATACCTGGTCCCGCCCGGCCGCACCGCCGATGCCCGCCTGCCGCTGGCGATCCTCAAGGACTCCGTGCGCTGGCAGCAGCGCACCCAGGACTACGCCTACCGCCACGACGTCTACCGCACCATCTGCATGGAGAAGTCGAACTACGGCGGCATGGAGAACGTCGGCAACACCACGATTGTCACCGAAGCCGCCCTGATCGACGCGTGGACCTCCGACGCGCGCCTGATCTACGCCCATGGCGTGATCGTGCATGAGTTCGAGCACAACCAGTGCGGCAGCGATGTCACCATGGCCACACCTTTCGACATGTGGCTCAACGAAGCCTTCACCGTGGACGTCGAGCGGCAGTACCTGTGCACGGTCTTCGATCCGCACTTCATGCGGTTGCGTGAGGTCGATTCGATTCGTGCGCCGCTTGCCGGCCCGCTGGCGATCGAGGACGCGGGACACTTGGGCCGGATCGTGCGCGAGGGATTCAACGACCCCGGCGAACTGGTGGACGGCCTGACCTACGTCAAGGCCGCCGAAGTCATTCGTATGCTGCGCCTGCTGCTGGGCGAGGCTACCTTCCGGGCCGGGGTTCGGCGCTACTTCCAGCGTTACGACGGCGGCAACGCCGACACCGACGGCTTCCTGGCCTGCTTCGAGGATGTCTCGGGCCGTGACCTGACGCAGTTCAAGCGCGAATGGCTGACCACCATCGGTTACCCGGCCGTCACGGCCCGGCACGACTACGACCCGGTCGCGCGCCGCCTGCGGGTGGTGGTTGAGCAGCACCGGCACGGCGCGGGCGGTCCCTTCCACCTTCCTCTGACCTGGGCCGCGGTCGACGCGGAGGGACGCGACCTGCCCCAGACCGGATCGGTTCTGACTCTGACGCAGCCGCGGCAGGAGTGGGTCTTCGAAGACCTTCCCGCGCCGGCCTTTCTCTCCTACAACCGCGATGCCTCCTTCTACGGCACCTTCCGCGACCTGGCCGCCGACGACGCGACCCTGCGCCGGCAGGTGCGGCTCGATCCCAACCGTTTCAACCGCGTGGAGGCCATGCGTGAACTGACCGACCAGCAGCGCATTCGCCTGCTGGAAGGCGCCGCAACCGTCGACGCGGCGTGGACCACGCTGTACCGCGAGCTCCTGGAGACGCGCGACCTGCCGGACAGCCTCAAGGGCTACCTGCTGCAGGTCGACGAGCAGCCGCGCGACCGGCGCTACCTGACGCGCTACGCCGCCTGCTATCACGCCCGCCAATCCCTGCTGCGCGCGGCCGCCGTGGCCTGCGGCCCGGCGCTCTTCGCGACCTTTGCCGCCACCGACACCCTGCGCGAGATCCCACCCGGAGCGGCCGGCAGCGAACTGGGGACAGCCATCGAGCGCCGGTTCCTGAAGCACACGCTGATGGAACTGCTGTGTGCTTTGGACACGCCCGAGGCCTGGTCGACGCTCGCCGCACACGGACGGCAGGCGCGTAACATCACCGACCGCTTGAATGCGCTCTCCGCGATCTGGCGTTCGGGCGCCCCGAACCGCGCGACGGTGCTGGCAGAGGGCCGTACGTTGTGCAGCAGCCATCCGGTGGCCTATCTCGGGTACCTGGGCGTGGTCGGCCGTTCGCCGCGCGCGGACGTGTTTGAGGCCGTGGAACGCGAGGCGCGGCAACCCGAGTTCCGAATCGACCATCCGGGCCACGCGCGCGCCCTGTTCATTCCGGTCAGTCTCAACAACGCCCAGCTCTGGACGCCGTGCGGCCTCGACTGGCTGCGCGACACGGTGGTGAGCCTGGCGACGGTCAACGAGCCGACGGCCCTGCGGCTGCTGGCAGCCTGCCAGCAGGCCCACGATCTGGCGCCTGAGCTGCGCGATCGCGCGCTGGCCGCCCTGGCCGGGATGCAGGCCGGCATCTCCGCGACCGCGGCGCCGGCGCTTGCCGGACGCATCGCCCAGTACCGGCGCGGCGTGGAAGCAACGTGATTGACTTCCGCCGGGCAATCCCACAACGTAATGGCTTTCCAGCGCCAATGGGCGCACGGAGGCAGACCCCGTTACCGGTCGGATTCGTCGCGGCCCACGCGGCTCGCGCATCTGGAGAGAGGCATGAAGCAGATCCCCATTGAAGGCAAGGTTCGTGTCGCGTTCATCGGCGCCGGCGGCATCTCAAGCGCCCACGCGCGCGGCATCCTCGCGCACCCCGGCAAGGTCGAATGCACGGCCCTGTGCGACGTCGATCCGGCCACGCTGCAGGCACGCAGTACGCAACTGGGCGGCAGCCCGGCGCGGTTCGACGACTGGGCTACGATGCTCTCCGAGGCGGGCGACCGCATCGACGCGGTGGCCATCTGCCTGCCCCATCATCTGCATGCGGCGGCGATCCTCGCGGCGGCCGCGGCAGGCAAGCATATCCTCTGCGAAAAGCCGATGTGCATGACGCTGGACGAGGCCAACCGGATTGCCAAGGCGGTGAAGAAGTCCGGCATCACCTACATGTCCGCGCATAACCAGCTCTTCCTCCCGGTCGTTCAGGAGGCCAAGCGCATGCTCGAGGCCGGCGACCTGGGCGCCATCCGTTGGTTGCGCTCGCAGGACTGCTTTCAGGCCGACGTGGCCTTCTTCCGCGGCAAGTGGCGCGCCCAGCTCAAGTACCAGGGGGGCGGCGAGTTGATTGACACCGGCTACCACCCGACCTACCGCCTGCTGCACCTGGCGGGCGCACCGGTCGTGGGGGTGCGCAGCAGCATGGGACGCTTCCTGCAGGAGATCGAAGGCGAGGATACCGCCAGTGTTCAAGTGCGCTTCGGCACCGGCGCCCTGGGCGAGATCCTGACCTCGTGGGCGATCCATCAGCCCTACGGCACACACCAGATTCACGTCGTGGGCGAGAAGGGGCAGCTCTTCGGCTCGGGCAGCGATCTCTACTACCTGCCGGCCGGCTTCAAGGATCCCTGCCTCAAGAAGCTGTGCGACGTGGACACCTTTGCGGCGCAGATGGAGCACTTCGCCGACTGCCTGCGCAACGGTACGCGGCCGTTGCACTCGGTCGAAGAGGGCCGGGCTGTGTTGGAGGTGATCCTGGGCGCCGCTGAAGACGCCGCCGGTTGGCGGAAATACGCCGCCAAGCGGGGCTGAGGGCGAACAGCGCTTCTCCGCCCCGTTCAAATACCCCGATGGCTTGAATCAGGGGCTAAGCCGGCCGCATGGCACTGACGGCACGGCGCAGAGCACCGTGCTACGGCGGCACCGCGCGGCGTGCTGTCGTGGCACGGGCTTCCAGCCCGTAGCCCGTGAGCACGTGGCGGGCACACCGGAAAGCAACCACGCCCGGCACGGCTCTCTCTTCTTGTCCGCTTTTCGCGCGCAGGCTACGGGCAAGATGCCCGTGCCACGACAAGCTCCCGCGTGGCACGGGCTTTCAGCCCGTAGCCGTGAGCGCGGGGCGGGCGCACCTGAAAGCAGCCCCCGGTTCGTTTCGCTCGCGCGCCTTGTTCGCTTTGCTCTCGCAGGCTACGGGCCAGAGGCCCGTGCCACGCTCGTCGTCTGCCGGCTACGGGCAGGATGCCCGTGCCACGTCAAGCCACGTGCCGGTCGTTTAGCTCCTGTGACAGGAATCGGAAACCGGATCGCACCACCTGAGCAAGGCTAAGGCGCCGGAGCAACGGCCGGCGCAGTGGCGGGCGCCACGGGCGCCTGCATGCGCACCTGGTACTTGTTGATGATGGCGCGGGCGTCGGTGTTGCCGCTGTTGGCGAGCACCAGCAGTTCGGTCAGCAGCGACTGCAGCCGTCCTTCGGCCGCTCCGGCTTGCGCGAGTGCGTCGGCCTGCTGGGTCTGCATCTGGCGCCCCGCGGTGCGCTGGCGCCACTGCTGGTTGAGGGACCAGCCGCTCGTAAGCAGCAGGCTGGCGGCCAGCAGGATGAACGGATAGAAAAGCGAGCCGCGGGTCGGCGTCACATCGTTGGCGGTCGGACTCACTGCGCACCTCCCGTGCCTGTCGTCGTGGCGGCACCAGCCGCGGCGTTGGTGGCCGCCGCCGGCGCCTGGACCTGGAAGCCGTAGCGGTTGAGCAGTCCGAGCACCGCCTCGTCACGCTGCGCTGCCGCGGCCAGATCCTGCAGAATGTTGTTCCCGACCTGCTGGCCCTGCGGACCAAGAATGCCGCGTTCCAGCCGCGTTCGCTGCTCCTGCAAGCCAAGCTGCATGCGCTGGTTGGCGTCGGCCAGCCACACGTTGACGCCGCCTGCAATCAGACAGGCCGCTCCCAGAACCCAGGCCACCCCAGACTGCCACTGTTTCATTGCACCCCCACCAGGACACGGCCGCACACGCGCGCCATGCGACCAACCTCGGCCGCACAACATCTCATGATAGTGTGGCCTAATCGTCGCCC
The DNA here is from genome assembly GCA_964652365.1 of uncultured Lentisphaerales bacterium. Lineage (GTDB taxonomy): Bacteria > Verrucomicrobiota > Kiritimatiellia > RFP12 > CAZZCT01 > CAZZCT01. The sequence continues at coordinate 7,420 of CAZZCT010000028.1, forward strand.
TGGCTGCAACAACAGAAAAGCAGTACCGGCATTCACCGGGAAGAGACGCGGGCGACACAAGGTCGCCCCTCCAAGCTGCGCGTGCCGCCAATGGAGGGCCGTGCTTGTCACGGCCGCGCGGACAGACGTGACTGGCTTGCGGGCCGACCGAGCGTGGGCGACACAAGGTCGCCCCTCCACGCTGCGCGCGAGCGGATGAAACTGGTCTCGGGTACATCCCCAGCCAGATTTCCCGTTTTCCTGAGTCCCGGGCTGGACCGATCTGCCCCATAATCATGAGATGCATGGACTGGCGCAAATCCAGGCAAAACCGACCGAGCGCACCGTAGCCAGCGCGTGTCGGCATGGGGGGCCTGGCCGGGCGGGTCCGCCTCCGGCAGGAAAGATTTTCGGCGATGGTTGACACGTCCGGCCGATTCAGGTAGTGTAATACCAAATTACCGCTAATCAGGTTCCCAAAGGGAGTTTGCGCATGGCCAGTCTGGTTCGAGTTTCGGAAGCCGCGTCGATCGCGATCCACACCTGTCTGTGGCTAGCGAGCGAGCCGGAGACCTACCACCGGTCCAGTCGGATCTGCGAGGTGCTGCACTTTTCCGCGGCCCATTTCGCCAAGGTCATGCAGACCCTGGCGCGGGCTGGCCTGGTCACTTCGGTTCGCGGGCCCGCCGGCGGCACCCGCCTGGCACGCGCGGCCAAGGGCATCACGCTGCTGGAGATCTACGAGGCGGTGGACGGCCCGGCCCGGCGCGCCGAGTGTCTGCTGGCGCCGGATGTCTGCCGCGCCTCCTGCTGCGCGCTGGGCAGTCAGCTCGCCGAGCACAACGACGCCCTGTGCCGGCTGCTGGCGGCAACCACCCTGGAAGCCGTGGCGAACAATCTGCGCGACGTGGGTGCACCGTGGCCGCCGGCTGCCCGCCGGTCGGGTGCCCGTGGACAGCCGGTGCGCCGGCAGGCCGGCGCGCCCCCGAAACGTTAACCACCCTATCAACGAAACCGGAACAATCCTATGAAACGCAATATCGTCAGCATCGATCGCGACAAGTGCACGGGCTGCGGCCTCTGCATCGACGCCTGCCATGAGGGCGCCCTGCAGCTGGTCAACGGCAAGGCCCAACTGGTCTCCGAGGCCTACTGTGACGGCCTGGGCGCCTGCCTGCCCAAGTGCCCGGTGGATGCCATCGCGATCGTTGAGCGCGAGGCCGACGCTTTCGACGATGCGGCGGTGCTGGCGGCCGCCACCAAGCCCGCCGCGCCGGCCGCGGTGCCGTTTAAGCCGCACGGCGTGATGCCGTCCGGCTGCCCGGGCACCCTGGCGCGCGCGCTTGCCGGCCGCAGCGCGCAACCCGCGCCCTCCGTGCCACCGACCGCGGCGCCGGCCGCGGCGTCCGAACTGCGCCAGTGGCCGTGCCAGCTCAAGCTGGTGCCGGTGAGTGCGCCCTACTTCGACGGCGCCGAACTGTTGGTGGCCGCCGACTGCAGCGCCTTCGCCTGCGCCACGGTTCACCGCGACTTCATGCGCGGCCGCATCACGCTGATCGGCTGCCCGAAACTGGACGGCGTCGACTACGCCGAGAAGCTCGGCGCAATCCTGTCCAGCCACGACATCCGCAGTGTTACCGTGCTGCGCATGGAGGTGCCCTGCTGCGGCGGTCTGGCCGATGCCGCGCGGCGCGCCGTGGCAGCCTGCGGCAAGCCCGTGCCCTTTGCCGTGGTGACCCTCACCACCGAGGGCGGTCTGGCCCCCGCCACGCCCTGAACGCTCTCCCCACACAAACCCAACCCACAACCCCTAAGACCTAGAGGACAACCATGAGTGATGCCATGTTCTGTTTCCAGTGCGAGCAAACCGCGGGCGGCAAGGGCTGCACGCGCGTCGGCGTGTGCGGCAAACAACCGGATGTCGCCGCCGAACAGGACCTGCTGACGGCCGAGTTGATCACGTTGGCCCGCGCCGCCGAGGGCCGGCCCAACGACCCGGTGCGTGATGCGCTGGTGATGGAAGGCCTGTTTGCCACCGTCACCAACGTCAACTTCGACACGACCAGCCTGGATGAGATCATCGGGCGCGTCCGGGCCGCCACCCGGCAACTCGGTGGCGCGCCGGCCTATGACCCGCAAGCCCTGTTCCAAGGCAACGCCGATCTCGTCTCGCTGCGCTCCCTGCTGCTGCTGGGCCTGCGCGGCATGGCAGCCTACGCCTGGCATGCGCTGACGCTGGGCCAGCAGGATGCTGAGGTTAGCGGCTGGCTCTACAAGGGCCTGCGTGCGGTGGGCTCCGAGCACACGGTCGATGCCTGGGTGGGCCTGCTGATGGAGTTCGGCATGGTCAACCTCAAGTGCATGGAGATCCTGGACCGTGGCAACACCAGCACCTACGGACATCCGGTTCCGACCGTGGTTTCGACGACGCGGGAGAAGGGGCCGTTCATCGTGGTCACGGGTCACGACCTGCACGACCTGAAGCAGTTGCTCGACCAGACGGCCGGCAAGGGCATCAACATCTACACCCATGGCGAGATGCTGCCCGCGCACGGCTATCCGGAACTGAAGAAGTACCCGCACCTGAAGGGCAACTACGGCACGGCCTGGCAGAACCAGCAGAAGGAGTTCGACAATCTGCCCGGCGCGGTCCTTTTCACCACCAACTGCATCATGCCGGCCAAGCCGAACTACCTCGATCGCATCTACACGACGGCCATGGTGGCCTGGCCCGGCGCCACGCACATCCCGGCCGGCCCCGAGAACCGCAAGGACTTCACGCCCGTCATCCAGAAGGCCCTGGCGCTGGACGGCTGGCAGACGACCGTCCCGGGCGGCACCCTGATGACCGGCTTTGCCCGCAACGCCGTCCTGTCGGTGGCCGACCAGGTGATTGCGGCCGTGAAGGCCGGCGCGGTGAAGCACATCTTCCTCGTGGGTGGATGCGACGGCGCCAAGGCCGGCCGCAACTACTACACGTCGTTCGTGGAGCAGACGCCCAAGGATACGCTGGTGCTCACCCTGGCCTGCGGCAAGTACCGCTTCAACCACCTCGACATCGGCAAGATCGGGCCGTTCCCGCGGATCCTGGACATGGGGCAGTGCAATGACGCCTACTCGGCGATCCAGGTGGCGGTGGCGTTGGCCAAGGCGTTTGGCTGCGGCGTGAACGACCTGCCGCTCTCGCTGGTGCTCTCCTGGTACGAGCAGAAGGCTGTCTGCATCCTGCTGACGCTCCTGGCGCTCGGGATCAAGAACATCCGCATCGGTCCGACGCTGCCGGCGTTCGTGTCGCCGACGGTCCTGAACGTGCTGGTCGAGAAGTTCAACCTCACCCCGATCACGACGCCGGAGGCTGATTTGAAGGCCATCCTGGGGACATAGGACGAGGCTCTTGCAGAAGCTCTGCAGGAGGCGGAAATCAGGGTTCAGGGTGTCAGGGTTCAGGCCGCAGATGCCTCCTGAACTCCGAACCCTGAACCCTCCGCTTGCGAAAACCGCCCCATTACCATCACCGCGCTTCCCCCATCGTCCGGCAATCGCTAACATGGGCCGCATGACACCCGACCAAGGCAACAACGGTCAGGGACCGGAGCCGCGGCTGAGCCTGCTCGTGCCGGCGACCGTCTTCCTGGGATCCTTCCTGCTCTTCTGGGTTCAGCCGATGCTGGGCCGCGCGCTGTTACCCCGTTTTGGCGGTTCCGCCGCCGTGTGGGCGGTCTGCCTGGCAGCCTACCAGACCCTGCTGCTGGCGGGTTACGCCTATGCCTACCTGCTGTGCCGCCTTTCGGCGCGCACGCGCGCGCGCTGGCATCTCGGCATTCTGCTGGCCGCCGGGATCTGGATGCTCGGCCTGCTGGCTCTGCAGCCCACGCCCGTAGCCTGGCCGCACGTCACGGGCTGGCCGACGCTCGACGTGCTGCTCTGCGTGCTCCTTTCCGTGGGCTTGCCTTACGGACTGCTGTCGGCCGGTAGCACCCTGGTGCAGAAGTGGGTGGCGGGCGATCCGGGGGCACGGCATGTCTACCGTCTGTATGCCATTTCCAACCTCGGTTCGCTGCTTGGTCTGCTGGCCTATCCGCTGGCGCTCGAGCCTTTCACGGCGCTGCAGGTGCAGTGGCGCATCTGGGCCGTCCTGTTCGTGGGATACACGCTGCTGCTGGGCTGGATGTTGCGGCTGCTCGCGCGCCGCCCCGGCGCCAGCCCGTCGCATGAGGCCGGACGGGAGCCGGAGGCGCCGGTGGCCGTGACGGAAACCAGCCTCCTGCCCGAAAGCCTGTCGAGGCCGTGGCTCTGGGTGACGCTCCCGGCGGTTACCTCCTTCCTGCTGGTGGCGGTGACCAATCACCTATCCACTGATGTGACGCCGATCCCGTTGCTGTGGGCGGTGTTGCTGGCCGCCTTCCTGCTGAGCTACGTCGTGGGATTCAGCCGGGTGGGCGAGCGGGGCCTGTCCCTCTGGCTGGTCCTGGCGATTGCGGCCCTGACGACCAAGGTCCTGTTGCGCTCCGAGGGTGGGCAGCGCGGGTTCCTGCCGGCGCTTTTCGCAGGCGTTGCGCTGGTCTTCCTGGCGCCACTCTTCCTGCATGCGTGGCTGTTCGCCATCCGCCCGGTCGCGCGCCGTCTGGCCGGCTACTACCTGGCCCTGGCCGCGGGTGGGGCGCTGGGTGGCGCGCTGGCCTCCTTGGCCGCGCCGCTGCTTTTCACGACCATTGCGGAGTTTCCGCTGGCCCTGGTGATGGTGGCGGCGCTGGGAGCCTGGTATGCGCACACGCGTGCCGACCCCGAACTGCGCGGCATCAATGAGACCATCCTCGTGTGCTGCCTGGCCGTGCCGCTGGTGCTGGGTTGGCGCGGCTGGAACGGCAGCCGCGAGGTCGTGCATCGCGCGCGCAATTTCTACGGCGCGCTCAAGGTCACCGAGAGCACCCTGCGCGCGCCCACCGGACGGCAGGGGGTCGTGCGCCGCCTGACCCACGGCGGCACGCTGCATGGCGCGCAGGCGATCATGCAGGGGCGGGCTTCGCGCGCGACCACCTACTATGGGCCCTTGGGCGGCGGCCTGGCGTTGCGCTGGCACCCGTCCTATAGCAACGGCGCGCCCATGCGGGTGGGTTGCATCGGGCTGGGCATCGGCACCATGGCCGCCTACGGTCGGACCAACGACACCTATCGGTTCTATGAGATCAACCCGGATGTGGTGGCCGTGGCCTCCAACACCAATCTCTTCACCTACCTTTCCGACTGCCCGGCGCGCGTCGAGATCCAGCTCGGCGACGCCCGCCAGACGCTCGAACGCGAACGGACCGAGCACGCCGCACCGCTCGATGTGCTGATCGTGGATGCCTACAGCGGCGATGCCGTGCCGATCCATCTGGCGACGCGCGAAGCTTTCGACCTGTACGCCGCGCGCCTGGCGCCCGGCGGCATCCTCGCCGTGCACATCAGCAACTGGCACATCGACCTGCTGCCGCTCTGCAAGGCCGCCGGGCAGTTCCTCGGAATGAATCGCCGTGGCGTGCTCTCCACCGGCAGCCAGGGAAGTATGGTGTCCAGCGCGTCGTGGGTCTTTCTGAGTCACGCCGCCCTTGATGAACCGTTGCCGGCACAGGCGGCGCGGGATATCGACTGGCAGGCCGTGCGAGACCTGCCGCTGCCGACCGATGCTCGTGGGAGCCTGTTGTCGCTCGTGCGCTTTGGCACGCGCCCGCCCACGCTGGACAGTGCCTTTGACTGGGACGCCATTGACCAGCTGTTTCGCTGATGGCCACGGAGCGACGCAGAGACACCATGCGACACTCGCGTGTCAGGATTGTCTCGCGCGTCGGACATGTTTTGTTCTCAGCATTGCGAAAAAGAGCGTTGTCCGGTCTTGGCTACAGTGGCAGAGCGCCTCGAAGGGTCTGTCCGACGGCCTCTGGACCGGCCGAAGGCTGGGGATCCAGGATTCTGAAGTGAGCCTGCCTCAACGCCGGGGCTTAGGCACGCGCTATGCTTATTACTAAGCATGCTCGAGGTTGGTGGTGCGACAAAGGATCTGAGTCTTACGGCTCTACAACTCCTGCACTACTGGCCAACCAGCTAACGCCCGACACTCAGACGTGTCGGGCTTTTTGCATGTCGGTGCGTGCGGCCGCCGCGGCGATCGGCTTGGAAACACACCGCCGCACCTGTTATAGTGTCGGCTCATGACGGGATGTCCGCCGGGCAGGCGGGCTTCCGCGGGGCTGGCTAAACCAAGGGAAGGACTGCGAACATGGCAACGACGGATAATCTGCAAGCGGCATTCGCTGGCGAGAGTCAGGCGAATCGGAAGTATCTGGCATTTGCGAAGAAAGCCGACACGGATGGGTTCGCCCAGGTGGCCAAGCTTTTCCGGGCCGCGGCGGAAGCCGAGACCATCCACGCCCACGCGCATCTGCGCGTGCTGGGAGGTGTCAAGGGAACGCTCGATAACCTGGCGGCCGCCATTGAGGGCGAAGGGCACGAGTTCAAGTCGATGTATCCGGAGTTCCTGGCAGCGGCCCAGGCTGAGAAGCAGGCCGCGGCTGTGGCCTCGTTCCGGAATGCCCTGGCAGTTGAAGAGGTCCACTACGGACTCTATGCGGATGCCCGCGCGGCCGTTCAGAAGGGGCAGGATCTGCCGTCCGCCGCCATCTACGTGTGTACGGTCTGCGGCAACACCGTGCTCGGGTCCGCGCCGGACACGTGCTCGGTCTGCAATGCGCCGAAGGCCAAGTTCGCCGAAATCAAGTGACGGAGGCCGGGCCATGGCAGGCGCCAGCACGGGTTCGGAACCGGCCATTGCAGTGACCGCGTGGCGGTGCACCGCGTGCGGCTACATTCATCGCGGCGCCGAGGCACCGGATGAATGCCCCGTGTGCGGTGCACCCAAGTCGGACTTCGAACCCTGTGTCGAGGCGCCTGCAGCCGCGCCAGCGGCGGTTCCGGGCAACTGGCGCTGCCTCAACTGCCTGCACGTCCACGCCGGCGCGCGGGCGCCCGCCGTTTGTCCGGTTTGCGCTGCTCACGCGGACCGCTTTGAACCGCTGACCGAAGCCGCGACGGCCGCCGCGCCCGCCGCCGCGGTCGGCCGGGTGGTGGTACTGGGCGGCGGGGTCGCCGGACTCTCGGCGCTCGAGGCGTTGCGACAGGCGGCCCCTGGAGCCGAAATCGTGCTGGTGGCCAAAGAGGCACACCTGCCCTATTACCGTCTCAATCTAACGCGCTTTCTGGCCGGCGACCTGGCTGCGGGCGATCTGCCGATCCATCCGGCAGGCTGGTACGATGAGCGCCGCATCGAACGCCTGACCGGCGTCGAAGCGGCTGGTCTCGACCTGGCCGCCACCCCGGCCGTGCTGCTGCGCGACGGCCGCCGGCTCGCGTTCGACCGCCTGATCCTGGCGGCGGGCGCGCACCCCTTCGTGCCGCCCCTTCCCGGCGCGCACCGCGAGGGCGTAACCCCGCTTCGCACCCTGGCCGATGCCGACCGGATCCTGGCTGCGGTGCAGGCGGGCGCGCGTTGCGTGGTAATCGGCGGCGGCATCCTGGGGCTGGAGGCGGCCGGCGGCATCGCCCGCCGCGGCGCCCGGGTGACGTTGCTCGAAAGCCACGGCTGGCTCATGCCCCGGCAGCTGAACCGCCGGGCCGGGGAGTTGCTGGCCGAAAACCTGGGGCGGCTGGGAATCGGCTTGCGCACGCACGCCGAGACGGCCGAGTTGGTCGGCGACGAGCATGTCTCCGGTGTGCGACTCAAGGACGGTTCGACCGTGCCGGCCGACCTGGTGGTGCTCGCTGCCGGTGTGCGGCCCAACAGCCATCTGGCCCGCACGGCCGGCCTGGAGGTGGGACAGGGTGTGATCGTGGATAACCGCCTGTTCACCTCCGATCCGCGGGTGCTGGCCGCCGGCGATGTGGCCGAGCACCGTGGCGTGCTCTATGGCAACTGGAGCGCGGCCCAGTATCAGGGCATAATCGCCGGTCTGAACGCTGCTGGCGCGCGCGCCGAGTTCGGCGGCATTCCCCGCTCCAACACGCTCAAGGTGCTGGGATTCGACTTGGTCAGCATTGGCGCATTCGAGCCGGCTGACGGTAGCTACACGGTGCTGGAAGCCGAGACCGACGGTTGCTACCGGCGCTTCGTCTTCCGCGACAGCCGCCTGGTCGGCGCCGTGCTGCTGGGCGACGCCAGCCTGGCCACGCGCCTCAAACAGGCGGTCGAGACCCGGGTCGACTGCTCGGCCCTGTTGGCGCCGAACCCCACGGCCGAAGCCGTGGCAACCCATTTTGCCCACAGCTGAGGAGTTCCCATGGCTGCTACCTCTGCCTCCGCCGCGGTCGCGGCCGCGCTGCAACCCTTCGCCGATCGCCGCGTGCTGGCCGGCGCCGTCGCCCTGGTGGCGGACCGCACCGCCGTGCGCAGCCTCACGGCGGTCGGCTCGGCCGATCTCGCCACGGGCCGGCCGATGCAGTCCGACACGCTTTTCTGGATCGCCTCGCAGACCAAGTCCATCACCGCGACGGCGGTGATGATGCTGGTGGACGCCGGCCTGCTGGAACTGGATGACCCGGTGGCCAAGTACCTGCCCGAGTTCGCCGAGCAGTGGCTCACGGTGGTGCAGGACGCCACCCATCTGCTGCTGCGCCGGCCCGGCCGGCCGATCACGCTGCGCGACGTGCTGTCACATACCAGCGGACTGCCATTCAAGTCGGCCCTCGAAGAACCCTTCCGTGATCTGATCCCGCTCGACGTGACGGTTCGCAGCTATGCCATGACGGCGCTGCAGTCCGAGCCGGGCACGCGCTACCAGTATTCGAATGCAGGCATCAACACGGCTGGCCGCGTGCTCGAAGTGGTCAGCGGCCTGTCCTACGAGACGTTCCTGCGGACCCGGCTGCTCGACCCGCTTGGCATGGCAGATACGACCTTCCGGCCGGACGCCGCGCAACTGGACCGGCTGGCGCAGGCCTACAAGCCCAACGCCGCCAACGACGGTCTTGAACCCGCCGTGTTGTCGCAGTATACCCACCCATTCAGCGACAGCCGGCGCCAGGCCGTGCCGGGCGGCGGGCTCTTCTCGACCGCGGGCAACGTGGCGCGCTTCTGCCAGATGATTCTCAACCGCGGCATACTCGATGGCCGGCGGTACGTCTCCGAGGCCGCCATTGGCGAGATGACGCGTAAGCAGACGGCTGCGACCGTTCCGGAGAGCTATGGTCTCGGCTGGTCGGTGAGCGAAACGACCTGCGGTCACGGCGGCGCCTGGTCAACCAACATGACGATCGACTGGGCGCGCGGACTGACCTACGTCTTCCTCGTGCAGCACGCCGGCTTCCCGGGCGACGGGGCCCAGTGCCAGGGCGCATTTACCGCCGCGGCCGAACGGACCTGACCTCTCCGGGCTCATACAGTCCGTCGAGTTCCCGCCCGAGCGACGCCATGTCGACGTGCGGACGCCAACTGGCCTCCAGCGTCGTTGGCGGGTGCTGGGTCAGTACGGTTTCCCGATCGAAGTCGCGGGCAATCGCCGTGGCCACGCGGCGCCAGTTCATCTGGAGCACGTCGAACGCCACGCCGGACCGCGTCGCCGGGTACAATGGCAGGTTCTTTTCGATCATTACGGTGGCCCGACCGGCCAGGGCCGCAACCGCTTCGGGCGCAACGCGCCACAGGTACGACTGCAGCATGTCCTCCAGGAACAGGACGCCCGTGTCGGGCTGCGTACCGAGCGACCGAAGGAAGCGGGCCGGGTTCTGCGCTGCACACGGCACGACCCTGTAAGGGATGCCGGCCTCGTCGAGGACCGATCTCCGCCACTCCGGTATCAGCCCCAGAGGGGCCTGTTCAACCAGCTCCAACTGCCGGATGCCGCGCGCCTTCCAGGTCGCAAGGCCTTGGCGGAGAGCCGCGCGCAGACAGAGCCGGTAGCGTCCGGCGGGCGTCTTCGGCTGGTTGGAAAGCAGCACGAGCGGAACTCCGGCATCCCGTAACAGGAGCAGCGGCGCCTCATCGGCCGGCGACGGACAGAACCAGAACACGAAGTCCGGGCTGCGCGCCAGAACCCGCGCCACGAAATCCGGCTCAACCTCCTCGCCCTGACCGTAGAAGATCAGGTCGCCCGCAAAGCGCCGCAGGCGCAGCTCCTCTTCGAGGTTGAGGAAGAAGCGGCGCCATTCGTGGAACAGCATGAAACCCGGATACCACACGGGCAGACCGACCACGCCCCGGACCGCCACGCGCGGCGCCGCCCGGCGAGGATGCAGGAGGGTCATCGAACTGCGCGTACACACCAGCACCCCCTGATGCTGAAGCCGCTGGTAGACGCGGGACGCCGTGCGAACAGAAACGCCGAAGAACTGCGCGGTCTCGCGCATCGCATAGAAAGGCCGCCGCGCGCGGCGGCGCAGGCGGTACGCGGCCTTCAGTAGCAGCGCTTCCATGAGGTGGTGCTGGTTCGTCTCCGGGGTGAACCCCTGAAACTCGGGCAGAACGTCCCGCAGGGGCGGGAGATCGCGCACAACGGTCTTGCGGCTCATCGCTTCCTCCAGCTGACGGATGGCATGGCGCTCGCGTTACGTCCGGTCCGCACCGGCAGGCAACCGGGAACCGCTGGTCTGCCCAGCTGTGGAACCCCACCGGAGCGTGGACATTATGTGGCGTTACTGTTGCCATTGCAAGCGCGATCAGATTCTGACACCATCTTAAATTCGCGAAACGCTGGAGGTCCGACGTGGACCCACAACGCTTCGCGGGAGGGCGCGCAATGCGACGAGTGACGGCGAAGACGGTCGGCTGGCTGACGTGTGCCTGGGTGGCGGGGCTGCTGCTGGGCAGCGGCGTGCAGACAGCAGGAGCTGCGCAACTGGGCCTGACGCTGCCGCTCGGCCGGCACGCCTATCAGACCAATGAACGCATCGACCTGCTGCTCACACGCAGCGCGTCGAATGCTCCCCTCCCGGCTGCCACGCTCGATCTGGCCCTGACGGCAGACGACGGCAGCCGGATGGCCTTTGCTTTTCCGCTCCGGGCCGCCGCGGCCGACTCCAACGGACTGGCGCGCGCCACGGAATATCTGCATCTCAACGGCGCCATGCTGCGGCCGGGACGCTACACCGTGACCGTCGCGTGCGCGGCCGCCACCTCCAGCGTGCCCATCGAGGTGCACAGCCATGTGCGCAAGAGCACCTTCGTCATCTGCGACTGGAACCACGGCGGGCCCGGCGACCAGTTGCAGCGCATCGGCGAGGACAGCCTGGGGTACAACCTTACCTTCAAGACTTCGGGCATCGGCGATGCGACCATCCGCGGCGGCCTGAACTACATGCGCGGCATGGCGCTGGGCGGCGCCCACCAGCTCGACGGCAACCTGAAGAACGACTGGTCAGACCCCTACGTCCTGCGCGAAGGGCGCCTGCGCGCGACGCGCCAGGCGCTGCGCGATCGCACCCAGCCCAACTGCATCGGCGTCCATTTCTATGACGAGCCGGGGTTGACCTGGAACGAACACCCGGAGACTAAGGTTTTCGGGCCGTTCAACATCGCCGCCCAGGACCGCGCCTGGGAGGGTTGCTACGGCGAGCCGGCGCAACAGTACCACCAGGTCGCCGCCACCGATCCGGCCAGCCAAGCCCGCTGGCGCGAGCAAAACCTCTGGAAACTGCGCTTCATGGAGGCCGCCTGGCGCGACATCTCCACCGGCGTCAACCTCGTGCGACCCGACTGGCTGACCGCCACGCAGAGCCAGTATGGCTGGGACGCGTTCTCCGATGGCTACTACTTCAACATCGCCCGCCGACTGCCCGTGATTGCGGGGCATGGCTGGTACAGCGATTGTTACTGGCTCAACCTGGCGCCGGCCATGGCCTCCGAATTCGGTCGCCTGCGCGACTGGAACCGGCCCCTCTGGTATATGCCCACCTGGTGGGATATGAATCTGGCCCATTCGCGCATGGAACAGGCCATGTCCTTCGCGCAGAACCTGCAGGGCATGATGTGGCCGGTCGGGGCGCCGTGGGCGCCCTCCACTACCCAGGGCATGGAGGGCATTGTCGAGATGAACCAGGCCATGCTGCGCCTGGGCCCGGTCTTCACGACCCTGCCGGTGGACCGCGCGCCGGTGGCGTTGCTGTACTCGGTCTCGCAGGGAATCGAGGCGCAGATCCGCAGTGGCATGAAGGACTTCCGCGCCGCCAACGGCCATCCCTACACGACCGAGGCGTTCTATGCCGCGGGTATGCGTAACCAGATCCCCCTGTTTCCGGTGGTGGTGGAGGACATCCTCGATGGCCAGTTGGCGGCCAACCACCAGGCCATCATCCTGAGCAAGGTCGAGTACCTGCCCCCGGCGGTCATCTCGGCCCTGGAGGACTATGTCGCCTCCGGCGGCAAGGCGCTACTGGACAACGAGTGCACCGTCGCGGTCCAAGGCGCCACGAAGCTGGGCCTGCAGCGGGACCCTGCGTTCAACGACCTCACGGCGAGCGACCGCGCCACCTACACCTCGCACAACTTCATGAGGCTCGTCGAGCCGCTGGCGAAGGACCTGCGCAAGAAGCTGGTCGCGCTCGGCGTGAATCCGGTGTTCGCGTGCGACAGCCTCGACATCCTGGGCCGCCGCCAGGCCCAGGGCGACGTGGAGTACCTTTTCGCCGTCAACATCCGCACCGATGGCGAGATCGAATGGCAGAACACGGTCCGGGGCACCACGGCGACCATCGGCGTGCCGGATGACGGCCGTCCGCTCTACGATGCCCTGCGGGGCGGCGAGGCCGCCGGCTTCGAACGGAAGGGCAAGGAACTGGCGGCGACGCTGCGCTTTGGTCCCGGTCAGATGCGGATCTGGGCGCGCACCGCGCGGCCGATCGGCGGCGTCGAGGTGGCGCCGGTGCGCGTCCGCCGCGAATATGCGGATGCCCCCCGGATGCCCGTGTTGGTCGATTGCGCGGCCACCCTGGTGGACGCGGACCGCCGCGTGCTCGACGCATCGGCACCCCTGCGCGTGCGACTGATCGATCCACTCGGGGATGTCCGCAACGATCTCTATCGGGCGACCGACCGGGGCGCCCTGCGCCTGACGCTCCCGCTGGCGGCCAACGACCCGGAGGGCGAGTGGACGGTCGAAGTCACCGACCTGCTGGCCGGGCACGTGGGGCGGCAGACCTTCCGCCTGGAACAGCCGCGCCTGGCCGGCGCCGTTGCCGGCCTGGCGCACCGCGCCCTGATGCTCGGGGAGGATTCCGACCGGACCTTCGACTTCTTCCGACGTCACCGCGAGGTGCTGCTGGTGACGGGCTCCAGCCCCTACAACGCCCAGGCCGCCGCCCAGTTGGCCACCAACCTCACCCTCTGGGGCGTCGCCAGCAAGGTCGTTGCCGCGGCCGATGTCAAACCACGCACCGTTCCCGAAGCGGCACGGAAACTCAATCTCTCCTGGGAGAACGGCTTCGACATCGCCCAGCCGTGCGTGCTGCTGGGATCTCCGCAGGACAACCCGCTCATCCGGTTCATGGTGGACGGCGCGCGCACGGCCATGCTGCCCCCGACGTGCATGCTGCCCTATCGTCCGGCGCCGGATGCGCTTCCGGGGCGCGGTCGCGGCCTGGTGGCGTGGCAACTGGACGTGGTGGCGCATGGCGTGGAATCGCTGACCTGCGTGGCGTACGACGCGGCCGGCATGCGCGAGGCCGTGGGAAGCCTCTTTGAGGCGGCCTCGGGGCTGGCTCCACTGACCGAGTGGGTGCTGCCGGTTCACAGCCGCGTCACGCCGGCCACGGTCCGGCGCCAGGTTCTGCCCGACCTCGAGGTCGCCTGGAAGGGCCAGGTGCCCGACCGCGCCATCGACATGGCGGCCTTTGAGGATGGCCGCGTCGGCGTCGCGAGCTATGACGGCACCCTGACGATGTTCGATCAGGCCGGCCGGAAGCTGTGGGAGAAGAGCACGGACCGCAGTGGTGAGTACATGTGCTCGGCGGCTTCGGCGGATGGACGGACCTTCGTCATCAGTGCCGGCTTCTCCATCGTCGGCTTCGACGGACAGACCGGCAAGCCGCTCTTCGATGTGAAGGCCTATCCGGACGACCGCAAGCTCTTCGTGCGCAGCCTGGCGGTGTCGGCCGATGGCGAAACCGTGTTTGCGGGCACCCAGGACAGTTGTGTGCTGGCGCTGGACCGCAAGGGCAAATCCAGGTGGTTCACCATGGAGCCGGCCGGCAAGGTCTACGTGCAAGAGCTGGACCGTTTCCGCGCGGCCATGAAGGAGTGGGAGCGGAAGAAGGACGAGAAAGCCCCCAAACCCGCGCTGCCCGCGGCGGTGCCGCTGTTCCGCTACACGCGGCTGGTCCTCTCGGCGGATGGCAAGACTCTGCTGGCCGCGGCGGCGAACGGCAGCCACCTCTACCAGGTCGACAACGGGGCGCTGCTCGGCGCCGTGGCGGGTGTGAACGGAACCTATCCGATTGTGGCGGACGGCGACGGGTTCCTGGCGCATGACGGGCAGAAGAACCTGCAGCGCGTCTCGGTGGCTGAGAAGAAGGTGGTCAAGAGCCTGCCGCTGGCTGGCACACAGTTGGTGGGTCTTGCCAGGCAGGGCGACGGCTGGCTGCTCGGAACGGAGTCGGACGGAACCGTGCGGCGGGTCGGTAGCCTGGCCGACAAGCTGGATGGCGCCGTCGCCTGGGCGCATACGGCCGACACCCGGATCGTGAAGCAGGTTCTGGCGGTCGGCGACGCAACGGTCGTGATCTACTGGGGCGGAACGGTGAAGGTGCTGGATCCCGGGGGAGCGGTGAAGGCGGAGAGCCTGTTCTCACCAGACTTCTCGGCCACGGCGGTGGCGGGAGACGTGCTGTACGGCACGCTCGCCGACGGCCGCGTGGTGGCGATGAACGTGAAGCCGGGGCCGCGTTGACGGTCTGGCGCCCTATCAGACGAAACTGACAGCAAAGAACAAGAAGACGAACCGCCAAGACGCCAAGAACGCCAAGGGGACCGTGAGTACTTGGCGTTCTTGGCGCCTTGGCGGTTCATCTGTGTTGCGGGAGTCGACCATGACTGTGCGAAGCGAATTGCGTCTATCCGACGGGGTGCAGGCGCCGCTGCCCGAAACGTTGCTCGGGCAGAACCTCGAACTGGCTCTGGACACCATGGACGGGCTGCTGAGCGACCGCCTCAGGAACGCGAAGTTCCGCGGGCCGCCCTCTCCGGACCAGCCAGTCCCGGCGCCCTGGATGGGAACCGGGCTGGGCGGGCGGATTGGCTCCTTCTCCGGGGCAGGGCTGAACGGAAGCGATGCCATCCTGATTCACGACATCACGGGCCGGCCGAATGTCGGCATCCTCCAGCCCAAGGTCAAGGTGCGCGCCAGCGAGACCTTCGAGGTTTCGCTCTGGGCGCGGTGCCAGCATCGGCCAGTCAAGATTCGGGTGGGACTCCGTCCGGTTCCGAACGGGCTGGACGACTACAGCAGCGCCGATCTCGAGATCGGCGTTAGCTACTACTCGGAATACAAGGCCGTCCTGACCGCGCCGCGCGACGACGATGAAGCGGTGTTCTACCTGCACGTCATGGCCGAAGGGGAGCTTTGGATGGACCAGGTGCACCTGCGGCCCGCGGGCATGGGACCCTACCGGCAGGACCTGCTGGAAGCCTTCCGTTCGCTGAGGATCCCCGTGCTCCGTTTCCCGGGCGGCTGCCTGGCCACGTGCTACCACTGGCGGCACGGTGCGCAGCCGCTGCACATGCGGCCGGTCATGGCCGACCACGTGTTCAAGTGGCAGATGTCGTACGAGTTCGGTCCGGAGGAGTACCTGGCACTGTGCCTCGACCAGGGCATCCGACCGCAGATCACGGTCAACATCGGAACCGGCACGCCGGACGAAGCTGGCGAATGGGCCGCCTGGAGCGCGGACTGGTTTCGGCGGCAGGGCGTCGAACCGCCTGTGGCCTATTGGCAGATGGCCAACGAAGTCAGTTCGGTCCACGAGATCGGCCACATGACCGGGGAGAAGTACGTGGAGGCGCTGCGCGCCTACGTGCCGGCGGTCCGCAAGGGATATCCCGGCGCCCGCATCATCGCGTTGGGCGAGGAGGTCGGCTACCCGAACGAAGTGAGCGCCGCGCCATACCCGTGGCGTGCGCTGATCCTCGAGCAGTGCCCGGACCTGATCGATGTGCTGGCCGTCCATCCGTACTGCTTCTCCAAGCAGCACCCCGAGGACCCCCGCCGGCAGTATCTGGAAAGCCTGCGATCGAGCGTGCGGCTGGCGGAGTTCTGCCGGAAGACCGTGGCCGACTGCGTGGCGCACGGCAAGCACGCGGCGGCCACGGAGTGGAACCTCTGGAGCACCGCCGTTCACCACGACGGGAAGTGGTTCCAGGAGCCGTACGATGCGGAGCACGTGGTGTTCATCGCGTCGATGTTCAACAGCTTCTTCCGTCTAGCCCCGGGCTTGGAGCTGGTGAACTTCTACCACCTGCTGAACCCGATGGGCGTGTTCATCTCGCGCGGACCCGCGGTCGAGGAAACGGCCCTGGCCGACTTCTTCCGGTTGTACCGGCCGGTGCTGCCGGGCCAACGGATGGCCCTCGAGGTTGAGGGACCCCTGATCGAGGAGGGGATTCCCGTTCTCGACGCGGTGCAGGTACGTTGTGCCGACGGCGACCACGTGCTGCTGGTCAACCGCAGTGCGGACGAGGCGGTTGACTGCGGTCTGAATGGTCGTGTGGCCGAGTTTCACGTGATGGCGGGCCGCGATCTGCGCGACGAGGGGCTGCGCGTCACCGCGGGAACCGCGTCGGGCAACCGCGTGGTCCTGCCGCCGCTGAGCGTCTCGCGCTGCAGGATCGAGCTGCCGCGGTGACGGGATGTGATCAGGCCGGAGGTCGTGTTCCCCGATCGACTGGTTGCCCGCGGATGCAGACGAGGAGTAGACACGACGCATGACGCATGGCACATGACCCAGGACGCATGCGTCTTGTGTCCGGCGTCCTGAGTCTTGGCGGCCTCTCCAACATGGAAGGCCCCCTGTCCAGATCCTGCGCGCCCACCGCGCCACCGGCACCACGCACAAGAACGAGCAGGCCTACGACTTCCTGTGCCTCGGCACGGCGTCCCGCAGACCATTGAAGGCGACACCAAGAGTGGCATCTTGATCGCCACGCTGGCCGCGTATACTATCCGCCGACGAAAAGCGAGGCACTCGATGTGGATTCCATACAGCGTCGCGGCCATGGTTCTGCTGGGAAGCATGCTGCTCGTTATCAAGCAGGTGGTGCCGCAGCCGAGTGGCTACTCCATGCCAAAGTGTGTGGCGAGGTCGGCCGCCGGCACGCGCGAGCGCCACTCGGTGGCGAGCGTCACGGTCCCGGCCTGGCGGTGCCGCTCCAGCGCGATGTCGTCCGCGATCCGCTTCGCCAGGCCGGCCAGGTCCGGGATGAGCGTGTCCACCCGCGCGTCGGCCAGGGGCTCCCACCCCAGATCGATCATCTGCGTAACCGCCACGCGGTGGCGCCGGAACAAGCGCGCCAGCTCGCCGGGGGCTCGCTGACACAGGACCGAGAAGAGCACATCATGGTCGAAGAACACGGCGCTGCCCGGCGTCGGCTCCAGCGCGGCCAGGATCTCGGCCACCGACTGGCGCGGCGAGAAGGATCGCACGGCGGGACGCAGCCCGTCCATACGTTCGATGATCCCGGCCGTCTCCGGTGTCTTGGCGTGGAGTTGCGGCAGGATCACGGTCTTGATGCCGTCGGCTCGCCACTCGCGCAGGCCCTCGCGCAGTCCAGCCGTACGGTCCAGATCATAGCGTCGCGCCGGCGCCTGCGCCCGCGCTGCGCTGACTGCCACCAGCCGGACGCCGGCGTCTTCGATACGCTGCAACGTCGCCCAGTCGCCGTCCGACGGACGGAACCATACCAGAACGTCGGGCCGGTGTTTGAGGACGCGGTCGGTGAAGGCGGGCTCCAGTTCTTCGCCCTGCCGGTAGAAGATCAGATCGGCGACGAACCCGTGCTTGCGCACGGCCTCGTCGAGTCCGGCCACGAAAATCCGCCAATCGCGAAACCCGACAAAACCGGGAGTCCACACGGGGACGCCGACCACGCCGCGCACGGCGCGGCACGTCGCCGACGCCCGCGCGGGCAACAGCGTCATGCCCCCGCGCCGGGACGTCAGCAGACCCGCTTCTTCCATGCGGCGATAGGCGTCCGCGGCAGTGGGAATCGAAACGTGGAAGAAGCTAGCAATCTCGCGCAAGGGATAGAACAGGCGCGGACGGCTGGTCCGGAACCGACGGGCCAAGGGGCGCAGCAGGTCGGCGATCCGCTCGGCGCGGCACTCCCCGGCGCCGAAGCCGCGGAAGCCGGCGAGCCGGTGCGCGAGCGGCGGCAGATCGTGTCTGAGACACTGGCGGGACATGCCCAAAGTGTGTCTTACTTTCTGGATTCTTTCAAGAACGACCGTACGCGGGGAATGCGCTATGGTTCCAGTTGGCCTCGGGGCTGTTTCACCGGTCTGAAAGCTTTGAACGGGTGTGGAGAATTTGCCATGGGACGTACCAGGCTTCATCTCGCGTTGCTCATCACCTGGGGCGTGGCGTTGTCGACGGGTCTTGCCGACGACTTCTCTGCCTGGCCCAACAGCCTGCGGATCACGTTCAGTGGCTACACGCGTACCGAAGCGCTGACCAACTTTCCGGCGTTGGTGGTGTTGGCCGCGGATCGAGCCGGCTTCCGACTGGGTGTGGGCGGCCTGGCGCAACTCGAACCCCGCGACGCACACGAGTTTCAGTTCCTATGCTGCCGTGAGGAGCGGCTCGCCCTCCGGCACGGTCATCCTGCTGTGGTAGATCGCATGACGCGGACGAACGGACGGAGGAGCCAATGCACTCGGCAATCGGACCAGAGCCTTTGACCACAGAAGTGCGGATGCTGAACGGGGCGCCGGCGCTGTTCATCAACGGCCGGCCGGATTCGGGGCTGATGTTCTGGCACACGAAGCCGGACGTCGGACGCGAGGAGATCGAAAGGTTCGC
This sequence comes from uncultured Lentisphaerales bacterium, assembly GCA_964652365.1. GTDB lineage: Bacteria > Verrucomicrobiota > Kiritimatiellia > RFP12 > CAZZCT01 > CAZZCT01. Next base: position 26,428 of record CAZZCT010000028.1, read on the forward strand.
GGAACAGGGCGTGCGCCTCGTGTCCACGGGCTTCTCGGCTTCGGGCTGCCTCCGGGAAGACGGATCGTGCGATTTCTCCCACGTCGACCGGATGATGGAGCGGGTGCTGGCGGGCAATCCCGGGGCGTTGGTGCTGCCGCGGGTCGGCCTGATGCCGCCCGCGTGGTGGGCCCAGGCACATCCCGAGGAGCTGCAGTGGGAGTCGCCGGACGGAAAGACGCGGCGGCCGTGGGCGGCCTTTCCGTCGCCGGCCTGGCGCGAACAACTGGCCACGGCGCTTCCCGCCTTCGTGCGCTATGCCGAGGAACGGTACGGCGACCGGTTCTTCGGCTACCACGTCGGTGACGGCGACTGCACCGAATGGAGCTACACGTGGGGCGCCACGCGGGGCGATTTCGGCCCGGCCCAGACCGCGGCGTTCCGTGCGTGGCTCCGGGAGCGCTACGGCAACGATCCCGCCTTGCAGAAGGCCTGGGCGATGCCGGATGTGACGCTGGATACGGCCCTCGTGCCGGCGCCCGTGCCAGCGATCTGGATGCAGACGCCGCGGGTGTGGACGCTGTACAGGCCCGATACCGAACGGGCTCACATCGACTACCTCGAATTCCATTCGCAGGCCGCAGCGGACGCCGTGCTGCGGGCCTGCCGCCTGGCGAAGGCGACGCTGAAGGAACTGGGCCGCAACAAGGTGTGTGGGGTGTTCTACGGTTATCATTTCTGGGAACTGGGGATGCCCTACCTGCACGTCAGCGGGCATCAAGCCCTGGAGCGGGTCCTGGAGTCACCGGACGTGGATTTCTTCTGCGCACCGGAGACCTACCAGGAGCGTCAGCCAGGCCGCATGTTCCTGTCGCAACTGCCCACGGCCAGTCTGCGGCTTCACGGCAAGCTGTTCTACAACGAGGAGGATACCTACACACACCGGGCAAAGAAGGCGGATGCCAGCCGGTACTGCTGCCCCGATGCCGAAGTCACCAACCGGCTGCTCCGGCGGAATCTGCTGGGCGCGCTTCGCGAAGGCGGCACGCAATGGTGGATGGATCTGGACGGCGAGACGTGGTACCTGGACCCGGCCGTGCTGGAAGAGGTCGGCCGGTTGCGGGGTTTCGCCGACCAGGCGCTTCAGGGCGACCGGCGCTCTTGCGCGCAGGTGGCGGTGATCATCAGCGAGGCGAGCCAGCCCTACCTTCGCTACGGGCCCGCGTTTTCCGACGCCGCGCTGGGGCGGCAGATCTCCGAGCTGACCAGTCTGGGCGCCCCGTTCGATGTCTACTGCGAGGGCGATCTCGAGCGGCTGTTCTCGACGCAAGCCGGTGAGCAATACCGGCTCGTGGTCTTTCTGGATTCGGTTTACCTGACGTCGGCCCGGCGCGAGACGATCCGGCGTGTCGTGGCGCGAGGCGGCCGGACCTTGCTGTGGCCGTTCGCCTGTGGGCTCGTGGATGAGACCGGGGTCTCGGTGGACGCCATGTCGGACCTGATTGGCATTCGCCTGGCCATGCGGGATCACGTGGGGCCGCTGCTGGTCGAGGCGTTCGAGAAGGGCGAGCGGCTGACCTACGGGACCGACCGCGACATGGGGCCCCATCTGCACTGCGAGGATCCCGCGGCAAAGGTATCGGGCTGGATCCTGCACCGGGGCGATCCGGGGCTGGTGGAGAAGAATCTACCGGATTCGAAGGCGGTCTGGAGCGCGGCCCCGGCCGTGCCGGCGCCGGTGCTGAAGCGCCTCGCGCGCGAAGCCGGCGTACACCTCTACTCCGAAGCCAATGACCAGGTCTTCGCGGCCTACGGCTGGCTGGGCCTTCACGCGGCCGTGCCGGGCGAACGAATCATCCGGCTGCCCGCCCCCGCCACGGTACGCGATGCGTTCAGCGGCGCCGTACTGGCCAAGGGACGGCGGGCGTTCACCGTGACGCTGGAACGCGGCGAAACGCGGGCGTGGTGGATCACGCGGCCGGTCCCTCGATCCGCGTCGCCACGTCGCGGCGCGCAGAGTCCTGCACCGTGACCCCAACGGAACCGGGGCAGGCGCGCGCCGCCGCATCGGGACGGCAGCGTGATGACGATCCGCTAGGTTTCCCGTGTCCGGAAATCTAAGGGGCGCGGTTGTTCATGATTCCCCGAACCGACCGCTTGACTTGACGGAGGCAGTCTTCGGCGGCTTGCTTGACATGACCCACGGCCTGGTCTTTTCGGCCCTTGTCGCGAAGCTTATTGTTGTCGCTCAACGCTCCCGCCGCTTCCTCGATGCGCCCCTTCGCCACTTTCGTCGAACCCTTCATGGTGCTGCTGTCCTTTCGCTGTACCCGGATGCAATGCCGGGCAGTCTGCTCATGCACTTGCTTGGACACACGCTACGTCATCCGGCGGTCATATCCTATGGGGTGTAACCCTGCTTCACGGGGGATATTTTGTCTATAACTGGAACGTTGGGCGTTGAGCGTTGAACGTTGTCCCGAGGCGCGAATCGACTGTTTTGCGTCCTGAGAGCACGCCCCACGGATGGCAAGGCCGTCCCACGAATGGGCGCCGGCCGATCGGGTGCCCCAAGGGCCTGGGGCACCACTACTTCCCGGGACACACGTTGGGCCGACTTGCGCCGCTGGCTGCCGCACGGCCGCTTTCACCAGCCAGCAGCTCCGATTGGTGCACGCGCCCGAAACCCGTCAGCGGCCCGTCGGCAGCCCGCCGCTCGTAGGGGCAGGTCAGGCCCTTGACCCGCCCGACGGGCGACCCAAGCGGCGCGGGATCGCGGCTACTCCATGCCCAGGTGCGTGTCGAGGCTGGTAGCGAGCACGCGGGTATGCCACCGGGTCTGGAGCGTGACGGTGTCGAGTTGCCGATGCCGCTCGGTCGCGATGTCGTCCGCGATGCGCCTGGCCAGGCCAGCCAGGTCCGGGATCAGCGTGTCGACCCGGACGACGTCCAGCGTCTTCTTGTTCACGTCGACGATCTTTGTGACGGCCACCCGGCGGCGTGACATGAGTTGCACCAGCTCGTGGGGCGCCCGCAGACAGAGGTCGACAAACAGGAAGTCGAGGTCGAAAAAGATGGCGGTCTGCTCCGTGCGTGTGAGCGAGGCAAGCAGTTCGCGCGCGGGCCTGTCCGGCGCCGCGGCGACGATCTCGGGGTGTGGACCTCCGAGGCGTTCGATCGTCGCTGCCAGCGGAACGGCCTCGGCCCGAAACTGGGGCAGGAGCACGGTGTCGATGCCGGCCGCCCGCCACTCCCGCAGGCCTCGTCGCAGGCCGGCGGAGCGGTCCAGCACATACCGGCGTGCCGGCGCCCGCGTCGGAGCGTTGCTCACCACCAGCACCTGGACACCGGCGTCCTCGATGCGCTGCAGCGCGCCCCAGTCGACATCCGCCGGCATGAACCAGACCAGTGCATCCGGACGGTGCCTGAGAACCCGGGTCGCGAAGGCGGGGGCCAGCTCTTCGCCCTGGCGGTAGAAGATGAGATCGGCAACCCAACCGTGTTCGCACACGGCCTCGTCCAGGCCGGAGATGAAGATCCGCCAGTCGCGAAACCGCACAAAACCCGGCGTCCACACCGGCACGCCCACCACGCCGCGGACGCCGCCGCTGGCAACCGCCGCGCGCGAAGGCACGAGCGTCATGCTGCCGCGCCGGGACGTGAGGAGCCCCTCCTCCTCCAGTCGGCGGTAGGCCGCGGCCGCGGTGGGGATCGAGACCCCAAAGAAGTCCGCCGTTTCCCGCAGCGGGTAGAACGGCGCCGGCCGGTCCGCTCGCCGATCCCGAGCCAGGGGGCGCAATAGGTCGGCAATGCGCGCGCCCCGCACGTCTCCGGGGCCAAAGCCGCGGAAGTCGGCGAGGTGCACGTGCAGGGGCGGCAGGTCGTGTCTGAGCGGTTGTCGGGGCATGGCTGGGTTCCAGGGATGGATGCGGACGCGGGCACGCCTCCGCGGCAGCGGTCCAACGGTGTGAGCATCCCATACTTTCAGCTTTCCTTCAACCACGCATTTTCGGGTCGTTTGTGCGAAAATATATACTAATCGTAATACGCTTTGCGGATCGGATCCGCCTATGATCGACGGGGGTTGGCACATGAAGACCACGATCACCACACGCGCTGTTCTCGCCCTTGGAGGCTTGTGCGCCGGCTTGCTGACAACCATGGCTCCGGCGGCGACCCTCTCCTGGGACCCGGACGGATTGCAGCCGACCGGCGGCGGAACTGGTACGTGGACCGGCAACGTCTGGTACAACGGCAGCGCCTACGTGGCCGGCGCCACGGCGGCCCCCTACGACGACTATGTCGTCAGCGCCGGCAACGGAACAATCACGCGCACGGCGAACGCGAACCTGAACTCCCTGCGGGTCAGTTCCGGGGGTTATACCATCGGCGGCAACGGCTGGCTGATCATCAACAATGCGGCCACGGGCGCCTTCACGCTTGACCCGGGGCTGACGCTGACCATTGCCTCCCGCATGTACTACGGCGGCGGCACGCTGAGCCTGGTCATCGGTACCGGTTCGACGGTGACCTATGACACAACCCAACTGCTGGGCACGACCGTGCAAGGCGCCACGCTCTCTGGCGGAGGTACGCTGGTCATGAAGGGTGGCAGTTTCCGGCCGGCGGGCAGCGTCGGCGCCAGCAAGATCAGCGGCTCCGGCACAACCCTGTTGGCCGAGATGGATCACCCCGTCCAAAACGCCAGCGGGTTCCTGTCGGTTGAGTCCAACGGTACGTTTGATCTGAACAACCGTCTGCAGGGTGACATCTCGGGCGCCACCTGGAGCGGGCTGCTGGGGTTCACGGTGACTGGCAGCGGCAGCCGTTTCCTGGGTGGCGGCACCGCCAGCCGGCTGGTGGTGATCGCCAGAAGCAGCGGCACCCACGCGGACATGGGCAAACTGAGCGTTCTCAGCAGCGGCTCGCTCGACACGGAAGGCGGCTGGGTTGGGGTGTTCAGCACGAATGCCGACGACAGCGACCTGATTGTCTCCGGTGGTGGTTCCATCACACTCGGGGCCGGCAAGTTGGTTCTTGGCTACTGCAACTCCGGCGCCGGGTCGGACACAAAGGTCATCGCCCTCGCGCTCTCGGGCGGCGGCAGCATCTCCGGCACAGGTGCCATGATGGATCTCACCCAGAACAACACCGCTGCCAAGACCCGCACGATTACGGTGGCCAACGACGCGACCGGCACCGACTTCACGATCGCGGCCGGCATTGCCGACGGCAACCAGGCCGGGTCGGGCATCATCAAGGCCGGTGCGGGCACGCTTCTCCTGAGCGGCATCAACACCTTCACCGGCACCTGTTCGGTCAACACCGGCACGCAGACGCTCACCGGCAGCCTCGCCACCAGCAAGATCGTGATCGCCTCCGGCGCGACGCTGAACGGCAGCGGAACAATCAAGGTAACCAGTGGTGACGTGATTGACGTGAATGGGACGCTCGACCTGTCGTCCGGGCTGTGCTTCGATCTCAGCGGCTTCAGCGCGGGCCCGGTGACCGTGGCCGACTACAGCGGCGCCACGCTCACGGGATTCGCCTCAGCACGCGTGACGAACGGCTGGCGGTTGTCCCTGGCCACGGTCGGCTCGCAGATCGTGGCTAACAAGCTGGTCGAAGGGACGTGTGTCTTGATCCGGTAGGGTCTCTTCGGGCGCACACACAGACGCGGCTGTTGTGGGACGCCGCCAGCTCCAAAGCGACGGCAGATCTCAGTCTGGCGGCGAGAGGTGCGTCGCACGTCGACGCAACTCCCCACCGTGTCGGCAAGCGGCGAATGTTGCGGGGGCAACTTCGATGGACGGCGTGGCCGATGACAACACGCGGTGGCGATCGGGCTACGTCGTGTTTGATTGCCGTCCGATCCAAATCGCTATCGCTATCGGGATCGACGATCATGCGATGGCTTCGATTTCGATAGCGACTTCCCCACCGCGGCCGGGACAGGCCCGGCCCTCCATCGGCCGGCCGCCGCCCCTGGAGGGGCGACCCTGTGTCGCCCGCGGCGGGGTGAAGTTATGGACGAGCCTCTGACGGGTTCTCGGTAAGTCGGCCATCAACCAAAGCGTTTGTGAAATCTTCCAGCCTTCCAATCTTCCAACTCCCGAAGAACGGGGACCTCGGGGGGGTAGACGAACGCTCCAAAGTATGCGAATATTATGTTGTTCGGTCGGGCGCGGTAGGGTCGCTGCCTGCGCCGGGCCTGTCTGTTGACTGGCAGGCCCGACAGCGGCTCTTGTACGATTGCGAGGCTTACGGGAGGGCATTGCACGATGAAGCGCAACCAGGTACTCGCGTTCGTGGCCTTGGCGGCCGCGACATTTGTCACGACGGCGTGGGCGGGCGCATACAAGTACTCGGTTCCCGCCAACATCAACCTCGTCATGAACCGCGATGCGGTGGCCACCGTGTCGGCCGGCTACAACCCCAATGGACCGCGTTTCGGGGCTGACGACTCGCGCAACATCGCCTTTACGGCGCCGGCCACGAGCTGCTGGTGGAAGATCGATCTCCAGCAGCCGTACAAGATCGATCGCTACCGCGTCGAGTTCTTTACGGATCCGGGCTTTATCGCGGCGACCAACTTTGCCTTTCAGACGTCGGTTGACGGTAGCGCCTGGACCACGCACTTCAGCTACGCGAACCGCACTCCCACCGCTTACGTGTATGCCGGGACGATCCCCGGCGGCGCCGTGGACGCCAGGTACTTTCGCATCGAGTGCTTCGGCTACAACAACGCCACCTACGGCATGATCGTCAACCGGGTGGATCTGTGGGGCCCGAACAATCCGGACGTGAGCACCAATATCTGCGTTGGGCAGATGACGTGGAACGCTTCCGACACGTCCGACACGTATAACAGCGACAGTTTGCTCAACGAGGATGTGATCCAAGGGGGGTATCTCGGTGCCCCGGCCAGCGCGCTCCCGATCTCCCCGGAAATCTACCTCGACCGCGATTACATTATCAGGACGCTGGCCTTCTGCAATTGGGGCGACACCCGGTCCGTCAAGGATCTGGACATCTACGGACGGGTCGGTGGCGAGTGGGTCAAGATCAAGGAGATCCGGGGCCTGTCCGCGGCCACCAAGCTTCCCCAGGAGTTCGCGATGGACACCGCGGTCTACACCGATGCGCTGCGCTACACCATCCTGAGCAACCACGGGGCTGCGGACGTGATCCTGATGCTGAACCTGATCTATGCGGAACCGCCGCCGGATGCGGCCGTCATGCAGACGGAGTAAGGAGACTGCCAATGAGAGAACCCCTCAACCTTGCCGAGATCGCGGTACTTGGCGCACTGCTCCTGCATGGGATGGCGCCGACGGCGCAGGCCGGTGACTTCTTTGCGGATGGCTCGAAGATCAACCTGGCCACCGCACGGGGAAGCATCGTCACCGCCAGCGCGAACAGCCAGGGCAGCCACGCAGCCATTGTCCACCATGCGTACGGCGTCGAGAACCGCTGGAGCAACAACTACGGTGCCGGCTGGTGGCAGATTGAGTTTCCGGAACCGTACCGCGTCTCCTCCATGAAGTGCGGCTACTATAGCCAGACCAACACCATCATGGTGTCGGTCGCCTATGAGATACGCGTCTCCACCGACGGGGTGAACTGGACCACGGTGGCCACGCATACCGGCGGCGTCACCGCGATGCCTCACGACGGCATGACGTCGTATTACACGCTGGATGCCTTTCCGGCCGTCAGCGCCAAGTACGTCCGGTATGCCTTCAGTGGCCACAACGGCGGCGAGTACGGCAGCCCGATTCCCGGCTCGCACCATGAGATGATCATTAACCGGGTCTCCATTTACGGCCCTGACAACCTGCCGGTCAGTACGCGCTTTTCGCTGGCGTCGTCCACGTGGGCCGGCGCCACGGCCGCGTACTCGGATCCCTGGAACACGCGTCTCTGGACGGGGTCCAGTAACGTCACAACCATTCAGGCGGCGCCCAACGTCGTGGACGACTTCGCCCGCCTGCATAACTACTGGCCCAACAGCGACGGGCTGGGGCAGGATGTGGCCGTGCCGCCCCAACCCCTCGCGCAGGAGCCGACTCGCTTCTATATCACCCTCAACGACACCTACGCCATCCACGCCGTCGGCTGGGGTTCCATTGCCGACAGTCGCCGCGCGAAGGACATGGATGTCTACACCTCGCCCGATGCATCGGGCAACAACTGGGTGCTGCAGAAATCGCTGGTGTCGCTCCCCAACACCGGGAGCCCTACCGCGTACGGCGAAACCACATTCAGCGCACCCGTCAACGCCCGGCGCGTCCGCTTCGATATTCACCGTGTCTGGAACCCGACGGTGCACTCGCTGTTGCGGATCGCCGACGCCTACATTTCCGAGTTGTACGTCTACGGCGCGCCGCCCGCCAAGTCGACGGTCTTGAGCTTTGAACAATGACGAGGGCCACGATGCGTCACGCATCAGCGGGGGAAGCACGATGAAAACAGGTTTGGCGTTTCTTGCCGTGGTGGGCAGTGCGGTTGCCGCGGGCGCCGTGCCGGTGCCGCTGCCTGTCAATGATGGGTTCGAGAGTTACGGCGCTGGCACCGCGATCTCATCGCTGGGCAGCCAGGGATGGGGCGCGTCGACGGCCGGCTTTACGGTGCAGACCGCCGTCAAGCAGGCGGGCGCCCAGGCCGCTGAGCTTTCGGAGCCGGGAACGATGTCGAACGCGGTGATCTCGGCGGACAACAAGGTGTGGGTGGACTTCTACATGCTTCCGCAGTTCGGCGGTGCGCCGTCGCTCCCCACCGGCGCCACCGTGGCGGTGCGGTTCTTCGTGGACATGAACGGTATCGTCAATGTGGCCACCGCCGCGGGTTGGCAGCAGGTCGCCACGGACGTCTACAACACGCCCATTCCCCCGCTGGTCTCGACGAGCTGGAGCCGCTTCACCATTTTTCACAACTATGGGGCCGGTCTCGCGGCGCTCTTTGTGAATGGGCGGCTGCTGCGCAAGGATCTGCCGCTGCTGCAGAGCGGTGCGGTCAACATGAACGCGCTGACCTTCATCCAGCACGAGGGGCTGTCGTACGTCGACAGCGTATCGATCGCCGCCACCTATCCGGCAACGCTGTCGGACGACCTGGACAACAACGGCGTGGCCGACGTGATCCAGATTCATAACGATGGCGCCCTGTCGTCGGTGCGCCATTCGCCCCTGCCGCTGGCAGACACCTTCGAGGCGTACACGGCCGGCAAACCGCTTCGGGAGCTCGGCTACTACGGGTGGGGGGCAAGCCACGCGGACGTGACGGTGCAGGCCGGCACGGTCTACGCCGGCAGCCGTGCCGCCGCGATTCCCTTCGGTATGCGCGCGACCTCGAATACGGTCCAGGCGGCCTCGGTGCCCGTGGTGTGGACCGATCTGCGCCTGAAGCCCGTCTTGGGCGCCCTGCCGGTGGCTGCGGCCTCAGACAAGACCACCGTGCGGGTCGCCTTCACAACCAACGGGTACGTAGCGGTTGAGAGCGCCGCCGGCTGGGATACCTGCGTGACCGCCCTCGACGGCACGGCCGTTCCCGCCCTCGCCGGACAATGGACCCGCATCTCGGTGGCCCTCGATTACGGGCGCGAGTGGGCGGCGGTGTTTCAGGATGGCAAGCTGCTGCGCGAGCGGCTGCCCTTCATCGGTGCCAACGCGACCACGTACCGGTTTGTCAAGATCGCCAACGACGATGGAGCCGGCACGACCTACCTGGATAACCTCCTGGTGGACGCCACCTATCCCGTGGACCTGACAGACGACAGCGACGGCGACGGGCGCGCGGATGCCTGGGAGGTTCACGGTTTCGGTGCAACCGCCGGCTGGCCCAACGGCACGATGTTCATCGTGAGGTAGGCCGGGACCTGCGGGACCGCCATCCGCTCGCCCTACGGCAGGCCGCCTTCGGGCCACTGGCGGCTACAAAGTCCGGATTGCCCCCCGCGTCGCAAGTACGCCACTGGGAGACTCCCTGCGGGCGATGGCGCGACGAACGCAGTTGGCAGGAAATCGCCGCCGACATTTCGAGCGTCTTCCGGAACTGCGGATCACGAATTGGCTGGCCTGAGGCTTGGCCGCCGCGTTGCTGTCCCACGTCGGTCCGACACGCGCCACAGTCCGTCGCACGGAAGCAGACGCGCGCCTATAGCCGCCGGCGGCCTGCCGTAGGGGCGGGTCAGGCCCTTGACCCGCCCGCTCGACCCAAGAGAAGACGGCGCGCGAGGACGCTCACCCTCCCTTGCCGCGGCCGCCTTGGACATGACGTGCCCCGGGCGGACGGGAGGAATGAGGAACTCAGGAAAAGAGGGAAGGACGGACAGGACACCGTCCTGACTACCTCGCCTATAACCCTAGAAACAGCAGTTGGAACCGCCGATGAACACGGATAGACACGGATTCCAACGATTTCTTGCCGCGTCTGGAGTTCACCATTGGGCGAAAGCTCCGTCGAGCGCAAGTCCTTCCCTATCCGTGTGTATCCGTGTCTATCCGTGGTTCGACTTCCGATTCCAGGATGACTCCGCCCCGCCGCGGGCGACACAGGGTCGCCCCTCCAAGGGCGGCGGCCGGCCGATGGA
>CAZZCT010000029.1:0-36258 GCA_964652365.1 uncultured Lentisphaerales bacterium
GTCTGCGGGGGCCTTCCGCTCCCCCTCGCTCATCAACTCTCGCAGTTTAGGGGCACTCCCGAGACTACCGCGACACGGGATAACACACGGTCCTGGGGGGCCGGGCTTGTCCCGGCCGCGCGGACAGACGCAGGGCGGTCGAGCCGACGAGACGCGGGGCGACACAACATCGTCGGGGACATAGAAGTGGTGTCGGGCGCGGGAATCATGGGCCTGACCCCCGCGCCTATGACCCCCGCGCCTACGTGCAGCCCGCCCGTTCCGGGGTCTGGGCGGGTTTGGGCGCGGTGAGGCCAGGAAGTACCATTCTTTCGCGGGGCCGGCAATCCGACCCGCCAGGGCGGTGCGCGCAGCGTGCAGGGGTGAGCTCGTGTCGCCCGTGCTTTGTCGGTTCGAGCGCTCAGCTGCATCTGTCTCTGCGGCCGTGACAAGCACGGCCCTCCAGTGCGGGGCGCGCAGCGTGCAGGGGCGAACTCGTGTCGCCCGCCCACAACGAGGTTGTTGCGGGCGCCTGAGGCGAGTATAATGGCGTTGTCCGTGAACGGACATGCGTTCGAGAGGAGCCAGACCATGAAGATCATGATCCGACAGATTCTATGCCCGGTCGATTTCTCAGCCACCGCCGACCTGGCCTCGCGATACGCCGTGGCGTTGGCGGAGGCCAACCGTGCGGTCGTGACGCTCTTGCATGTGGTGGCGCCCGTGATCGCGGCCCTGCCAGGCGAGACGGTTCTGCCCGACCTCGCCCAGACCAATATTGACGAGCTGGCGGAAGCCTGTCGCGAACGTCTGGCGAAGACGGTCGGCGACCTGGCTGTCAGCGGCGTGACCTTGCAGTATCGGGTGGTGAGCGGCGTGCCCTTCGTCGAGATCATCCGGGTGGCGCGCGAGATGGTCTCCGACCTGATCGTAATGGGTTCGCACGGACGCACCGGGCTGGGCCATTTGCTGATCGGCAGCGTGGCCGAACGGGTCGTGCGCAAGGCGCCCTGTCCGGTCCTGACGGTACGCGACCCCCAGCACCAGTTCATCATGCCGTGAAGCGGTGTGGGGGCACGCGGCGCGCCAGGTTCCGGCGTGGCGCCAAGCGGCGCCGTGGCCGCTGCCGGCCACAGCTCCAAGGGCTGTGGGTGTGGCGGCGGCATGCTTGACATCACAGCGGCGTCGGGTTATCGTTACCTTGCCTTTTGAATGGGTTTAGACCACGGGAGTGGGGGTGTCCCACTCCTTTTTGTTCTGTATTGTTCTGTGGCTTGTAAGAGGTGCACCCCGGCACGAAGGCAGGGCGGAAGGACTGGTGCGGCGATGAACAACGAGTTGCTCACGATCATCAATTACCTGGAACGGGACCGCGGCGTAAACCGCGAAGTCATCGTCCAGGCAATTGAATCGGCCCTGCAGTCTGCCGCCCGCAAGAGCATGGGCGTGTCGGGAGACGTCCGGGTCGAGATCGACCGCAAGTCGTTTGCCATCCGGGCGTTCGAACGGGTGATCGCCAGCGCGGACGACACCGGTCCGGGCCTGGTCTCGATGCGCCGGGCGCGCGAGTTCAAGCCCACGGTGATTGCCGGCGAGGAGATCGAGCTGGAGGTGGCGCCCGAGAAACTCGGACGCATTGCCGCCCAGACCGCGCGTCAGATGATCCTGCAGAAGATCCGGCAGGCCGAGCGCGAGAACGTTTTCGAAGAGTTCAAGGACCGCATCGGCGACATCGTCTCCGGAGCTGTGCGCCAGGTGAGCCATCGCGACCTGGTGATCGACCTGGGCAAGGCCGAGGCGCTGCTGCCCTTCCGCGAGCGCATCCCGACCGAGGACTACCAGGTGGGCGACCGCGTGCGGGCCTACGTGCAGCGGGTCCAGAACAACCCCGCCGGCCCGGCGATCATCCTGTCGCGCGCCTGCCCCGAGTTTGTCAAAGCGCTCTTCCGGCTGGAGGTCTCCGAGGTTGCGGATGGCATTGTGGAGATCATGGGCGTGGCGCGGGATCCTGGATTCCGCTCCAAGATTGCCGTGCGCTCGCACGACGAGAAGGTCGACCCCGTGGGCGCCTGTGTGGGTCTGCGCGGGGCGCGCGTGAAGAACATCGTGCGCGAGTTGTCCGGAGAGAAGATTGACATCGTGCGCTGGAGCGAGGATATCCGCCAGTACGCCACGCAGTCGCTCTCGCCGGCGCGTCTGGCGGCGGTCTTGATCGACCCCGATCAGCCGCATTGCATGCAGGTCCGCGTGGACCCCGACCAGCTTTCGCTGGCCATCGGCAAGCACGGCCAGAACGTGCGCCTGACCGCCAAGCTGCTGGGCTGGAAGGTCGACATTCAGCGCACGGACGTGGAAGTGCCCTTTGAGGCGCAGGTCGCCAAGGCCGTCGAGAACCTGGCCAGTATCGAGGGCATCTCGCGTGCCGAGGCCGATGTGCTGGTGCAAAACGGGTTCCTCACCAGCGATGGCATCCTGGCGGCCGAGATCCCCTACATTCAGGAAGCAACCGGCTTCGACGAGACGACCGCGCAGCGAATCTGGAATGCCGCCGCGGGTATCCATTCCGGAGAGGACGGCGACTAAATCATGAGAGTATTCGAACTCGCCCAGACTTTGAAGACCACCAGCGCGGACGTGTTGCAGCACTCGGCCGCCCTCGGGCTGGATGTGCGTTCGCCCCTGTCGCGTCTGGACGACGCCGGCATCCGCGCCCTGCAATCCCATTTCACGCGTCGGTCGGCCGAGACCGTGGCCAGCGAGAACGCCGCCCGCCAGGCCAAGCTCCAGGCCAAGCATGCGCGCGCCACCGGGATGCAGCAGGTCACGGTCGCGACCGAACGCGAGCGCCTGCTGGCCGCCATTGCCTGCGCCCGCAAAATCGACGCCCAGCTTCACCCGGCGCCCGGCGTCGCCGTGTCGGCGCCGGCGGCCGTCGACGTTGCGGCCGCACCGGCCCCAATCGAGACCGCGCCGCCCACCGAACCCGTGGCTGAGGCCCCGGTCGTGCCCGACGCCGCCGTGCCGGCCGAACCGCCGGCGCCCGTTGTCGCCGAAGGTGCGGCCCCAGCCGAACCCACGGACGCGGAGAGCGCCGAAGCCAAGGCCGCCGCGGCAGCCAAACCCCGCAAGGCCTTTGTCACCGCCGAAAAGGACATCGACGAGGAGCTCGAGGCCGTCTACGTCGGCAAGCCGGTGCGGCCCGCGATCCCGGCCCGGGCCCCCGCCAAGCAGCCGCTGCGCAGCAACGAGCGTGACCGTCGGGCGCCGCCCCGGCCGATGCCCGCTTCGGCGCGCGGCCGCCCGGCCCCCATGGCGCCCGGTCGCGGCGCACCCCTCGGCCGGTCGGCCTCGACCGTGCCGACGGCTCCGGCCAGCCCGTCGGCCGACCGCGTGCTGACGCTGCGCGGTCCGGCCATGGTCAAGGAACTGGCCGAGATGATGGGGCTGCGCCCCAACCGGCTGATTGCCGACCTGATGCAGCTCAACGTGCTGGCCTCGATCAACCAGCGCGTCGAGCTCGACATGGCCGGACGTATCGCCGAGAAGTACGGCTACCGCGTCGAACTCGAACGGCCGCGCCGCTCGGGCGAACGCAAGCCCGTGCTGAAGCGGGACGACGCCGATGACGCCATTCCCGACGACCCCGCCGAGGATCTCATGCCGCGCCCGCCGGTGGTCACCTTCCTGGGCCACGTCGACCATGGCAAGACCTCGCTGATGGACCGCATCCGCAACACCACCGTGGCGGCGGGCGAGTCCGGCGGCATCACTCAGCACATCGGCGCCTACACCGTCGACGTCAACGGTCGCAAGATCACCTTCCTCGACACCCCCGGCCACGCCGCCTTCTCGGCCATGCGCGCCCGCGGCGCCCACCTGACCGACATCGCCGTGATCATCATCGCCGCCGACGACGGCATCATGCCCCAGACGCGCGAGGCCATCCGCCACGCCCGTCAGGCCAGTGTGCAGTTGCTGGTGGCCATCAACAAGTGCGATCTGCCGCAGGCCCAACCGGACCGCGTGCGCCAGCAGTTGCAGGGCGAGGGACTCACCCCCGAGGAGTGGGGCGGCGACATCGTCTGCTGCGAGGTCAGCGCCATCAACGGCAAGGGTGTCGACCACCTGCTGGAGATGATCCTGCTGCAGGCCGACGTGCTCGAATTGCGCGCCAACCCCAACCGGCGCGCCGATGGCCTGGTGATCGAAGCCCAGCTGGAGCAGGGCCGCGGCCCCACCGCCACGTTGCTGGTGGTCGGCGGTACCCTCAATGTCGGCGACATCGTGCTCTGCGGTGAGCATTTCGGGCGCATCCGCGGCCTGACGGACGACCGCGGCCGCATGATCAAGAGCGCCGGTCCCGGCGTGGCCGTGCGCATGATGGGCCTCTCGGGCGTGCCCGAGGCCGGGGCCCAGTTCCGCGTCATGCTCAACGAGAAGCGCGCGCGCGACCTGGCCGAGAAGAGCGCCCAGGAGCGCAAGGAAGTGGATCTCGCCACGCCCAAGGTGGCCACGCTTGACGAAATGATGCGGCGCACCAGCGCGCAGAACAAGCCGGACCTGAGCCTGATCGTCAAGGGCGACACCCAGGGTTCCGTGGAGGCCATCGTCGACTCGCTCCGCGAGATCAAGAGCGAGAAGGTTACGCTCACAATCGTGAACAGCGGCATCGGCAACGTCACCCACAACGACGTGCAGCGAGCCGCGGCCGGTCATGCCACGATCATCGGCTTCCACGCCGGGTGCGAAAGCGGCGTGCAGGCCCTGGCGCGCCATGACGGCGTCCGGATCCAGACGTTCCGCATCATCTACGAGCTGTTCGACTACGTGAAGCTCGAGATGCTCGGCCTGCTGGCGCCCGAGTACCGCGAGACGATCCGCGGCCATGCGCAGATCCGCGTGGTCTTCGGTCTGGGCAAGAAGGGCAAGGTGGCCGGCTGTCAGATGCAGGACGGCGTTTTGCGCATGGATTCGCGCGTGCGCGTCGTGCGCGACAAGGTCAAGGTCTTCGACGGCCGGTTGCTCTCGCTCTACCATTTCCAGAACGAGGTCTCGGAAGTCAAGGAGCAGCAGGAGTGCGGTGCGCGCTTCGATGGCTTCGAGTCGTTCGCCGAAGGCGACATCATCGAGTGCTATTCGATGCAGGAACTGGAGCGCACACTCTAACTCCTCCGCGCCGGGAAACCGGGCGGGTCGGAGTCGGCAGCCATGTCAGTCGATCGTCTAGAGCGCGTCAATTCGCTGCTTCGCCGCGAAATCGGCGAGGCCTGCTTCCATGTGCTCGGAACGACCGGCGTCGATCTGGCGGCCATCACCGTCACGCGCGTGGAGACCTCCCGCAACCTGCGCCATGCCCTGGTCTATATCTCAATCCTCGGCCATGAATCGGAGCGCGGACGCATCCTGCGCATCGTCGCCAACCACCACGGCGCCTTTCAGCGGCTGATCAACCGCGACCTCAAACTCAAGTACACGCCCGTGCTCCAGTTCCGGCTCGACGAGTCGGTGGCCAAGGGCGACCACGTTCTCGACGTGCTCTCGAAGCTCGAACCCAATGAACCGGCGGACCTGCCGCCAGCAGCCACCACGGAGTAAGCGCCGCGGGCGGTCCCGTCCCATCGGAGGCTCTGATGACCCCTGCCGCGCCAACGCCCCCGCACACGCTTCCGAACACCGGCCCCGCGGCCGCCGCCAGTCTGGACGGCGTATTGCTGGTGGACAAGCCGGTCGGCCCCACGTCCCATGACATCGTGGCGGCCATCCGCCGCACCTTCCGCATTCCGAAGGTTGGACATGGCGGTACGCTCGACCCCAATGCCACCGGCCTGCTGGTCATCCTGCTGGGGCGCGGCACCGCGCTCTCGAGCCGGATCATGGGCGGTGACAAGTGCTATTCGGGCGTCATGCTGTTCGGCCGCACCACCAACTCGCAGGACATCGACGGCGAAGTCGTGGAGGAGAAGCCGGTCGGCGACCTGACCGCCGCGCAGATCGAGGAACAGATGCGCCAGCTCCTCGGCGACACCTACCAGATGCCGCCCATGGTCTCAGCTATCAAGGTGGAGGGCGTGCCGCTCTACAAGCTGGCCCGCAAGGGCCAGACCATTGAACGCGAACCCCGCCTGGTGCACGTCTACCGCTTTCGCCTGCTAAGCTACGAGGCGCCCCGGGCCACCTTCGAGGTGGTCTGCACCAAGGGCACCTATGTCCGCACACTGTGCCACGACATTGGCCAGAAGCTGGGCTGCGGAGCCTGCCTGGAAGCCCTGCGCCGCACCCAGTCCGGTGCCCTGCGCGTCTCGGAGGCGCTGCCCTTTGACCAGATCCTGCGGTTGCCGCGCGAGGCGCTGGCGCAGCGGGTCATCCCCTACTACGCGTATCTTCAGTCCGCGGGGGGTGGTCAGTGATCTCAGGGGTTAGGGGTTAGGCACTAGGAGATAGGGACTAGTTCCTAGCGCCTAACTCCTAGCTCCTCACGCCTAAGACCCACGCCACACCTACCATGCGCACATTGATCCAGCCTGCCCGCTTCCGCGCTTTGCCCGGGCCGATCGTGTTAGCCGCCGGATTCTTTGATGGTGTGCACCTGGGCCACCGCCGGGTTCTGGCCGGCGCGCTGGCGCGCGCCCGGACGCTTGGCGGCCAGGCCTGGGCCTTGACCTTTGATCAGCACCCACTGGCGCTGCTGGCGCCTGCGCACCGGCCACCCCTGCTGACGCCGCTGGAGGTGCGCCTGGAGCAGTTGGCGGCTACCGGACTGGATGGTTGTCTGCTGCTGCCCTTCACCCGCGCGCTGGCCGCGCTGTCACCGGAAGCCTTTGTGACGCTGCTCTGCGGACGCCGCCCGTCGGTCGCCGAGATCCACTGCGGCCGCAACTGGAGTTTCGGGGCCCATGCCGCCGGTACGCCTGCGCGGCTGGCAGAACTGGGCCGCGAGCATGGCTTCCGCGTGGTGATCGCGCCGGCGGCGCGTTACCGCAACCACCCGATCTCGAGCACGCGCATCCGGCGGGCCATCCAGGAGCGCCGCCTGTCCGAGGCCGCCGCTATGCTGGGCCGCGCTTACACCATCCGCGAAACGGTCGTGCGCGGCCGCGGCGTGGGCCGCACCCTCGGCATGGCCACGGCCAACCTGCGTCCCGCGGCAGAGGTGCTGCCGCCGATCGGCGTCTACGCCGTGCGCACCTGGATCGGCGACCGGGCCGTTGACGGCGTGGCGAACCTCGGCCTGCGGCCGACGTTCGCCGATGCCCGACCGCCCGACCCAGTGCTGGAGATCCATCTGCTGGACTTTGCCGGCGATCTCTATGGCGCCAGCCTCAACATCGCCTTCATCGCCCACCTGCGCGACGAGCGTACGTTCGCCTCGCCCGCCGCCCTGTTGATGCAGGTGCGTCGCGACATCGCCCAAGCCCGCCGCCTGCTGGCCCGCCTGCGGGTTCCGGACCCACCCGTTGCCGGACAATAGGAGGAGGTGCCTGCAAAACCTCCGGTTTGTGCAAGCGGAGGACAATAGGGACACGGACGCGGCGGCGGACGCGGTGGCGGCCGGTTGCCACTGCCGCCGCAGGGCGGTCCCGTAGGTCCCGCCCTACTTGGCCCCGCGCCCCCTCGCACTCCTCGCGCCCGCCCCTCACGACTGACGATGTGGCGAAGGCCTTTCACCCAAGAGTCGCCAAAGCATAGCGATACCGACACCGACGCCGATTGGGTTGCGGGCGTCAGCCCGCCTTAGCCCGAGCTTCGCCCGGATAGCCGGGTGGCGGTGGGCCGGCCAGCTGGCCCGAGTCGTGGAAGTACTTCCAGAGCACCAGCAGCGCGATGCGGAGCTCCCGGACGGGATCCCGGAACTGCTCCACCCAGCGGTGGGCCGCGTGAATGATCTCCACGGCCTCGGCCGGACGCGCCGCGTAGTAGTCCATCTTCTCGACCAGGTCCGCGTAGTCGTCGCGGAGCTGCACGTAGTGCTGACCGGCGACCAGGCGACCCTCCATGAACCACGTCTCGTAGCGCGGGCGCGTCATCAGGCACAGCGAGTTGGACGACAGGACCCACTTGAGGTTCGAGGCCACGTCGTAGCCCTCGATGCCGAGGACGAACTTGTACTGGAGCTGTTCGGCGATGGAGAGACCGGGGCGGGTCAGATCCGTGTCGTGGTGGCGGCGGTGGTAGTGGCCGACGTCGCACCGCGGGTGCGTGTAGTACTGCCGGAGGAACGCCTTGCGGTGCTCCTGACAGGCGCGGCCGCGCCACACCACCTGGTCCAGCTTGCTCGCGAACGGCTGCTGGTCGTCAACGAAGATGAAGTGCCGGAGCCGGTTCAGCTTGAGCAGCACCCCGTTCTGGTTGTCGTCCCGGATCGGGCGCGACTTGACGAGCGTGGGCGTCTGCGGAACCTCGGTCACGTCACCGAACTGGAAGGACACCCGGAATTGCGGGTCAAAGTAACGGAGCGGTTCGGCCAGATCGAGGTAGTAGAGTCTCCGGCCCTTCCGCACGCTCATTCGGAAGGGCTGCGCGCCGACTGCCAGGTCGAAGGGCCGCGCGATGCGGTTGTAGTAGGCCATGCGGGCAAACAGCTCGGCGCCCTCGCGGTCGCCAAGGCCGCGCAGCAGGGCGTCGAGTCGGCGACGGAAATAGACGGCCGGCACGCACGCTCGGAAGCCGTGGCGCACGTAGTAGAGCAGACGCGATTCCTTGTGCAGCAGGACCCGCAAATTCAGCCTCCCGGCGTGACGGTGCACCGCCCGCCCTTGCAGCGGTTCCCGACGCGTGTGTCGCCGTCCGGTCGCAGGGCCGCGCACGGTCCGGAGCCGTCCCGGCGGCGCGGTGCTCCAAGGTGGCGCGAGTATGGCAAATGACCGGATCGGTCACAAGGCCAACCGCTCCACCTCAAACTGCGAGAGTTGCCGCCGAACCTGCCGCTCCGACGTGCGCATGCCCATGCAATCACGGCTCACGAGGACGTTCGCCCTCCCACCCTGACCTCACCATTGTGTTGACCTTGCCCATAACTTCAACCCGCCACGAAGGCCTGTTATAGATTTAACTCGTTGATGGCGTGTGGTTTAACACTCATCGTCCGCCGGACTCTGTGCGTTCGGTCGTCCTCGTCCTCATACTCGATTCCCGAGGATGACGACGAGGACGATCGACAATCCGGACTTCTGCCACAGTTACCATCCTCGAACATTCGCGGCGCAGCCGCGCGGCGGGCTGGGTTCCAACTTGCGGACCGCACCGGCATTTGCCAAGCTGGCGACATGCATCGCCTAGCAGCGAGGATCCGAACCGCGGGGGCGCCGCGCCTGCACGGGCGTTGGCCGGGCCTGGCGCTTGCGGCATGGCTGCTGGGATCCGCGACCCTCACGGCCGGCGTCGTCACGAACGCCCCCGCGCGCGGTCCGGCGCCTGGGCCGGACTTCACCCTGGCCGTCCTGCCGGACACCCAGTGCTACGTCGGCCTGCGGGGCGGGGGCCGGCCGGAGATGTTCACGGCCCAGACCGACTGGATCGTCAGCAACCGGGCGGCCCGCGGAATCGCCTACGTCGCCCACGTTGGCGACATCGTCGAACGCAACGACAATGGTGGCGACCCCGTCGAATGGCTGTTGGCCACCAACGCGCTTTACCGCCTGGAAGATCCGCGCACCACCGGTCTGCCCGAAGGCCTGCCCTACGGCGTGGCGCTCGGCAACCACGACACCGGTACGGAGTTCGCCGCGCGCTTCTTCGGGCCGGCCCACTTCGCCAGTCGCAGCTATGCCGGCGGCTGGTTTGAGGGCGACCCCGCCAGCCACGTGGACCTGTTCAGCGCCGGCGGGCTCGACTTCGTGGTGCTCTACCTGCCCTACACCACGCAGCCCGCACCCGCATTGGTGGCCTGGGCCAACGCCATGCTGCAGCGCCATGCCGCGCGTCGCGCTATCTTGGTGAGCCACTCCCTGATCAGCATCGGCGCGCCGCCCAGCTTCACGCCGGAGGGCGAAGCCTGGTGGGCGGCCCTGAAGGACAACCCGAACCTGATCCTGGCGCTCAGCGGGCACGTCTCGGCGGAGAGTCAGCGTCTCGAACCGGTCGGCAACCGGACGATCCCGCTGCTGCTGGCCGACTACCAAAGCCGGCCGGCCGGCGGTGACGGCTGGATGCGACTGCTGGAGTTCTCACCCAGCAACAACGTGGTGCGCGTGCGGACCTACAGCCCGGTGCGCGACCAGTGGGAGACCGATGCCGACAGCCAGTTCGAGGTGCCCTGCCGGCTGCAGCCCTAGCCCGAATTTCGGAGACACCTCAATGCTTTCCGCTGTATGTGCTTGATAATCGCGTTTTGCCTGTTTCCCTGACCCCCAAACTGCGCTATCATCGTGTCACGGTTTCTGAACGTTTTCGCGCTTCACGGGTTAACCGCTGCGTCGTGCGCCGGAAGGCAGCAGGAGTTGTCGTCTATGCAGACCGAGTTTCCGCGTACCACCGTAGGGGGCGTCTCCCTCTCGCGCATGGTGATCGGCACCAACTGGATCCTGGGCTGGAGCCACACCGGCGCGGCCGCCGACAAGCTGATTCGCCGCCGCAACGCCACGGCCCAGGACATTGCGCCCCTCTTGACCACCTTCCTCAATGCCGGGGTGGACACCATCATGGGCATTTTCCGCGGGCAGCCCCAGTTGCTCGAAGCCATGAAGATCGCCGAACAGCAGACCGGCCGGCGCATGATCATCATCGACACGCCGGGACTGAACGTGGAGGACTCGGCCGCCGGGCGCAAAGAGGCCGCCGCCACGATCGCCGAGAGCCGCCGCAACGGCGCCACCTTCTGCTTCCCCCACCACTCGTCGACCGAACAGCTCGTCAACAAGCACAAGCAGACAATCAACCGCCTGCCCGACTACCTGCAGATGATCCGCGAACAGGGCATGATTCCTGGGCTCTCGGCCCACATGCCGGAACTGGTGGTCTACTCCGACCAGAACGGCTATGACGTGGAGACCTACATCCAGATCTTCAACTGCATGGGCTTCCTGATGCAGGTGGAAGTGGAGTACATCCACAAGGTCATCTGGGGCGCCAAGAAGCCCGTCATGACTATCAAGCCCATGGCGGCCGGACGCGTGACGCCCTTCGTAGGGCTGACCTTCTCCTGGAACGCGATCCGCCCCTGCGACCTGGTGACGGTCGGCTGCCTGACGCCCGATGAAGCCGCCGAGGACATTGAGATCTCGATGGCCGCGCTGGAGCACCGGCCACCGGACACCGAGGGCCGCAGCAGCCCGAACAAGACCGCGATCATGAAGTAGCGGGTGTGCGGTCCTGATCAGAACTTCACGCTGATCCCCGAGATCCGGGCGACGTTGTCGTCCGTCTCGACCTCGACCTTCTCCCACAAATACGCCGGCCCGCCTTCGAGCGAAAGCGTGCTACGGTCGTTCTTCACGACGTAAGCGCCAAGGCCGGAGCCACCGCTCAGGCCGCGTCGCTGCTGAGCGTGGCGAGTTCCTTGAACAGGGCGCGGATCGGCAGGCGGTTCGGACACTTGCCCTCGCAGGCGCCGCAGTCGGTGCAGTTGGCCATGGACTTGTCGGCCGGGATGCGGGCCAGGCCTTCGCGGGCCGTGTCGGCCAGGCCGAAGCAGCGCCAGTTGCGGTGCAACTCCAGGTAGCGCGGGATGTCGATCCCGACCGGGCAGGGCAGGCAGTAGCGGCAGGCGGTGCAAAAGGTGTCGCCCAGGTTGGCGCGCAGGCGGTCGAGCCCGGCGCACATCGCCGGGTGGTCGCTGGCCGCCGGGTCAAACGCCTGCACGGTGCGCACGTTCTGTTCGAGCTGCGCGAACGTGTTCATGCCGGAACAGGCCGTGCTGACGTTCGGATTGGCCAGCACGAAGCGCAGGGCCATCTCCGGGGTGGGCAGGTCCAGCCCCAGCGCCTGTTTGAGGTTGTCGGAGTTGGAGGCCAGCACGCCGCCGGCCACCGGGCACATGGCGACCACGCCGAGACCCAGCTCGCCGGCTCGCTGGATCGTGGGCTCGTAGCTGCGGTTGATCAGGTTGTACGGCACGGTGAGGCTGTCGAACAGTCCGGTTTCGATGCACTTGATGAAGTTTTCGGGCGAATCGTGGCCTGTAAAGCCGACGTGCTGGATCAACCCTTCGCGCCGGGCCTGGCGGATCGCCTCCAGCACGCCGCCGGGCTTCAGCAGGTGGGGCATCATGCCCCACGAGAACCAGCCCACCTGGAAGAACTTGAAGTGCGTCAGCCCCAGGATCTCCAGCTGGCGCTCGATCTCCTTGCGGAACAGGTAGCTGGTCTTGTCCGGCCCGATGCCCTCCTTGCCGGAGACGATGATCCCGCCGGTGCGCCCCGCCAGGCCGGGCGCGGTCTTGTGCTGGCAGGTGCCCCGGATGTAGTACCGCGTGGTTTCGAAGTAGTTCACCCCCAGTTCGATCGCCCGGGCGATCAGGCGCGTGTTGAGGTCCTGGTCCTCCGACAGGCGCATGCAGCCGAACGACAGCGCCGAGACCATCCGGCCGGTCTGGCCGAACGGACGGTAGCGCATGGTGGCGTCATTGCGGATCAGAGGTTCATCAAAAGCAGGCGCTGCAAGGGTCATGGACGGCTCCTGTGGGGCGGCGGTCGGCCGCGCCTGGCTCCGTGACGGGCCGGCGCGGGCAATGCCGCAAGGTTCGGCGGCATCATCGCGCAAAGCCGAATTTCGTCAAGCCTGACTTGCCGGCGCCCCATCCGGCGTGTAGAGTTAACGGTCATCAACCGTTCACATGCCTGCGCGCCGGCTCGCGCGCCCAAGGAGAGGTAAGATGGCTCAATTCAAAGGATCCCGCACCGAACGCAACCTGCTGACGGCCTTCGCGGGCGAGTCGCAGGCCCGTAACCGCTACACGTACTTCGCGGGGGTGGCGCGCAACGAGGGCTACAGCCAGATTGAGGCGGCCTTTGTCGAGACGGCCGACCAGGAGAAGGAGCATGCCAAGCGCTTCTTCAAGTTCCTGCAGGGCGGGGAGGTCGAAATCGTGGGCGTTTTCCCGGCCGGCGTGATCGGGACGACGCTCGAAAACCTCAAGGCTGCCGCGGCGGGCGAACACTGCGAGTGGGTCTCCATGTACCCGGCCTTTGCCGCCACGGCGCGCGAGGAGGGCTTCGCGGACGTCGCCAATGCCTTTGACGCCGTGGCCACGGCCGAGAAGTTCCACGAGACGCGCTACCTCGGCTTTGCGGCGAACATCGAAGCCGGCCGGGTCTTCAAACGCGACCGGCCCGCGGTCTGGAAATGCCGCAACTGCGGTCTGCTGCACGAAGGCCTCGAAGCGCCCAAAGTCTGCCGGGCGTGCCTCCATCCGCAGGCCTATTTCGAGCTCTACGTGCCGACCTGGTGAACCGGCGCCGCGCGACCGCGCCCTGACGCAGCCGCCACGGCCGCGGGGTCCCGGACGCAACCGGCCAATTACCGGTGCCGGCGCAAGAACGCTTGCCCCGCAGCCAGGGCTGGGGCACACTGACGGCCGATCGCGGCCCCAACATGACCGACACACCTGATGCCATTGCAGCGCCGGCCGGCCCGGCCGGCGCCACGTCTTCGCCGGCGCCCGGCACCTTTGACGTGCTGGCCCGCGACCCCCACTCCCAGGCCCGGCTGGGCCGGTTGTGGACCGCGCACGGCCCGATCGACACGCCGGCCTTTATGCCGGTCGGCACTCAGGCCACGGTCAAGACGCTGACCCCCCGTGACCTGGTGGAAAACGGCGTCCAGATCGTGCTGAGCAACGCCTACCACCTGTTGGTCCGGCCCGGCATGGAGGTCATCGAGGCCTGCGGCGGGCTCCACCGCTTCATGGGCTGGACCGGCCCGATCCTGACCGACAGCGGCGGATTCCAGGTCTTCAGCCTGGCCGGCCTGCGCAAGGTGCGTCCCGATGGCGTGGAGTTCCAATCGCACGTCGACGGATCCCGGCTCTTTCTGGGGCCGCGCGAGGCCATGGCGGTGCAGCGCACCCTGGCCTCCGACATCGCCATGTGTTTCGACGAGTGCCCGCCCTATCCCTGCGAGCGACAATACGCTTGTCAGGCCGTGGACAAGACCTTAACATGGGCCGCCTTATGTCGTGAGCAGGTTCGGGCGCCGGGACAGCTCGTGTTCGGCATCGTCCAGGGCGGGGAGTTCCCCGAGCTGCGCGAACGGTGCGCGCGGGAGCTGGCGGACTTGGCGTTCGACGGCTACGCCGTAGGCGGCGTGAGCGTGGGCGAACCGGAGCCGTTGCTCGTGCGGGAAGTGGAGGATGGCGTCCGTTGCCTGCCGCTTGAAAAGCCCCGTTACGTGATGGGGTTGGGAGATTTTTGGCAGATGGCGGAAGCCGTGGCGCGGGGCGTCGACCTGTTCGATTGCGTCATGCCGACGCGCCATGCGCGCAACGGTTCGGCCTTCACCCGTGACGGGGCTTATCCGGTCAAGGCCGGCGCGTACCGCTGCGACACACGGCCCGTCGAGGAGGGCTGCGGGTGCGAGACCTGCCGCCAGTTCAGCCGGGCCTATGTGCGGCATTTGTTGAATGCGAACGAGATTCTGGGCGTGCGGTTGCTGACGGTCCACAACGTCCACCGCTACATGGAGTTCACGCGCGAGATGCGCTCGGCCCTGGCGGCCGGCACCTTTGGCGCGTGGCACGCGGAATTGACCCTGCGGCTCAGAGGCCGCGCAGCGGGGCTGACGCCCCGGGAATGAGGCTGAATGCAGAACGCGATTTATTGTCTGGCGCAGGCACCCGGCGGCGGCAACCCCATGGGCATGATTGTCACCATGGGGTTGATCTTCGCGATCTTCTACTTCATGATGATCCGCCCGCAGCAGCGCCGCGAAAAG
Organism: uncultured Lentisphaerales bacterium; assembly: GCA_964652365.1. Classification (GTDB taxonomy): domain Bacteria; phylum Verrucomicrobiota; class Kiritimatiellia; order RFP12; family CAZZCT01; genus CAZZCT01. Next base: position 14,845 of record CAZZCT010000029.1, read on the forward strand.
GAACGTCGCCGCATGATCGAGGAGTTGCGCGCCGGACAGCGCGTGCTGTTCGGCGGCGGCCTGCTGGGCACGATTGTCGAAGCGCGCAGCCACACGTTTCTGGTGGAAGTGGCGCGCAACGTGCAGTTGGAAGTGGCCCGCGGCGCGGTGTCGCGCGTCCTGAAGGATGGCGAGGCCGCCACCATGGAGGAGACCAAGGCCTGAGGCTTGGTTACCCGACGGAACCCGCCGCAAATTCGCGGCCCATTAGCGGAGCACGATGCCCATGGACAGGAATGCAGTCTGGAAGTGGTTGGTCCTGGCGCTGTTGACGGCGTTTGCGGTTGTCTCGGTGACGCCCCCCAAGGAGAAGATCCGGCTTGGCCTGGACCTGCAGGGCGGCACGAGCTTCACGGTGCAGATCGACGAGGATCAGCTGCGGCGGAGTATCCTGGAAGGGGATCCGTCGCTGGATGAGGCGGCCGTGGCCGCGCGGGTGGCCGACAAGATGAAGGACGCCGACGCGCGCGCCATCGAGGTGCTGCGCAACCGCGTCGACCGCCTGGGCGTCAATGAGCCGGTCATCGCCCCCGGCACCGACCACCGCATCCTGATCCAGCTGCCGGGCGCCGACGCCGGCCAGCGCAAGGCGGCCGAAGAGAGCCTCAAGAGCGTGGCTTTCCTCGAGTTCCGCCTCGTGCACAAGGACAACGCGCGGCTGGTCGATCAGCTCTTCACCGCCAGCCGTGCGCCCGAAGGCTACGCCATCGCCGACATGGGCGACCGCAAGTACTTCCGCCGCACGGCCGACTACAAGCGCCTGGCGGCCAATGATCCGGACTACCTGCAGCGCGTGGCCATGTTCCAGGTGCCGGCCCCGCGCTATGCCCTGATGCTCGAGCGCGAGAAGCTCAAGACCGGCGAAGAGGTCTTCACCCCCTGGTTCGTCAAGCGCGCGCCGGAGAAGGTCAACGGCGGCATGATCAAGCGCGCCGAGGTCGAGCGCGACATGATGTCCGGCGGCGTGCACATCTCGCTGGAATTCAAGGCTGAGGGCCGCCAGCTCTTCGCCGACCTGACCTCGCGCTACGCCCTCTACGCCAACGAGAACCGCGATCCGAACCCCAAGAACCCGGACGGCACGCCCTGGCACCTGGCGATCGTGCTCGACGGCACCCTCTACTCGGCGCCGGTCCTCAACACGCCGATCCCCAACGGCAAGGCCCAGATCACCGGCGCGTTCTCCTATACCGAGGCCGCCCAGCTGCGCAACATCCTGAACGCCGGGTCGCTGCCGGTGCCTGTCAAGCTGATCGAGAAGCGCATGGTGGATTCAAGCCTGGGCAAGGATGCCATCAACAGTGGTGTGCGGGCCGCGGTGATCGCCTCCGTGCTGGTGGCGCTCTTCATGCTGATCTACTACAGCTACTGCGGTCTGCTGGCCAACCTCGCCCTGCTGCTCGATCTGATCCTGCTGCCAGCCGGTATGATCCTGGCCGGTGGCATCCTGAGCATCTTCGTGCGCGAAACCGGCGGCACGCGCAGCGCGATCAGCCTGCCCGTGCTCACCATGCCCGGTATCGCCGGCATCGTGCTGACCATCGGCATGGCGGTGGACGCCAACGTGCTGATCTTCGAGCGCATGCGTGAGGAGTTCAAGGCCGGCAAGTCCGCCCGCGCGGCCGTTGCCGCCGGCTACAAGCGCGCCTTCCTGGCGATCTTCGACTCCAACCTCACGACCCTGCTGACCGCCGTCATCCTGTTCATCTTCGGCTCCGGCCCGATCCGCGGCTTTGCCGTGACCCTCACGGCCGGCATCATCGTCAGCATGTACACCGCGCTGGTCGTGACCCGCATGGTCTTCGACGCCACGGTTTCCGACAAGCGCGTCAAGCCCTACCGCATGCTGCAGCTCATCGGCGAGACCAAGATCGACTTCCTGGGCAAGCGGCAGCCGGCCATCCTGTTCTCCGCCGCCGTGATCGTCCTGACCCTGGGGGTCGTCACCGTGAATGGCGTGCGCAACCCGGCGCGCGTCTTTGCAGTCGACTTCCTCGGCGGCGCGGCCATCACGCTGAACTACACCCTGGATCAGGGCCGCAAGCCCATCGACGCCCTTCGGACGGCCTTGACGGCCGCCGGCGTCAACGATGCCCAGATCCAGTACCAGAGCGAGCTCGACGGCTCCGGTGATGTCCTGCGCGTCACCACCGGCAAGGAGGCCGTCGACGGCCAGCCGGTCGGCAAGGTGGTCGAATCCGCTCTGCAGCGCGGTCTGCCGGAAGCCGGCTTCACGATGGTCGGCGAGGAGATGATCGGCCCGCAGGTCGGCGCCGACCTCAAGCGCGGCGCCATCAAGGCCATCATCCTCGCCTGGATCGGCATGATCATCTACATCACGGTGCGCTTCGAGTTCGGTTTTGCGCTCGGTGCGCTGGTGGCCCTGATCCACGACGTGCTCTTCACGGTTGGCGTCTACTGTCTCTTCGGCCGCCAGATCAGCCTGACGATCGTGGCCGCGTTGCTGACCATCATCGGTTACTCCGTGAACGACACGATCGTGATCTTCGATCGTGTGCGCGAAGATCTGAAGATGGACCAGCGACGCCCCTTCGCGGAGCTGTGCAACCTGAGCATCAACCAGACGCTCAGCCGCACAATTCTGACCTCCCTGACCACGGTCATCGCGGTGGCGGTGTTGTTCGTCTTCGGCGGCGGCTCGATCAACGACTTCGCGCTCTGCATGCTGATCGGCCTGTTCGCCGGCACCTACTCGACGGTCTTCATCGCCACGCCCGTGATGCTGGCCTGGTACCGCAACCGCCGGCCGGGTTTCGTGGCCAGCCAGAAGTAGCAACCGCCGCCTGAAACGCGTGGCGCGTGGCGAATGGCAGGTGATCGGTAATCCGTGATCGGTGGTGCATCGATCACCGATCACCTCCATCCAGAGTCACTCCTCATGCCGCAGCCTTCGACAGCCGCGGGCGCCGGCCCAGTTCCGGGCGCACCACCACCGGCGACCGCTGCCGAGGAGGTCCGGCTGCCGCGCTACGAGTGGACCGTGGTGGCGGCCGACGCCGCCGCGGTCGACACCCTGGCGCAGGCCCATAATCTGCCGCTGCCTGTCGCCCACGTACTGGCGGCTCGCGGTTTCGCTGACCCGGCCGCCGCGGCCCGATTCCTCGACCCGCGCCTGCAGCATCTGGGCGATCCGCTGGCCTTTCCCGGCATGTTGGCGGCGGCTGACCGCATCTGGCGGGCCATCCGCGCGCAGGAAGAGCTGGTGGTGTTCGGCGATTTCGATGCCGACGGCGTCACCGCCACCATGATCCTGACCGGGGCCATCCGCCGGCTGGGCGGCCGCGTGGCCGCCTTCCTGCCCGAGCGCAGCCGCGAAGGCTACGGTCTCACCCAGGCCGGGCTCGACCGCTGCCTGGCCGAGCACCCCGCGCAGGTCCTGATCACCGTGGACTGCGGCATCAGCGGCGTTGCCGAAGTGGCCTCCGCACGGGCCGCCGGCGTGGACGTGATCGTGACCGACCACCACGCGACGCCCGGCGCCCTGCCGGTCGACTGCGTGCTGGTGAATCCCCATCTGGGCGCCACCGCCGGCGCCGAGCACCTGTGCGGCGCGGGCGTGGCCTTCAAGCTGGTCCATGCCCTCGTCAAGCGCGGCCGCGAGGCCGGCTGGCTGACCGACGACGCGGTTGACCCGCGCGAGTGGCTCGACGCCGTGGCCGTGGCCACCGTGGCCGACGTCGTGCCGCTGGTCGGAGAGAACCGCACTCTGGTGGCGGCCGGCCTGCGCCGCCTGCAGGCGCGCCCCAGCCTGGGCTTGAAGGCCCTGATGAGCCGCGCCGGCCTGGCCGGTACCATCCGCAGCCACCACCTGGCGTTCGTGCTGGGACCGCGCCTGAACGCAGCCGGCCGCATGCGCACCGCCTGGCCGGCCTACGAACTGCTGGCTTCCGAAAGCTGGGATCCGGCCGTGGCCCGGGCAATCGAGCTCGAACACCTGAACGCCGAGCGCCGGCAGGTCGAAAGCCAGGTCCTGCGGCAGGCCGAAGATCAGGTTGCCGCGCACTTCGCGCCTGCCCGCGACGGCGCCGTCGTGGTCGGTGCCGAGGGCTGGCACCCGGGCATTCTGGGGATCGTGGCGGCCCGCCTGTCCGAGCGCTTCAACCGGCCGGCCGCCGTCGTGGCGCTGGATGCCGCTGGCGGCGGGCGCGGTTCGCTGCGGGCCGGCCACGGCTACGACGCCGTGCAGGCATTGACCCGGTGCCACGCGCTGCTGCTGCGCTATGGCGGACACCAGCGGGCCGGCGGATTCACCCTGCAACCAGGCGCCTTCACCACCTTCCGAACCTCGCTGGCGGCCGTCAGCCAGGCCCAGGTCGGCGACGTCCGCCGCCAGCCGCCACTGGCCATCGACGCCTGGTTGACGGCCGATCAACTCGATCCGGCGCTGTGGAACGCCCTGCAACGGCTCGAACCGTTCGGCGAGGGCCATCCCGTGCCCCGCTGGGGGCTGCGACGGGTGCGTCTGGCCGCACCCGCCTCGCCGATCGGCGCCGGCGGCGAACACCTGCGCCTGGCCTTCCTCTGCGGGACCCGCCGCCTGCCCGCGGTCTGGTTCCGGATGGGCAGCCTGGCGCCGCGCCTGCGCGGCGGAGCCGAGACCTACGACGTGGTCGGTGAACTGAACGAGAACACCTTTGGTGGGCAAACCGAACTCCAGTTGCAGGTCGTGGATCTGCGGCCAACAACTTGAAGTCACGGAACCCGAGGGGACAGTGAATCTGCGAGTCGCGATACGCTGCGCCCTGTGGCGCACGTCGGCCCGACGTGCGTCCTGACGAGCAGGCCGCCCCAGGCCCTTGGAGTACCCGGTCGGCCAACGTCCAGCCGCAGTCTGAACCGTAATCTGCGAAACCTGCGGACGGAAGCTTGAAGTTATGGACGAGCGCGTCTCTGGACCCCGCCGTCCTCGGCGGTCTTCCGCGTTCCAGATTGATTCCGTTCCAACCATCCCCGGCGGTTGGCATGCGGTCCGGGCGCAAATAATCGCATGGACGCAAGCCGGGAACGTTTCGTATACTTTACTACTATGAATTGGCGGCGGAAATCAGGCGGCGTCCCCCGGGCGTGGTTGGTCGCAACCGCAGTGGGGCTCTTGGGCTGTTTGGCCGTGCAGGCCCAGCAGCCTGCGGCCGGTTTGTCCGGCCCCAAGAACGAAGTGCTCGAAGAGGAGCTGCGCTACATCGCCGGGCTTCGGGAGCTGCGGCTGTTCGACTATGCCGACCTGCTGCTGCCGGAGCTTAAACGACGCTACCCGGACGCCAGCGCGCGACTGAAAGTGATTGAGCTGGAAGGCCGGTTGGTCAAGGGCGAGTTCGATGCAGTCAAAGCCCTGATCGCGGCTGAACCCCAACCCGATGCCGTCGAGACGTGGGTGATGAAACTCGCCCTGGCCGATGCCTACTACGCCTTCGGCAAGTACGCCGATGCCAAGGGGCTCTACGAAGCCTTCTTCAAGCGCTTCGAGAAGCCGGGCCCGGACGTGGCGCCGTTCTTCATGGAATCGTCCTACAAGTACGCCCAGATGCTGATCTACCTGAAGGAGCACCAGGCGGCCTTGGCGGCCTACCGCCGCGTGCTCAGCGTGCCCCTCGAGCCGCACATCGAACGCCAGTGCAAGGCCGAGATGTCCGAGTTGGCGATCAAGGTCGTCGAAGCCGACGAGCAGCTTAAGAAGGAGGCGCGCGCGGCCCTGCTCAAGGACGCGGCCGGATGGGCCGACGGGCTGTTGTGGCAGCAAGACATCTGGTTCGGCAAGGCGATCGTGATCAAGTCGCACATCCTGATGCTCAACGGCAAGGCCGAGGATGCCAAAAAGCTGGTCGAAGATTACATGCCGCAGCTGCGCCTCATCCACGACTCCCTGGTGCAGCAGGAACAGGAGACGGGTGAACCGCTCACCCGCGTCAGCCCCATGGCCGAGTGTCGCTACCTGCTGGCCGTGATGCTCCAGGACGAAGCGACCAAGCTGATGAAGGTGGCCGGCTTCGACCGGGACCAGATCCTGAGCCTGCTGATCGGCACCAAGCGCGAGGACGGCAAGGGGCGTCAGGGCAATGGCGCCTACCAGCATTTCATCAACGTCTTCCTGGGCTATGCCGAGAGCTCCTGGGCCGCCGAGGCCGGCGAGCGCGCCGAACAGATCCGGGAGTTGATTGCGCGCGATTTCGGCGGCAACATCACCACGCAGGTGACCCCCGAACTGCTCGCCAAGGTGCGCAAGATCCAGTTCCAGGACGCGCGCATGCTGTTCAACCAGCAGCAGTTCGAGTCCGCCATCGCGCGTTACCTGTTCGTGATCAACCGCTTTCCGGAAGAGCCGGAGTCGATCTCCGCGCTCGGCGAACTGGCGCGCTGCTACTACGAGACGGTCCAGGTGGATCCGCTCCACGAACTCTACGGCGACCTGGTGGTCAGCCACCTGGCCGAGCGCTTCGGCCGTAACCGGGATCTGTCCAGCCCGGCCGGCGACGAACTGGTGCGACTGGCCGAGGCCAGCGGTGAGGCGGGCCTGGAAGACCGTCGGAGCATGCTCTACGACGCCTATTTCCGCAACATGTCCGATCATCCCATGGCGGCCACCTACCTCTTCACCTTTGGTGAGCGCCACTTCCGCGACAAGGACTTCCCCACCGCGCTCGGCTACTATCGCCAAGTCGCGGAGAACTACACCAACTCCCCGCTGAGTTTCGATGCCCTCAATCGCATGGGCAGCATCTACTCTGAAACGCACGAGCTGACCAACGAAATGGCGGTCCTGAGCGTCTACATCGGCCGGCTCGAGGCGCGCCCCAAGCCCGGCCATGCCCTGATGAACGCACGGTTCCGCATGGCACAGGCCAACAAGAACCTGGGTGTGGCGCGCTTGCGCGGCACGACCAACGCCGTTGAACAGGCCCAGGCCAACCGCGAGCTGAGCGCGGCCGCCGTGGCCTACAACAACCTCGCCGCGGTGCTGAACGATCCGAACAACCCGTATCAGAGCAACGACGACGAGAAGAAGCAGAATGCCACGCTGCGGGAAGCGTCACTCTACAACACGGCCTACTGCCTGGCCCAGATCAACCAGCCGGCTGAGCGCGTCCCGGCCTTGCGCGAAAAGGCGATCGAGTCGTTTGAAGACTTGGTGAAGAGCTTCCCGCAGTCGGCCTATGCGCCCGCGGCTCTGATCCAGATCGGCTCGATCTGGACCGGCCTGCGCCAGACCGAGAAGGCCGAAGCCGCCTTAGGACGGTTGCGCCGCGACTATCCCGATTCCCCCGAGGCCAAGAGCGCCTTGCCGCTGTGGGCCAAGAACCTGATGGAGATGGGGATGCGTGCGGAGGCCATCGCCATCTACCGCCAGATGTTTACTGAGTCGGCCAAGTACAGCAGCCAGGATATCCTGATGGCCGGTCAGGCGCTGACCGACGCCAAGGAGTACGAGAACGCCCTCCAGGCCTTTGACCGCGTGCTGGCTGGCAATGCCCAGAACCCGGTCCTGGCCGCGCCGGCCAAGCTGGGACGCGCCCGGGTCCTGGCGCGCCAGGAGCAGTTCGCCGACGCTCTGCGCGAGCTCAAGGCATTCGTGAAGGAGTACGAAAAGCTCTCGCTGGTGGTCGATGCCAATCTGCTGCTGAGCGAGGTGGCCAGCGAGGCCGGCATGCGCGAACGTAACGCGGATGCACGCTTCGATCTGTTCAACTTGGCGGTCGACTCCATGAAGCAGGTCAAGCGCTACCGGACCTCGCCGGTCGAGATGGGCGAGACCGATCTGGCCGTGGGTCGTGTGCTGGCCCGCAAGGCCAAGGCTGAGGCCAAGTTCGGAACGCCCGAGAAGCTGGTGGAGTCCCGCGGCAAGGCCATTGTGGCGTTCCTGGGCATTCTCAACACGCCTCCGGGTAACGTTGCGCTGGCTCCTGTGCTCGAACAGGCGTATTATGAATGTGTTCCGCTGATGATCGAGCACGGTGCCTGGTCGGACGTCTTTGACGAATGCGCCGCCTACGTGCGCGAGTTTCCGCGGGGACGTTATGTGGCGGCCATGCGGGCGTGGCAAAATGAGGCCAGCATTAACTTGGGAACCAGGCCAAAGGATGCGCCCCCGCCGGTCGCCGCGGCGACGAACGCTGTTCCGGTTTCTGTAGCGACCCCCTGAGGCATCCCGGCGCGTGCCGCATGGACGCAATCCACGAGGAGCGAACGATATGAACCGCAACCGCAAGAAGGCTTCGATCCGGCTGCTGCTGGCCGCGTTCGCCCTATCCACCTCGGCCACGATCGCGGCTGACGTGACCGGCCGGATCACGACCGCCGGCGATGGACGGCAGATCACCGGCGTCATCCGCTGGAAGGCCGTGGCCCGCAAATACACCATTGTCCAGCAGGGACCGGGCAACATCGAGTTGGAGATCGACCCCGCCAAGGTCGCCAAGATAGAAGTGGTCCAGCCGAAGGAGCTGCAGCCGGCTATCGAAGCCTTCAAGGCCGGCCGTTTCGCTCAGGTCATTCCGGTGCTGGACAAGCTGGCGCAGGACTACCTGATGCTACAGTGGGATGAGCCGGCCACCCGCTACCTGGCTGAGGCCTACCTGGCCACCGATGATCCCGCCAACGCCGTCAAGGCCTGTGAGCGCGTCACCGGCTATCGCCCGGAAGCCGCCTACATGAGCGAGATGGCGGTGGCCTATTGGACCGCCCTGCTCAAGACCAACCGCTCGGCGCGGCTGGAGGAGTTCCTCGAATTGGCCGCCAAGAGCGGTAACCGTCCCACCGCTGCCCGTGCCCTGATCCTGCGTGGCGACATGCTGCGCGAGCGCAAACAGCCCCGCGACGCGCTCAAGGATGGCTACCTGCGCGTCGTGGTGCTCTACAAGAACGTGCGCGAAGTGCAGCCCGAAGCGCTCTTCAAGGCCATGAAGGCCTTCGAGGAACTGCAGCAGATCCCGCATGCCGAGCGCATGCGAACCGCGCTGCGTACCGATTTCCCGACAAGCGAGTACACCCGGAAACTCTGACGGCCGGCCGCTGCGGTCCGGGGTGCGTCCGCCGGCGGCACAATGAATCTCAGTTCGACAACCAAATCACAAACGCGAGGCTAGATCACGATGAAGAGCATGTTGGGTCAGGCGATCATGTGTGCGGGGCTACTGCTGTTCGCCCCGATCGGCACCACGCGCGCGCAGGAAGCGCCCCCGGCCGCACCGGCCGCCGTGGCCGCGCCGGCCGCACCGGCCGCGCCGGCCGCCGCCGCAGTCGACGCTCCGGCCGAGACGACGGAACTGGCGCCTGCCGCCGGCACCACCACCACGAAAAAACCCAGTGTGGTCACGCAGGTCATTTTTGGGTCCGGCTGGCTGGGCGTGCTGCTGTGGATCTGCCTGTTCGGCTCCGGCGCGGCGGCGGTCTACTTCATCGTCGACTGCGCGATCTTGGTTCGTCCACAAAAGATCATGCCCCAGATCCTCATCGATAAGGTGATCGGCGCCATGGCCGAAGGCGACGTGCTCAAGGCCCTCAAGGCCTGCGAAAGCGAACCCGGCCCCATGTCCAACATCCTCTCGGCCGGCTTCAACCACGTCGAGGAGGGCTACGACATCATCCAGGAGGCCATCGGAACCTCGGCGGATCTCGAGACCGAACGCCTGATGCAGCACCTGACCTGGATCTCGGTCTGCGCCAATATCGCGCCCATGCTCGGGTTGCTTGGTACGGTGCAGGGCATGATCATGGCGTTCGACACGTTGGGCACGGGCGCACCCGACGTCGGGGCGTTGGCGACCGCCATTGCCCAGGCTTTGTGGACGACCGCCGCCGGCCTGGTGATCGCCATTCCGGCCATCACGTTCTATTACGGCATCCGCAACAACGCCAACCGCATTGTCCTGCGCATGCAGGCCATGACGTTGGAATTGATCAAGGATCTGCGCAACGTCGAAGTCGTGGACTCCTAGCCGCACAGCGGTACCGGGTACACCGTCGTCCGTGCGCCCGGTACCAATAAGTTGAGTGAATGGAGTTTCGCCGCCCGTCGTTGCCCTGTTCAGAAGCCGGACAACGACAAAAGGGAGTTCGATCGCATGTCCAGGAGAAAGTCATCGTCTGTGGGTTGCGACCTGAACATGACGCCGATGATCGACGTCGTGTTTCAGCTCATTATCTTCTTCGTGGTCACCTCAACGTTGACGAAAGAGAAGAACCGCGAGATCATCCTCGAGGACGGCAAGCACGGCGAGATTATCAAAGACCAGACGTCAGACACCTTGGTGATCGAGATCGATCGCCGCGGCGGGATCTCGATCTGCAACGGCAAGATGGGCATTGGCCGGTTGCGACAGATCGTGCAGAGCCGATACAACCACTACGGTTCATTTCCAGTGTTGATCCGCGCTGACCGGCGGACCGAACACAACGACGTCAAGGCCGTCATGGATATCTGCACGCGTATCGGCATCTGGAAGGTCGGGTTCGTCGCGGTTCAGGAACGCTTTGAGAAATGACCGGAGGGAGATGCCATGCTCTACAAGCGCAAGCGCAACTCGGGTGAGACGCCGCAGCTCGAGATGACGCCGATGATCGACGTCGTCTTCCAGTTGCTGATCTTCTTTATTGTCACCATCAAGCAGGAAGACATCCTCTCCAAGCTGACCGCAGCCCGGCCGGCACCTGATCCCAGAGCCAAACCCGAGTCGCAGCCCGAACTCATTAACATCGTCGTGCACCGCGGCGGGTTCATGTACCGTGGCAGGCCCATCAGCAAGGACGAACTCGAACGCGCCATGGCGCGCATGGCGACATTCAGCAAGAGCGCCAATGTGCTGATCCGCTGCACCGCCGACTCGCCGCATTACCTGTTGGTGCAGGCGCTCGATATCTGTAACAAGGTCGAGATGACGAACCTGTCGATCTTCAGCATGTGATGGCTGCGTAGAACGGTCCTCTGGACCGTTCCCGCAACCCGCCCGCCGGCTTGCCTTTAACTTGGGCATTTTGTCGCAGTCGGTTGGAGGCAGGCACGAGACAAAGACCGAAGACGAAGATTGAAGACAACGACACAGTGGGGGATCTCTGTCTCTTGTCGTTGTCTCTGGTCTTTGTAGCACTAATAAAATCGCGGGCACGACGTTCTTACCATGAAGAGCGGCGCGGACGATGCACCGCCAGCAGACGCTGACGTCAGATTTGCAGGAGCCACCATGAGCGATTCCAACCAACCCGTTCCGGCCGAGACGCTTACCACCGATCACGCTAAAGAGGAAGCGCTCCAGGAGGTCGCCGCCCTGTTTCAGGAACCCACCTACGTCCAGCGCATCGCCAGCATGGTGAGCGGTTTTCGACAGGACCATGAGTCGCGCGAATACAAGATGGCGCGCATTGAGCTGCAACGCCAGGCCGCGCCGCTGGCGGCGATTCTGTTGCCGGTCATGTCCGTCCTTCTGCTGGTGTTGCTTGCGGCGGGATCGAGTCAGAGCGACCGCTCGTTTGAGACCCAGATTATCGACACGGAAGAGGTCGAAGAACTCGATGAGGTCGAACCGCCCGAGCCACCACCAGAGGATATCCAGCCCAGCGACGTTGAGTTTGTCGGCGACGTGACGGTGACTACCCCGACGCAGTCTGATGCGCCCATGAGTCCGCAGCCCACGCCCTTTGACGCCGTGCTGCAGATCAAGAGCCCCGTGATCATGCGGAACATCTTCGGGTCCACCCGAACCGCCGGCATGCGCGGTCAGTCGCTGGCGGCCTACGGCGGCAACAAGGAGACCGAAGAGGCCGTCATGCGCACCTTGCGCTGGCTCAAGAAGTACCAGCAGAGCGACGGCACCTGGGGTCAGAACAAGAGCGCCATCACCGCCATGGCCATTCTCTGCTTCCTGGCGCACGGCGAAAAGCCGGGTGAGTCGGTCGAGTTCGGCCCCACGGTCCAGAAGGCCATTGAGGCCCTTTTCACCTTGCAGCGCGGTGATGGCTTCTTCCCTGGCAATTACCAGCAGCCGATTGCCACCTATGCCCTGTGCGAAGCCTATGGCATGACGCTCAATCCAAACGTGAAGATGGCGGCCGAGAAGGCCATCGTGCACGTGGTCCGAGGCCAGCACCCGACCGGCGGCTGGAACTACGGCATGGAGAATGCCCTGCAGCCGGATGGCAACTACCGCGACGATACCTCCGTCATGGGCTGGGCCGCCCAGGCCATGAAGGCCGCCAAGATGGCCGGAATCACCTGCGATGGCTTTGACAAGGCCTACAAGCTGGCCGTCAAGGGTTTCCAGAAGAACGCGCATGCCTCCGGCGGCTTCGGTTACACCAGCCCCGGCCAGGGCGGCCTCTCGGGCGTCGGCACGCTCTGCATGCAGCTTCTGGGCGCCGGCAAGGCGCCGGAAGTCGACAAGACCCTCACCTACCTCGACGCCTGGACCTATGACTGGCAGAACCCGGAAGGCGGCAGCCCGGTTTACTACTGGTACTATATCACCCAGGCTAAGTTCCACGCCGGAGGCAGCCGCTGGACCTCGTGGAACCAGACCTTCTCCAAGCAGCTCGTGCGCAACCAGAAGATCGAGAAGGCCGCCATCGCCGACGTCCAAGGCAAGCTTCAGGATGTCGGCTGCTGGACCTCGCCTGGCAAGTCCGAGCACCACGACGGCGCCACCTACGGCGCCGAGCCGGCCAACGGCAACGCCCAGGACACCTGCCTCTCGGGCCTGCAACTCATGGTCTACTACCGCTACCTGCCGACCTTCAAGACGCCCGATGTCGAGGAGGAGATCGCCGCAACGCCCGTAGACGGCAAGGGCGAAATCGCCGTCGATACCGGCAACCTCTAGTTTTCCCTGCTGGAAAACTAACGTTCTATTGGTCGCGTTTTGAGACCCGAGGTTGACGGGCAACGCGTCGCGTTCGAAAACTTCCCACTGCCTGCTGCCCGCTGCCCGCTACTCGCTCAACCCCATGCCCTTGGACGGTCATATTCGCCTGCTGTCCGTACACGTGGCGAACAAGATCGCCGCGGGCGAAGTCGTTGATCGGCCGGCCTCCGTGGTCAAGGAACTCATGGAGAACGCGCTGGACGCGGGCGCCACGCGTCTGACCGTGAACGTCACCGCCGGCGGTCGCAAGCTGATCGAAGTGGACGACGACGGCCACGGCATGGGCCGCGACGATGCCCTGATGAGCATCGAGCGTCAGGCCACCAGCAAGATCAGCGACGTGGACGATATCGAGCGGATCGACTCCTACGGCTTCCGCGGTGAGGCGCTGCCTTCAATTGCCGCCGTCTCGCGGTTCACGCTGCGCACCTGCCGGCAGGGTGAAACGGTCGGAACCGAACTGGTCGTGCTGGGCGGCCGGTTGCAGGATGTGCGCGATGTCGGCCTGCCGTCCGGCACGTCCGTCGCGGTGCGCGATCTCTTCTTCAACGTACCGGCCCGCCGCAAGTTCCTCCGGACCTACCAGACCGAGCAGGCCCACCTGCGCACCACCTTCATCCTGCAGGCCCTGGCCCACCCGGAGGTCGGCATGCTGCTCAAGGCCGACGGCCGGGAAGTGCATCGCCTGCCGGCCGGCGCGACACGCGAGGAGCGCGTGCGCGATCTCTTCGGCGCCGACCTGCTGGCGGAGCTGCGGCCGGTCAGCCTCACGCGAAACGGCGTGCGCGTCGAGGGGTTTGTCAGCCTGCCGTCACTGACCCGGGCGGATCGCAGCGAGCAGTACCTGTTTGTCAATCGGCGGGCGGTCAGCGCCGGCATCTTGGCCTACGCTCTGCGCGAGGCCTACCCGCCGCTCGAGGGCGACCGCAAACCCGTGGTGCTGCTCTTCGTGGAACTGGACCCCACGATGGTGGACGTCAACGTGCACCCGACCAAACGCGAGGTGCGTTTCCGCCGCCCGGCCGACGTCCGCGAGGCGGTGATTGCCGCCGTGGCCGAGGCGCTCGGGCCCGTGGCGCGAGCGCGGGCCGCGGACACGGTGGCGCCGCCGGCCGCCTTGCCGGCCACGCCGCCGGGCGCGATGCCCACACCGGCCGGCCTCCCGCCGCGCGAAAACCCGGCCCGCAATCTGCCCGGTGCCATGGTCTGGCCGCCGGCCGCCGGTCCGATGGCCTGGCCCTCCCGGCCAACGGATGCGGACCACACGGCTACCGGCGCCACACCCGCGAACGATCTCCCGGCGGCATCGGCCGCCGTGGTTCCGGCCGAGCCCGCACCGGTGGGCGATGGCCCGTCGCCGTGGAAGTGGTTTCGCATCCTGGGTCCGGTGGCAAACCGCTATGTCCTGCTGGAGACAGACGGGGGCTTTGTCGTGCTCGATCCCCGCGCCGCCCATGAGCGCATCCTGTATGAGCGCCTGCTGGCTGGCCAGCGCGGCGGCCACGTGGTGTCACAACGTCTGTTGCTGCCGGAGACGGTGCAATTGCCGCCCGAGGATGCCCAACGTCTGCGCCAACACCTGGCCGTTATCCAGACGCTGGGCTTCAGCGTGGATGACTTCGGACATGATCGCTTCATCGTAGAGGCGCTGCCGCTGGAGGTGGCCGGTACCGCCTGCCGCGAACTGCTGGCCGACATCGCCCACGACCTGGAGCAGGCCGGCGTGCGGCGCGGCTCCGAACACCGGCGGGAGGAGACCGTGGCCCGGGCCGCCTGTCGCGCGGCTGTGCGTAACGAAGGCATGCTCGCACCGGCCGCCCTCGAACGGCTGGTGGCCGATCTGGCCCGCACGCAGATGCCCTACACCTGCCCGCGCGGCCGGCCCACGATCATCTTTACCTCACTGCGTGAACTGGCGCGCAAATTTGGTCGTGAGTGAGCTTCCGCACGGCATAGCCGTGGGCCTGGAACCAGTCATGCACCACTTCCACCGGCAGCCCCATGACGTTGGTGTAGGATCCGCTGAAGCCGGCAATCAGCAACTCGCCGTTCTCGTCAATGTCGTAGGCGCCGGCCCGGTCCAGTGGCCGGGTTCGTTCCAGATAGCTCTGGATCGTGTGCTCATCCAGCCGACGAAACTCAACCGACGAAGCCTCCACCCGCAGGTCGGGTTCCTGCCTGGGCGCCGGCAGGGACAGCGCCACGGCGGTGAGGACCGTCTGCGTCCGGCCGGAGAAGGTTCGCAGGAAGGCCGCCGCCTCGTCCAGATCAGCCGGTTTTCCAATCAGCCGGCCGTCGCACAATACCAGCGTGTCGGCGGTCAGGATGCAGGCCTCGGGCCGCATCTGGCGGCAGGCCGCCAGCTTGGCGACGGCATTGCGCACCACCGTGCCCACCGGATCGAAGGGCGAGTGCTGTTCGACCACGTGCGGCGCCAAGACCTCGAAATCCAGCCCCAGCAGCCGCAACAGTCGATGGCGGCGCGGCGAGACCGATCCCACCACCAGTGGTGGGAGCGACGCGGGTGGCATCCCTGCCGGCTTTCCTGAGTTCAGATTCGCTCCCTTCCCAGACCGGATGCACGCGATCGGTTATCAGCCTGGAATCGGCAGTCGAACCACGGATAGACACGGATACACACGGATAGGGAAGGACTTGCGCTCGACGGAGCTTTCGCCCAATGGTGAACTCCAGACGCGGCAAGAAATCGTTGGAATCCGTGTCTATCCGTGTTCATCGGCGGTTCCAACTGCTGTTTCTAGGATCAGTGGTGACTGATTGCCGATTACCGACCACCGGCAACCGCGCCTCGGGGATAGGGTGCTACGGCGGACCCGCCACCCAGCCGCGATCGGTCAGTTTGAGCCCAATGCGTCCGCTGGCCGTCAGGTCCTGCAACAGGCTGCGCATACGCGGACTGCTCAGCCCGAACTGGGTCGCCAGCTCGGCCACGGCCACCGGATGGCGTCGGACCAGTGCCTCGATCGCGTCCAGCTGGTCCGGGCCTGCGGACGCCTCTGCGGCCACAGGAGCCTCGGGCGGCGAGGCGGCGTCTTCGCGGTCGCCGGCCACTTCGGCGCAGGGCGTGAACAGCTTGGCGAACCGCAGCATCGCTTCCTGACTGCAACGCCCCACGCCTGCCTCGGCCGGGGGCCGCACCGGGGTGTTGAGCTGCACGCGGTCCGGCTGCACCTGGGCGACCACGCGCACCAGTTCGGCCAGCGTCTCGGGACGGTCGTTGATGCCGGGCACCAGCATCACTTCCACCACAAACTCGCCGCGGTACTCCCCGCGGAACTGCCGGAAGCCCTCCACGATGCGCTCCAACAGCAGTCCCGGGTGCGGTCGCACAATCCGTTCGAAGGTCGCTTGATCCGCCGCGTGCAGCGAGACTTTGACCTGGTCCGCCAGCGCCGCGGCCGCCCGCACGACCGGACTGGTGAACAGAGCGCCGTTGGAGAGCAGCAGCGACCGCAGGGGCCGGTGCGCCTGAACCCAGGCCAACACCCGGCCAAAGTCGGGATGCAGCGTCGGCTCACCCGAGCCCGCCAGAGTGATCGTGTCGCAGACTCCCCCCGCCGCCAGCCAGCGGTCCAACTCCTCCAGCACGGCGTCAATCGGCACACAGGCGCGCCGCTCGAGCGTGGTGGCCGGCGTGGCGCCCAGTTGGCAGAAGATGCAGTTCAGCGAACAGGTCTTGGGCGGCACCAGGTCCACGCCCAACGACCGGCCGAAACGGCGCGACTGCACTGGACCGAACAGGTAACGATAGGCTGGCATGGTGTGTGGAAAACTTTCCGCGCCCGGCACCGCGGGCACCGCTCACTCGTGCGAGATCTCATCAATGCGCTTGTCTGGTCCGAAGACCAGCAGGCGGTCCTCCTTCTCAATGCGCTCCTCGCCGGTCGCCAGGATCACCCGGCGGGGCAGGCGCGCATCTTCGGCCAGGCGCCGGATGGCCAGCACGGTTACGCCGAAGCTCTGGCGCACGCCCGCCTCCACCAGCGTCTTGCCGACCAGCTGCGCGGGCGGCGCGATTTCGGCCACACTCACGCCGTCCGCAATCTCGAACAGATCGATCGGGCTGCGCGCCAGCAGCGAGCGCGCCAGCCGGTAGGCCCGGTCGCGGTTGGGGTACACCACGATGTCCGCCCCGACGCGCTTGAGCACCTTGCCATGCATGTCGGAGACAGCCTTGGCCACCACCGTACCGACACCCAGCTCCTTGCAGTTGACCGTGGCCATGATGCTGCCTTCGATGTTGCTGCCAATGGCCACCACCACCACGTCGCAGGTGTGGAAGCCGGCCTCCTGCAGCGCGCGCGGGCTGGCGGCATCACCCTGGACCGCCTTGGTGACGTATTCCGCGAGCTCCTGGACAATCTCGCGCTTCTCGTCGATCAGCAGGATCTCCACGCCCTTCTCAGCCAGGCTCTCCGTCAGCGCCTGACCGAAGCGCCCGGCTCCGATAATGCCGATTCGTTTCATCCGACCATGATCTCCTCTTCCGGATAACGCAGGCGCTGTCCCTGATCCCGATTGCCGACGATCAGCGCCATGGTCAGCGGACCCAGGCGACCCACGAACATCGCCACAATGATAATGGCACGGCCGCACCCCGACAAGGAAGGTGTCAGGTTCAGGCTGAGGCCAACCGTTCCGAACGCCGAGACCGTTTCAAAGAGCAGCGCGAAGCTGCGCGACGCCCCGGCGACCGCGGCGTCGCTGAGCAGGACCGCCCCGAACGCCACCCCCACAAACAGGAAGCAGAGCAGGAAGATCACTAGCGCCTCGCGCACCACGGCACCGGGAATCGTCCGATGGAACAGCTCGGTCTCGGTGCGGCCGCGCGCCATCGCCAGGATCGTCAGCAACAGCACGACCACCGTGGAGGTCTTGACGCCGCCGGCCGTGGAACCAGGCGAACCGCCCACGAACATCAGGGCCATGGTCAGGAACTGCGCCGGCGCAGAGAGCGTCTCCATGTCCACGACATTGTACCCGGCGGTGCGGGGCGAAACTGAATGAAAGAGCCCGCACAGTAGCTTGTCGGTCCAGGGCAGGTGATCAAGCGACGCGCGCCATTCGAGCGTCAGAAAGGCGATCCAGCCCAGCAGCAGGAGGCTGCCCGTCGCCAGCAGGACCACGCGGGCGTGCAGCGACACGCGGCCGCGGGTGCGGCGGTTCAGGCGCCAGAAACGGACCGAGCTGAGATTGTCCAGCACCAGGAAACCCAGGCCGCCGGCTACGATCAGCGCCATGAGCGTCAGCAGGTAGATCGGGTCATGCCGCCAGCTGATCAGGTTGTCGGGGTACAGGGCGAAGCCGGCATTGCAGAACGCGCTGACCGAGTGGAACACCCCGTGGTAGGCCGCCCTCACGGGGGTGAATCCGTGGGCCAGGTAACGGCCCGTCAGGAGGGCGGCTCCGAGACCTTCGAACAGCAGGGTGAAGAACAGCGTGCGTCGCAGCAGCGAGGGCAGCCCGCGGACCTCGTCCGTGCCGAAGGAACTCATCAGAACAAACTCGTTGCGCACGCTCAGCCGCCGCCCCACCAGGACCAGCAGGAAGGTGCCCAACGTCATGATCCCCAAGCCGCCCAACTGGATCAGGAGCAGGATCACGAACTGACCGAAGAGCGTGAAGCTGCTGCCGGTATCGACCACCGTCAATCCGGTCACACACGCGGCGCTGGTGGCGGTGAACAGGGCGTCGATAAAGGGCAGCCAAGACCCGGAGGCATTGGCGGCTGGCAACATCAACAAGACCGTGCCCACCAGGATGGCCTGCGCGAAGGCCAGGACCATCAACCACTGCGGCCGCACGGCCAGTTCGCGACGCTTGGCGTCGGATAGGAGGCGCTTCATCGACGCCATGGTCGCAGACCGCCCCGCCGGCTGTCGAGAGAAATGGGGGGTGGAGCGGACCGGTACGTCCCGCCGGGATGTGGCCCGTCAGGTGGCGCACGTCGGCCCGACGTGCGTCGCGGCGATGGAGCGAGGGTATATCTGCGGCAGCCGTCGGGCCGACGGCGGCTACACCGACCGTGTCGTCCGCGGCTGGAGCACGCGCGCGTTGGGTCTGTCCGCGCGGCCGGGACAAGCCCGGCCCTCCAGGGACGGCGAGGTGCTCCCGCTGCTGAGCGTCGTGGCGCAGAACGTGGAGGTGGAGTTGACCCTCGCCGCCATGCAGCTGGCGTCCATGTGGGTGAGCTACGCGGAACTGCGGGACGGCGCGCTGGACATCAAGGCGCAGACGCAGAACCTGTCCGAGGCTGCGAACATGTCACGGAGCAACGACCAGCAGACGATGTCGTCCCGTCAGCGACGCGCGCGGGCGCGGCAGACGCCCGTCGATCCGGCCTGAGACGCCGCGCAGCGGCCAATGACTACTGACCACCGACGCGCTCGCCGGGCGCAATCACGCCGCCTCACGGCAACCAGTCGAGTTGTAGCCAGGGGAAGTCGCCCGTGTTGGGTTGCGGCCGGCCAGGGGTGCTGCGGCCGTTGCGGACGTAGTCGGCCAGCAACCGGCGCAGGCGCGCCACCACGCGCGGGTGTTCGGCCTGCACGTTGCGCTGTTCGCCGACGTCCGCCCGCAGGTCGTAGAGCTGCACCGCCGGCAGACCGGCACACTCGGGACCCGGGCGGGGTGCGCTCCAGCCGCCCGAACCGGCGCACAGCTCGAGCTTCCAGCGGCCCTGGCGGATCGAGAAGGAGCCGTCCATCGAGTGGTGCACCGTGGCTTCGCGCACCGGCTTCGCGTGGCGCCGACCCAGCCACAGCGGCAGGTTGCTGACGCTGTCCTCGCCAGCCGTGTCGGGCACCTTGGCGCCGGTTGCCTCGGCCATGGTCGCCAGCAGATCGACCAGGCAGACAGTCTCGCGGCAGGCGCGGCCGGCGCGGATGCGGGCTGGCCAGCGCACCAGCAGCGGAATGCGATGGCCGCCCTCAAAGATGTCCGCCTTGTGACCGCGGAAGACGTGGCTCGGGCGGTGGCCCAGACGCGCCAGGCCCGAAAAGTCGGCCGAGGGCGAGCAGCCGTTGTCGGCCGCGAAGATCACGATCGTGTTCTCGGTGGCGCCAGCCTGATCGAGTGCCGCCATGATCCGGCCTACGACGTCGTCCACCATCAGGCAGAAGTCGCCGTAGGCGTTGGTGCGCGAGCGGTCCTGGAAGGGCGCCGTCGGCAGGATTGGCGTGTGGGGCGCCGGCAGCGGGAAGTACAGGAAGAACGGCTGGCGGCCCTTGGCCTGCGTGCCGATCCAGGCCTCGGCCTTGCGCGTCAGGGTTGGCAGCACGTCCGCATGCCGGAAGTCCGGGCCGATCGGTCCGGGCCGCCAGAAACGGAAGCCGACGTCGCCCGGGGCGCGCTTCTCGGGCAGGTCGCAGCCGCGTGTGCGCCGGGTCGGCACGGCGGTGGTCCGGTCATCCTCCACATACACATAGGGTGGCATGTCGAGCGAGGCGCTGATGCCGAAGAAGTGGTCGAATCCGACGGTACACGGACCCCTCGCGATCGGAAGGGCGTAGTCCACGTCTTCCGGCTTGGGTCCCTTGCGGGCCCAGTCCAGGCCGAGGTGCCACTTGCCAATGCAGGCGGTGCGGTAACCCTGGCGGTGCAAGAGCGATGCCACGGTCAGACGGCCCGGCTCGATCAGCGGCGGGCTGTAGCCCCAGGTGACGCCCTCCTTGAGCGCCGAGCGCCAGTTGTAGCGCCCGGTCAGGATGCTGTACCGCGAGGGGGTGCAGACCGCGGACGTCGAGTGGGCGTCGAGGCAGCGCAGGCCGCCGGCCGCCAACCGGTCGAGATGCGGCGTGCGGAGTTTCGACTCGGGATTGAGGCACGACAGGTCGCCGAAGCCCATGTCGTCCGCGAGTATGTAGACCAGGTTGGGCGGCCGCGGCTTCACGTGCGGCGGCGCTCCGGCCGCGCCGGCACGGCCTTGAGGTGTCCGATCTGCGGCAGCTCGCCCACCAGCGGCCGGGCATAGTCCAGGAAGGCCTGTGTGACGTCGTTGCCGGCGCGGTTGATGAAGGCCGGTGGCATGTGGCGCGTCACCTTGGCCACCTCCTCCAGAGGCACCACGGCGTAACTCACGGCATAGCGCCGGCCAGGTCGGCGCAGAATCGCGATCGAGCCGCTGGCCACGCCGGCCAGCGCCGCGCGCACCGCCTCGATCCCGACGCAGCGGGCCTCCACGGCATCGTTCTCGGAGACGACCCCGGGGAACGACCGTTGCAGGTAGCCGAAGGTGTCGGCCCGCACGCGCTTGATGCCGCCCTGGGCGCGGATACGCTCGGCCAGCAGGTCGCCCAGTGCACCCGTGCCGCTGAGCTGCACGTTGCCGTGCGAGTCCTTCTCGCGCGTGAAGGTCGCCGCGATCGGCGTGCCGTCGGCGTCGGCAATGCCCTCCGAGACCGCCACCACGCAGCGACCCAGGCGCTTGTAGACGCGCTGCACGTCGGCCACAAAGCGCTCCAGGCTGAACGGGCGCTCGGGCAGGTAG
>CAZZCT010000030.1:0-17260 GCA_964652365.1 uncultured Lentisphaerales bacterium
GCGGCGAAGGCGTCCTCGGCCCCGGGATCTGGCTGCGGCTGGGCGCCGCGGGAGGGGAACCAGTCCATGATGATCGGAACCCCGTCGAGCTTGCCCGGCCACCAGCGAAAATGGTGGTTGCGCTCGAGGGTGAGAATGGCCTCGCGGACCGCCCGTGGGTCGGCCAGCCCGAATTCATGGCGGACATATTCGTCCAGCACCTCCTCCACGGTGGCTTCGGGATCCCAATACAGGCGCAGCCACAGCACCTTGTTGAGATCCTCGAATATCCCCTCAGAGTACGGGAAGCCGCCGGCCAGCGACGCGTGATGCGCCTGCCATTCCCGGTGGAAACGCCGCGGCTGCGGGTTGGCGCCGAAGCCGCCCCATGGGAACATGCCGGCCATGCTCAGTTCTGGGAACCCGACCACGGGCAGCCCCAGCGCCACGCCGTCTGTGAACGGGGCGGGACCGAACGGCTCGTTGAAATGCTCCATCAGCAGCGCATCGGCGAGCCCGGGCCGCGCGCGCACCTGCCGCGCCACCGCTGCCCACTCCTGATGGTCCATATACCAGGTCGAGAGCACGATCTTGGCGCCGGGCAGTTTCTCGCGCGTCATCGCGCCGACGGACTCGACACAGCGCATGAAACCCCGCGAACCCCAGGGCTGGCATTCCGAACAGCCGCAGCCGCCCTGGTCGTAGGGCCAGATGCAGACGGCCGCCGGTTCCAGGTCGCGCGCCCAGTCGAAGTACTCGCCGAGGATGCCGAGGATGTACTTCTTTCCCGCCGGTTTGGCCGGGCAGACCGCCACGTCGTAGTAGCCGCCGCGCCCACCCCCCGGGGCGGCGCGCAGCTCCGCGGGACTGTTGGCATAGGCCTCATTGCCGATCACCAGCAACCACGTGTCCAGGCCCAGCCGCCGCGCGGCCCGCAGGATGCACCACAAACGCTCCCGGAAGGCGACCGCCTCGGGATCGTCAAAGCCGTTGAAGTGGTGCATGTCGTACCAGACGGCCAGCGTATTCATGCCCCACAGTGCCAGTTCCTCCACGTAGCGCTCGATCTCGCCGACCGGGGCCGTCTGGTAGAAGTTGTAGAAGTGGGTCGCGAAATAGATGCCGCGTACCGGCTTGGCCGGCCGCGACACGCCGCGCCAGGCGCCGGGGATGAAGCGCCCTGGCGCGAATTGCGAACTCCGCAGGAATTTGCCAACGCCATACAACACCCCGCGCCGGTCGCCGCCGCTCACCCGCACGGCGCCGTCCGGGCCGTCCGCGATGGCGAAAGCCTCGGCACCGAGCGATGCGTCGATCGTCAACTCACTGGTGCATGAAGACCCCGCGGCGGCCATCTCGCCGCACCGCGCGCGGAGCTGCCGCTTGAAGAGCGCCGCCACCTCGTCAAGCCCGACCGGGACCGGTGACGGCAAGCGAAGCACGAGATTCGCGATCGACCGCGATGAATGTTCCTTCATCCACCTTCCCCCGTCCGCGGAGCCTGCTGCGCCCACGCCACCGCCTGCTCCAGCAACCGTTCCCCCTCGGCGCGCGAGGCACACCAGGTGTCCAGCATCAGCAGGGCCGGGTCGAGTTCGCGCACCAGCGGTTCAACGTTCTGAACGGGAACCTGAATGTGCACGATGCGACCTGCGGCCTGAATCTGCTTGTACATCTCCAGATGCCCCGGGCCGTTGGGCGGCTCGAACGGGGCCGGCACGTACTGGATCACGCGCAGGTAGGGCAGCGACAAGAGCCGCGGCAAGTGCTGTTTCGCATCGCCGCCCCACCAGGTGAATTTGAGTTCACGCCGGCCCAGCGCGACCCGGCTGTCAGGGTCCAACCAGCGAACCTCATCGTTGGCTGGTTCGGAAACGGGTGTCAGGTTCTCCTCGGTTCGCGGTGCCCGCACCGCGATGCAGGGGCGGTCGAGCCGCTCCCGGTTCCAAAGGACCGTCAGCCGCCGTTGCAGGCGATCGGTCACAACGACCACCGATCACCGATGACCTGCAACGACCGTAGGTTTGAACGCCCGGTTCCAGGCTCACCGGCACAGACGACCGCACGTCGGGCCGACGTGCGCCACAGGCACGCCGCTCAGCGCGCTGGCGACGTCAGCGGCGGCACACCCGGCCGTGCCGCTTCGGCGGCGACCGGCCCCGGCAGCTCGCGGATCACGCTGCTGGCGGTCTTGATGAAACCGGCGACATTGGCCAGGTCGGTCGGGATGATCAGCGTGTTGCCGGCCTTGGCCAACCGCCCGAACTCGCCAATGTACTGCTCGGCCAACCGCAGATTCACGGCCTGGGCTCCGCCCGGGTCGTTGATCGCCTTGGCGATCTCGTGAATGCCCTCGCTGGTGGCCTGGGCCACGAGCAGAATCTCCTGCGCACGCCCCTGCGATTCGTTGATGCGGCGCTGCTTTTCGCCCTCGGAGCGGGCAATCGCCTCCTGCTTCTCGCCCTCGGCGCGGTTGATCCGGGCCTGGCGGTCGCCTTCGGACTCGGCAATCAGGGCGCGCTTCTCGCGCTCGGCCCGCATCTGCTTCTCCATCGCGTCGCGGATACTCTGCGGCGGCGTGATGTTCTTGATTTCGTAGCGCGTGACCTTGATGCCCCACGGATCGCTGGCCTTGTCCACGGCGTCGACGATCGAGCCGTTGATCTGCATGCGCTCTTCGAAGCTGCGGTCCAGATCCAGCTTGCCCATCTCGCTGCGCATCGTGGTCTGCGCCAACTGCGTGGTCGCAAACAGGTAGTTGTTGATGCCGTAGGAGGCGCGCACCGGGTCGACCACCATCAGGTAGAGGATGCCGTCGACCTCAACCGTGATGTTGTCCTTGGTGATGCACTGCTGCGGCGGCACATCAATGGCGTGTTCCTTGAGCGTGTGGCGGTACGCCACGCGATCCACCAGCGGCGCCAGCACGTGCAGGCCGGCTTCGAGCGTGCAGTGGTACTTACCCACACGTTCGATGACAAAGGCCGTCTTCTGCGGCACCACCCGGATGCACTTGAGCAGGGTGATGACCACGAACACAACGACTGCAATGGCAATGTACTGCCCCATGACTCTGCACTCCTCTCGGCGGCCGTTGGCCGCCCGTTGATCACGACAGCCGCTTGACCGTCAGCGTCAAGCCCGCGCGGCTGACAACCGCCACGGCCGTACCGACGGCCAGCTCCTCGTCCGCCGAAGCTTCCCAGTTGGCTCCGTGCAGCTCGACCTTGCCAGGGTGGCCGGGCCGGATCGTTTCGGTCACGGCGACACGCTGGCCCTCGAAATCATCGCCGAGCCCGTCGGCGATCGCCGAACGCTTGCCCGTGAACATGCGCGTCAGCCGTCGGCGCAGGCAGAACAGAGATCCCACCGAGAGCGCCGCAAAGAGCAGCCACTGGGTCGACGGCCCCATGCCGGGAAAAATCTTAAGCAGGATCGCGACAGCCAAGGCGCCCAGACCGAAGAACAGCAGAAAAATGCCCGGCACCATCGCCTCGACCACCAGCAGGATGACGCCGGCAACGGCCCACGTGGTGGGGCTAAGTTTGATATCCATGGGTTCTCCCAGATGTCCGCATCAGTAGACTCCGTCTGCCGATTGAACGCAAGCACAAACGGCGTCGCCGGAGCGCGAGCCCATGCATCACGGTGCGGCCACGCCGATGCGGTAGAACCGGACCGGGCGCGATGAGACACCGGTGTCGGTCCATTCCATGCGGGTCAGGCCGTTGGTGGCCTCCCAGGGGCCGGCGACCGTGTCCCAGCCGCCGGTCAACATCTCCGCGCACGCCTTGACGGAATAGATGCGGCCCAGCACAACCGGCCACTCGATCTGGAATCCGTCTGACCCCGTCGCGTCAAAGACGTCCAGCGCCAGCACACTGGCGCGGTTCGTCGGCACCGTGCCACAGATGTATTCGGCCCGATGGTCCTGCCCATCAAGGTCGGAGTCATCCCCGGGATCAATCCCACCGCCGAAGTAGGTTGTCTCCCAGCTGTCGGCAATCGCATCGCTGTCGGCATCGACCGGCACCAGGTAGTGCGTGCCAAGGTTCACCGACGCGCCGCGGCTGACATTGCTGACCGCATTGACAGCCTGATAGTCGACGTACCCGGATTTCGAGATCAGCAGATCCCAGGTGACCTCGGCCAGAATGACGTCGCCCGGAAAGGCGCCCCCGGCCTGGCTGTACCAGTCGGCTGAATAGTTCGTGAACAGGATGTGCCCGTCGGCCACGTAACCCGCAAAGCTGCCCGTGGTGGAGCGGAAGGAGATGGCCGCGCCAGAGAGAAAGTCGCGGGTCCAGGCGTCCCGCACCACGCCGCCCGAGACCGTCAGGTAAGGTATGTGCTCGAAATTCGCGCAGTACCAGCCGGAGACCAGGCTGACCTGGCGCGGGTTGGCGTAGTTGGGATTGGTGAGGCTCGTGACCTGGTTGGGGGTGTCCGGATCCTCACGCGGGAAGAAGTTGGCCGGTGCCGGCACGGTGATGGTATAGGTTCCCGGCACGAGGCTGTCCCACGTGACACTGGTGCTGCCGCTGAAATACTTGGTGCTCGAGTAGGCGGTGCGAGTCACCTCCGCATAGGCGCCCGCCGGCAGAGCCCCGGCTGTGGCCCGGTTGACTCCCACCACGATCAGCGACGCCTTGGTTCCGGCCGCCGGAATCAGGATGTCGAGCTCGTAGGCCCCGGGCTGGAACGGCTGCCCATCATCGTACGCGCTGACCTTCAGGTAGTAGAACCCCTCGGCCGGGTGGTCCATGCCGGTGTATTCACCCAGACTGCGGCCCTCGTCGTCAACGTAGTCGATCGACACCAGTTCGCCGCCCGCAGTCACCTGGAAGAGCTCGACCACGGTGTCGAGGTTGGTGCTGAGATGGTAGGTCTCGATCTCGTACACGTAGTTCGAGACCGCGTAGAACCGCACCCAATCGACATCGCCACCGGCGTGGAGCGTGTGCGTCTGAGCCGGACCGTAGTAGAACGACGCCTCCGCGGCGCTGTTGTCCGGTTCGTAGGCATCCGGATGGATCACCTCACTCTGCACGGGCTCGGCCAACTCGCCGGCCAAATCGATGGCATAGTAGGTAAGCGCATAGGCACCTGGCAGCGTGAACCCGGCATGGATGGCCTCGTAACGTCCGGCAACACCGTTCCAGGGCAGATCCAACTGCGGTAACGGCCCCGTACCGTCATAGTCGGGCGGCGTGATCACACACCACACGTTCGAGATGCCGCGCATCGCGCCCACGTCGGCGGCCCACAGCGTCAGGTTGGTCACGCCCGCGTCAAGGGCCACGGGGGGCTGGACCGCGCCGATGACCGGCGTGTCGGCCCCCGTCATGAAGGCCGAGCCGAAGTAAAGCGTAGCCGCGAGCAGGCCATCCACGTTCTTCTCGTTCGCCGCACCGTTGCCCGTGTCATCCAGCTGAGCCCGCTGGCGCACGCCGCCGGAGACGCGCCGGATCGCCCGGCGGGCCGCGGTGTAGGCATCCCCGCAGGTCTGGCCCGCCATGACGCCGGAGAGGAAGTACTGCGAGAAGCTGACGGTCCCGCCCCCGTCCATGAGCGCGCGCTGCCCGGCCGCGGCGCTGGCGATGACCACGCGCGTGGCTTCGCCGAGTGCGGCAACGGCCACGCGGTTCGAGAGCGCCGACACGAAGGCCCCGCACCCGTCAAAGTCCAGAACCACGGTAACGTGAACCGGATTCGTGGCCTGGAAGGCGTCGAGCCAGTCGGCCAACTGCCCGGCCGAGAGGGTCTCCGTGGGGCTGAGGCGCAGGGTGTCGTTGGTTCCTTCGCCCATGAAGTACAGGGTCAGGCGGTCGGTGGAATTGGTCCGCGCCCACTCCGTCAGGGTCTCCTCGAGCGCCGCCAGGCCGGCCGTCGCGTCGACGTCGTTGGTGCTGTCGCCGTCGAGCAGCAGCGTGGGCTGGGCGCAGAGGAAACGGGTGTGGGCGCGGTCGAACAGCCGCAGCCTGGCAGTGTTCCATGCCAGGCTGGCCAGGTATTCGATCGGGCTCCAGGCCGCGCCCTGGGAGTCGCCGCCGGCCACCAGCACGAGGCGGTCGTCGTAGCCGATCTGGGCCACGTAACTCTGCAGCGGAGGCGAGACGCCGCCCTGGGCATCCTGCACATAGAAGATCGCCTTGTAGGTGCCGGCGGCAGTGAACCCGTCGTACGTCACCGTGTAGCGGCCGGAGGCGGCGTCATACGCAAGGGCCAGTTCCGGAAGCGCCGTGACCGGATCCGCGGGGTCGGGATCGTGCCCGGGCGGGACGATGAAGCACCAGGCGCGGGTGATGGGGTTGACCGACTGGACGCTGCCGATCCAGAGCGTGGCGGCGGTCTCCTCGGTCAACACCTGGTTGCCGCACACCTCGCCGATCTGCGGGCGGTCGCCGCCGGCCACATAGGTCGGCCCAATGTAGTAGCCGGTGGCCAACGCACCGTCGTTCGTGGTGCTGTAGGCGCCGTCACCGTTATCGTCGAGCTCGGCGGTCTGGTAGGTGTCCATGGCGTCGGCGGCCATCTCGAAGCAGGTCATGACGTCGTAGCCCAGCAGGATGCCGGAGAAGAAGGCGTCGGAGAAGCTCACCAGGCCGCCCGCCACGAAATAGCTGGGCTGGCCGCTGCCGCAGGCGGCAACGACGATGCGTCGCGCAGGGTCGGTGTACTCCAGCTCGTCCAGGAAACTCCCCGCATAACAGAAGTCGAGCAGGACCGTGACCACGGTCGTCGGGGCGGCGTCCTGCAGGGCATCAAGCCAGGCATCCAGTTGGGCGGCGGTCAGCGTTTCGGTGGCGCTCAGACGGAAGAAGCCGTCGCCGGCGGAGTCGCCGCCGTGGTCGACCAGGTAGACGAAGAGCCGGTCGGAGTTGGCGCACCAGTTGGTGAAGCTGTGTGCCGTGTTGGCGAAGCTGTTCACATTGTCGATGTCGTCGTACAGCCCATTGCCGTCGACATCCTCAACCGGCTCGGGGCTCAGGTACTGCAGGTTGTCCTTGGTGAAGCCGCGGTACCGCAACGTGGTGTAGGCCAGGTCGGCGAGGTAGTCGGTCGCAGGCCAGAGGGGATCGGTCTCCGACTTGCGGCCCGCCAGAATCACAACCTTGCCGGCCAGTTCGGCCTCGGTGTCGCTGATGACGTTGATGGTGGCGCGGCCCAGGCGGTCATCCCCGTCCCAGGCCTGGACCGTGTCCAGCGTGGCGGCGGTCGTGCTGGCGTTGTAGATGGCGGTCGTGGCAGAGTTCGCATTCACCCAGGAGCCGCCGCCGGCATTGAGTGTCGCCCAGGAGAGCCAGAGGGTCGGGCCCGTCAGCCCCCCGGTGGTGCCGGAGGTCGCAGTCTGCGCGGAGACCGTCATTCCGTGCAGTCCGAGGGTGGCGCCCGGATCGAGCGTGGCACGCCCGGGCCGGATCAGCAGGGCCGGGTCGAGCGTCACTTCCGGCCGCGGGACGGGCGAGGCGCGGCCCTGCCGTGCCTGGCAGAGCCCCATGTCGGGGGTGTCCACCATGCCGGTGCCGTCGAGATCCGCGCGCCGGTACCCGGCGGCATACGGGCGGGACGCCGCCATGGTGGCGTCGACCGGGCGCACCGCGCCGTCGCCGTCGACGTCGCCGGCCGCTGCGGCCCAGCGGACGGAGCCCACTGGCACGGCGGCCACACCGCCACCAAAGAAGGCGCTGCCGGATCCGGTGAAATCGTACACCAGCCGATCGCCCGTGAACGCCACGCGCGCCGCGGACATGGCCGCGAGGTGGTTGCGGTGCTTGACTACGACGTAGTAGTTGGTGGCCGCGGAGAGGTTGACGGCGGGCAGCGAGACGCCGTCGTCGTCCACCACCAGGCCGCCGGCGCTCAGGAAGGCGCTGCGACTGGCGGCTGGCGAGGCGTTGGTGGCGGTACGGAACTCGAGCAGCACCCAGTCGACCACACCGGTTGGTATGCGCGTCACGCTGCGCGGCGCGGCGGCATAGGGCGAAGCCAGCGGGATCTGGCCATTGGCGGCCAGGCTGGTGCGCATGGCGTTGAGAGTCGTCTGGTAGGGCCCCTCGAGCAGGATGCGCAACTCAACGGCGAGCGCGAGCTCGTGGGCACCGATATCAACCGAGCGGCCGGCGATGCGCGGGCGTCCCGCCAGGTCGGTTGCGTCATACATCCAGAAGCTGTCGATTCCGGCATCGACGCCGGGCGAGGCCGGCTGCAGGGCATAGTTGCCGGACGCGGGCGCAACGAAGAGGCTGTCGGCAGACAGGCTCCCGGGATCCTGCTGCGTGGCCGTCCGCCACGCCGCCAGCGTCGCAAGCGTCAGACTGTTGGTGGGGGACGCCGCCAGGATACCGACCGCCGCACCGTCCAGCGCGTGGAGGTTGTTGTAGTCGGAATAGGTCAAGCCTGCCGGCGGCACCACCACGCAGGCATTGCCGGCGCCCTGCGCGCGGAGGATGTTGTTCTTCAGGAGCAGGGTGCGGCGGCCGGAGCCGTTGGCGTTCAGGCAGCGCAGGGCGTGGCCGCCGCCGCAAACCGTGTTGTTCTCAACCACGAACACGGCACGGCCGTTGGCGACATCGGCGGAGCCCTGCAGCAGCATGCCGGCACCATTGTCGTGCAGCAGGTTCTGCAGCAGCAGGTACTCCTCGCCGCTGCCGGAGCCGGTGGCGGTCACGGCCAGACCGAAGGCGCTGTTGCCGAAGCAGGTGTTGGCCACCAACTCGACGTTCCGGGCGCGACCGGCATCCACGGCGATACCGACTTCGGCGCCGGTGCAGATGAGACGTTCAATGCGCACGTGGTCCGCCTGCACGACGAGCGCCCGCGATCCGGTGCCGCCGCCGCTCCGGTTCAGCACACTGCCGCGAACCGATCCGCGCAGCGTCACGGGCGCCTCCACCGTACCGCCATCGTCAGCAGCCAGCGTGACGTTGCTGCCGAGGTTGTACGTGCCGGTGTCGACATGAACGATCGCCCCGGGCGGCAGGTCCTCGCGCGAAAGCAGCAGGCCCAGATCGTTAACCGGCTTGTCCGGGCCACGCCCGTCGTTTGTGGCGAGCCCGCGGGCCGTGCAGTAGACATCGCTGTTGGTGCTGTTGTCGTTGACGTAGAAGTACGGCGTACCGCCGGGCATACTGAAGGGCGCCAGGGTGCTGTCCAACACGGTGGAGGTGGCCCCCACATCGACGACGATCCGCAGCTCGTAGCTCTGGTCGCTCCAGGTGGTGTTGGTCCAGAAGAACTGCCCGTCCAGGTAGGGTCGCGTCGCCCCATTCACCACCGGCCGCCACTGGGTCGTGCCAGGCGTGCGGTACTCCAGTCGCACGGTGTCGCCCACGGCCCAACCACGGCCCAGCGCGGCCCAGCGCACGAGGATGCCGCCCTCGGCGACCTCGCCGCCGCGCGGCGCCAGCAGGTTGAGGGCGCGGGCCGGCGTGGTGCGGGACGCCTCGGTCGTGCCGCCGTCAGCGCCGAGGTTGACGCGGCCGCCATGGTCGGCCGGTTCGGCGCCCACTGGCACGTTGGGGTCGCCCGCGTCGATGCAGGGGCTGTGCTGCGTATCCGTCACCCAGTAGCCGGCATTGGCGCCGCCCGTGGCGGTGGGCTTCCAGCGGCCGCCCGTGGAACGCACGTGGTAGTCACCGGTGCTCAGGTCGGCGAAACGCGGGTCATGGTCCAGACTGTGCGTATCCTGTCCCGTCGAACGCCACTGGGCGAGATTGGCGTAGGTTCGCGTGACGCCCGCGTCCGTGCGCCAGGCGGTACTGGCGTCGGACGTGGTGCGCCAGCAGTTGTAGTCAGACGCGCCGAGCGCCGCGCCGCGGATTCCGAGACAGGCCCCGCCGTTGGAGGCGGTCACAATGTTGTGCTTGAGCGACGTGCCGCCGTCAACGCCGTTGCAGACAAGCCCCTTGCCGCCCGTCACGGCAACTGTGTTGTTGAGCACGAAGAACTTGCCGTCCGGGGTGCCGATGCCGCCCAGGACCATCCCCGTGGGGCTGCCGTAGACGAGGTTGTGTATCAGCTGGAAGTCCGAATCGCCGCCCATCGGATAGGTCATGATCTCAATGCCGGCCTGGCGGTTGCCGCTGCAGACGTTGCGCTCCAGCCGCACGTGGTGAGCCGAGGTGCCATAGACGCGGATGCCGAACTCGGCGTTGCGGCAGGTGAGCCCTTCCACCAGCATCCAGTCAGAGTTGATCTCCAGACAGCTGCCGTAGCCCAGGTTCGCGCCATCCAGAATCGTCCGGCCCGCCACGCCGCGTAGATTGACCCAGGCGTTGGATGTGCCATGCATGTTGGCGACTATGACCGTCTGCGACAACAGGTAGGTGCCGGAATCGACGAAAACTGTGTCGTTCGAACTGAATGTGTACAACCCCAGCAGGTCCGAGAGTGAGTTCTTGGGCGTCGTGGGGGAGAGTCCGTCGTTGCTGGCCACACCAGGAACCTGGCAGTAGACGTCGCCCAGGGTGTCGGCGTCGTTCACGAAGTAGTTGGCCGCCGACGCGACGCCGGCCAGCAGCGAGGCGACGGCCATCCACGCCAGCCGCGTCCACGCGCCAGGGTGAGCGGGGCCGCGCCGGTCAGCGAGGCAGGTCGCGTATGTCCCAGGCTTGCTCATGACTTCGGGCTCTCCCCTTGCACCGCGTTCGTAGCCGGCAACGGCCGGGTTGCGCGCAGGGCTTCGAGTCGGGCCCGCGCGGCAGTCTGATCGGCCGGACTCGCCGCTTCGCCCAGGGCCGCGCCCAGGGCCGCGACCGCCGCGTTCGTCGCCCCATCGGCCAGTTCGAGATCGGCGAGCTGCCAGTAGAGCCGCTGCCGTGCCGACGGCCCGGCGGCCTGGCGCAGGGCGCGCCGCAGCACCAGGCGGGCTTCGACCGGCTGCCCCACCCGGGCAAGCACACCCGCAAGGTAGGCCTCGGGCTCGGGGTGCGAAGCCATGACACGCTGGGTCCAGGCCAGGGCCTGGGCCGAACGACCAGCCCTGGCGTAGAGCTGCACCACCTGCGGCGCCAGCGCGGACGCGAAGCCGGCATCCAGTTCCAGCACGCGCTCATAGACCTGCGCCGCAGCTTCCCAGCGTCCCGCGCGCGCGTGCACCATCGCCTGTTGCTGCAACTCGGCCACAGTAGCGCCGCCCGACGCAGGCTCCGCAACGGCGCGCACCGCCACGGCCGCCGCCAGCAGCACGCCGGTCCACCCCCGCCTCATCCTGTTGGTCGCATGCCCCATAGTTGCCGCCCGTGCGTTCAGAAATGCCGGATGCAGGAGACAAACACCTCGTGCCGTGCCACGTCGGTGGCAATGCCCGTCTGTCCCGGAACGAGGCTTCCCAACGCGTCCTCGCTCCAGATGTAGCTGTACGCCACGTCCAGAATCACCTTGCCCGGTTCCTTGCCCAGGGAGATGCCGGAGCCGAGGCTCACACCCCAGTATTGGTCCGGTGTGCCGATCGCCGGCCGCTGCTCCCAACTCGCACCGGCCCGCAACGGAATCTCGGTCGCGCGCAGCACCCAAAGATACTCGGCGCCGGTGCGCACCGCCCAGCAGTCGTCGATGGGGTTCTGCCCGTAGGGTGATCCGTCCAGCGGGTTGAGCTTCGGCTCACCCGCCGCCTGAAAAGCGAAATCGGACCACCAGGTCTGGCTGACATCGACCGTCGTGTAGAAGCGCGGATCCCAGCGCCAGACGCTGCCGAGGGTCCACTGCAGCGGGAAATCAAAGGTCACATCCTTGACCTCGACCTGCTCGCTACCCGACACATCGAGCACGCGCGTGCCGGTGCCGTCGTAGGTGGTCACCGTGTTGCGGACGGTCTTGGTCTGCTCGGCTTCGGCCTCCCACGGCAGGTCCAGGCAGAAGCCCAGCCCCAGCCGGCGCGAGACGGTCCACAGCGTGCCCAGGGTCGCGTTCAGGCCATGCAACTGGTCGAACCGGTTGTACTCGTCGTAGATGCCTTCGTAGCGCAGACTCTGGGAACTGCCACTGCCGGTCGTGTCGGAGAAGGGACTGTAGACGCCGCTGCCACTGATCGGAACCTCCAGCGGCGGCAGTCCGCCCCCGCCGGGCAGAATCGACACGCCCTCATAGCTGTACCACCCGGTCGTGATCAGCTGGTCTTCCACGGAGATGATGCTGCTGGAATCGCCTGTGTACCGCGCCCGCGTGTGCGACTGGATCGACTGGCCGCCGAAAAGATCGTCCTGATAGATGTTGAGCGCGGCGCCGACCGAAAACTTGGGAGTCAGTTCCACGGCCAGCGCGGGCGTGACGGCGTCAATCACCCCTTCCTGATCGAACTCCAGCCCGGTCAGCAGCCCCGAGGCGAGCAACTGATCGAGCGCGATGATCTGGAAGGTCGTGATGTGGCTGGTGACGTCGATGCGGAAGCTCTCGTCCTCGAAGTGGTCCACTTGCGTCTCGTGGTAGACCTCGCGGGAGGACTCCTCCAGCGAGCCAGACGAGCTGCCGCGGATGTCCGCCGTGAACCGCTGCGTAAAGTCGTAGGCCTCCTGGTAGTTCAGCGAGAGGACCCAGTTGCGGTCCAACAAGCGGAAGGGCAGGCTGGCGCTGAGGTAGTTCAG
Organism: uncultured Lentisphaerales bacterium; assembly: GCA_964652365.1. GTDB lineage: Bacteria > Verrucomicrobiota > Kiritimatiellia > RFP12 > CAZZCT01 > CAZZCT01. The sequence goes on from CAZZCT010000030.1 coordinate 12,564, forward strand.
CGCGGCATTGTCGAAGGCGTCCTCGCCCACGCGGTAGTCCTCGGACTCCGAGCGATGGTCGTTGGCCTCGCGGATGTAGCGCAACACAAACGAGGCCTCGGGCGTCTCCAGCTGCGTCAAACCGGCCGGATTCCAGGAGGCAGCCGTGGCATCATCGGCCACGGCGGTAAAGGCACCAGCAAATCCGAGCGCCCGCGCACCGGAGCCGCTGGGCAACGGCGCCGAGAAAATCACAGGGGGCCGGAAGCCCTGCATGGCAGGCTGTGCCGGCGCGACCAGGCTGCCGCCCGAGTCGATGTGGCTGATCTCGATCTCGACCGAGCCACCGGGGACACCGATCTCGTAGCTCTCGGACCGGGCAGCGCCCGTGACGCACAGCACCGCCACGCCAGCCTTTCCGGCCAGCCAGCGGCAACCCCGCCCAATCCTGCCCGCCTGCCACCCCATCTCAGCCCCCCTGCCGCGGTTCTTGCGGCTTCTGCTTCATGACGCATCGATCGCCTGCGCGGGGCTCGCCGGCCACCGCCGACACCTGCCGCCGGTCCGTCTCGTCCCCCTCCGGGATCCCCGCGACCGGGCAGGCGCAACCCGCGCTCGACTCTATAGGCGTCAGAAACCGCTTTCTTCTTCCGATTAAAAATCATACCTTGCGCTGTACTGCGTGCAAGACAAAACCCCATGAACCGATTCAAGCCGCTGCAACCTCCCTCTCTAGCTGCCCTGCGCTGTGGCGATGCACAGGCGTGGGAAGCGTTCTTCGTCTGTTTCGACCCCCTGATCCGCGGCATCGCCGCCTGGCCCAAGTGGCGCCTCGACACCCATGCCCAGCAGGACGTGGTCCAGATCATCCGGGCCGCCTTGGTCCCGGCGCTCGACAACCTTGCGACCGAGAGCAGCCTGGTCGGCTTCGTGCGCCAGGTCTGCGTGCACCGCTGCATCGACGCCGTGCGCAAGCGCATCCGGGAGCAGGCCCGCCTCCAGCCGCTGGGCTATTGGGATGAACACGGCGAATGGGAGGAGGCCAGCGTCGCGGCCGACGCCAGCTATGACCCGGTCCGGGAGGTGCTGCTGGCCGAGCGGGCCACCAGGCTGCACGCCGCCCTGGAGCAACTGGAGCCGGCGTGCCAGAGCGCCATCCGCCAGTTCTACCGCGAGGGCCGCTCCTACCAGCAGATCGCCGCCAGCCAGGGCATCACCGTCAGTACGGTCGGCACCCGTCTCTCGCGCTGCATCGAGAAGTTGCGCAAGTTGCTGCAACCGGGCGACTCCGAGCCACTCTAGATTTCTCGTTCTGAGAAATCTCATGTTTTGCGGAGCCTCGCTGGGCAGCTCGTGCCGGTCGGATGCGAACGGCCGACGCCCATGAATGTTGTCGCAGATGGGAAGATCCGGGCCGCTGCAGCGACTAGTGAGTGTGGAACAGGTGAACCCGTGAATGACGCAAACGACACACGCAATGGGACCGTCTGGGCGTACGTGCACGACGCACTGGCGCCCGAGGCCCGCCAACGCTTCGAAACCGAGCTTCAAGGCGATCCGGCCCTGCAGCGCGAGGTGCAGGCCGTGCGCACGCTCGACCGCCACCTGCGGGAGGGGCTCCGCGCACCGGCCAAGAGCGAAGCCGAGTTGGCCGCCGAAGGCGTCGCCGCCTGGGAGCGGGACCCGGCCAGCGCGAACATCGACGCCGCGCGTCCCGCCCATGCCCGCCGCCTGCGCGTGGGCCTCTTCGCCACGCCCTTCCGCAGCGCCCTGACCGGTCTGGCGGCCGCGGCGGCACTACTCCTCGCGATCTGCCCACGCGAGTCACCTTCTGCGCTGGACTGGAGAAGCGCGCGCTTTGCGCCGCCGGCGTTCCGTGGCGGCTCGGGCACGCCGCCGGCCCCGGTCTGCTCGCAGGCGACCGCCAATCGCTGCCTGCGCCTGCTGCGTCTCGCCGTCGAGGCCGAGATGACCGCCCAGGGTCTCGCGCCGCAGCCAGGGCTGGTTCTGCGGTTCCGCCTGCAGGAGTTTGCCGGTGGCCAGTTCGGCATCGCCCTGCAGGCGTTCAACCGGGACGGCACGCTGGCCCGCGAGTGGACCGGCGACTACGCCAATGAAGCCGAATTTCGCGCCCACGTAGCCGAATCCGCGCGCGTGGTAGCCGAGGCGCTGGCGCGGCCCGACTGACCGCCGTCCCCCGTGAGTCGACCGATGCGACGAACGATGACAAATCGAATCGCCTTGCCGGCCGCGGTCGCCGCGCTGGCACTCCTGCTGCCGGGCGGATGCCGGACGCCGCCGGTCACGCCGTCACCCGATGCGCCGCTGCACCACCACAACTGGTGGAACTACTACCAGCGCGGAGTCGCCTTGCTGGCCCGCAACCAGGCCGCAGAAGCCCAGGCCGATTTCGAACGCTGCCTCGGGCTGCGCGCCGGCGCCAAGTATGGTTTCGACCAGGACCGCTGGCGCGCCCGGACCTATGGGCTGCATGTGATTGACTCCTATTTCCCCAACCGCGAACTCGGCATCTGCCATTACACCCTCAGCCGCACGGACGAAGCCATCCGGCTGCTGGAGATCTCGCTGAAACAGGCGCCCTCCGGCCGCGCCAAACACTACCTCAACCTGGCCCGCGCGCAGTCGCTGCGCGGCCAGACCGTGGCGCCACCACAGATCGAATGGGCGCCGGCCCTGTCGGGCATGCTCACGCGCGACCGCCATCACACCCTCCGCGGCACCGCCAACGCCGCCGGCGGCGTGCGCCACCTGTCCGTCAACGGCCAGGTCGAGTTCATCGAACTGGCCGAGCCCAGCCTGGCATTCGCCCGGCCGGTTGAACTGACCGAGGGCACCAACACCTTCGCGGTCGAGGTCCGCGACCTGCTGGGCCAGCCGACCGTGGCGCGCACCGTGCGGGTCGCCGACTGGCGGCCGCCCCAACTGACGTTGCAGCGCGCCCGCCACATCGGCAGCGAATGGCTGGTCGACGCCACCTGCCGCGATGACCACGGCCTGGCCGAGATCCGCATCAACGACACGCCTGTGCCGCCTGCGCCCCGCGCGCATTCCCCCACCAGCCAGCAGATCACCCTGCGCATCTCTGACCGCGACCGCGGCGTTCGCTTCACGGCCGTGGACCTGGCCGGCAATCGCCTGGACCGAATCCTCGATGCCACCGACCTGCACCCCCAGGACCCGGCACTCGGCGCGGTGCAGGTGGCCGGCCGCCTGACGGCCGCAGAAATGTTGCGCATGGTCGGACCGCTGCTGGCACGCGACGAGGCCGGCGGCGCCGCCGCCCCGGACGCCGCCGACGCCGACCGCCTGCGACCGTCGCTTTCGCTGCGCGATGCCCACGCCTTCACCTTGGTGTTCAACGATGAGTTCTTCGTCGACGGCACGGCCGTTGACAACGGCGGCCTCGGAACAATCAGCATCAACGGCGAAAACTTGCTGGCCGCCGCCGACCGCGGGGCTGTGCGGGCCTGTTTCGCCCGGCGCCTGCCGCTGGACCTCGGAACCAACCGTTTCGAGATCGCCGCGGTCGACCTGGCCGGCAACCGCACCGCGCAACCCCTGACCGTGATCCGCCGCCGGCCCGAGTATCTCGACGAGTCACTGCGCCTGACCGTCGGCGTGCCGCCCCTGACACCCACCAATGCCGGCGCGGCCCGGGTGCAGGCGCAGCACAGTCTCGAACGCGAGCTGTTGCGTGAGCCGGTGCGCTTCCGCCTGCTGGAGCGCGAAGAGGGCTGGGACTACATCCTGCGCGAGCAGGGACTCAGCCTGTCAGACCTGGCCGATCCCGCCGCGGCCCTGCGCATCGGCAAGCTGCTGCCGGCCGAACTGCTCTTCATGGGCCAGATCATCGAGGAGGCCGCCGGCCTGACCGTCTACATGCGGGTGGTGGACACCACCAGCGGTGCGGTCCTGCTGGCCAGCGACGTCTACAGCGCAAAACCCGAAAGCGGACTGGACGACGACATGGCCGGCCTGGCCATGAAGCTCGAACAGGGCTTCCCGCTGGTCAGCGGCGCAGTCATCCGCCGCCAGGGCGGACTGGCCACACTGAATGTCGGCAGCGACCAGGGCGCCGTGGCCGGCCACCGCTTCGTGGTTGTGCGGCCGGAGCAACCCAACGGCCCGCTGGAACAGGGCCAGATCTGTCGACTGGACGGCCAGCCCGTGCAGTTGAGCCTGGAGCGTGTGCGCGCTGACAGCGCGACGGCCCGCGTGATCCCCCAGTCGGGCGAGGATACGGTGCGCGTGGGCGACCTGATCTATGCGCGGTGAGGGGAACGTGGCCGCGCGGCGCGGCAAGGAGACTTGGAGCAGGGATGCCGGGAGGCATGGGACGCAGCATGTCGCAGCGGATCGCGGCAGGAGGCCCTCGCCGACCGCGCCAGGTGGGGTCGCGCGTCGGCACCGCGAGCCCGCTGCGACGACGTCCACGGCGGAGGACCGCCGGGTCCAGTCTGCATGTACGAGGCTTCCCTGGACCCCGCCGTCCCCGGCGGTAGGTCTCCGGACAAACGGCGGAGGACCGCCGGGTCCAGTCTGCATGTACGAGGCTCCCCTGGACCCCGCCGTCCTCGGCGGTAAGCCAGTACGCTGGCACGAGGTTCCCCCTGGACCCCGCCGTCCTCGGCGGTAGGTCCGTGTCCAGATCCCGGTCGTGCGTCTCCCTGGACCCCGCCGTCCTCGGCGGTAGGTCC
>CAZZCT010000030.1:17360-36094 GCA_964652365.1 uncultured Lentisphaerales bacterium
TCCAGATCCCGGTCGTGCGTCTCTCTGGACCCCGCCGTCCTCGGCGGTAGGTCCGCGTCCAGATCCCGGTCGTGCGTCTCCCTGGACCCCGCCGTCCTCGGCGGTAGGTCCGTGTCCAGATCCCGGTCGTGCGTCTCTCTGGACCCCGCCGTCCTCGGCGGTAGGTCCGTGTCCAGATCCCTGTCGTGCGTCTCCCTGGACCCCGCCGTCCTCGGCGGTAGGTCCGCGTCCAACCCCAAGTCCCGCGCATCCTGCTCTCACCACCCGGTCAGGGGAAACACCGTTCCTTGGAACGGCCACGGCTCGTCTGGCCGCACCAGTCCTTTTCGCTCCGGATTCCGGTGCAGGTAATCCAGCTTCTCAAGATAGTGCTCTCGGTCCCGCATCTGCGTGTCCCAGCAATCCGGCAGAAAAGCTGACTTCAGACCTGCCACCTCACTTCCCAGCAGTCGTTTCCAGAACCCAAGCCAGCGTCTGACCGGCGGATAGTCCGGCACACCCGGAGCACAGAAGAAATGAACGTGGTCCGGCATCACCAGATAGCTGCCGGTGCGCCAGTGAACAGCTCGCCGCCATGCGCGTTCCATCGCCTCGCAGATCGGACGGCACGCCAGGTTGACCATCTCCGGACGAGCCAGACGCACCGAGACGAATAGAATGATGGGCTGATTGTGCCGCCAGACAGGGGGCGGATGAGCCGGGTGCCCATGAAACCGTAGTGGGGGTGCTACGCTCATAGTGTGTTAAGATAACGGCGGAGGACCGCCGGGTCCAGTGTCTTATTCGAGCGCGACGAGGTCGGGGACTAACGGCGGAGGACCGCCGGGTCCATATCTCTGGTAGGACGTTCCCTGGACCCCGCCGTCCTCGGCGGTAGCTTCGCGTCCAGATTCCCGTCGTGCGTCTCCCTGGACTCCGCCGTCCTCGGCGGTTAAGTCGGCGGGGACAGACGGCGGAGGACCGCCGGGTCCAGTCGCTTAGGCGCCCGGGGCGCGTCATTAGTCATTGGTCATGAGTCATGGGAAGGGGGGCCATGCGAACTCAGGAAAGGGCGGGGACGCACGTCGGGCCGACATGCGCCACAAGCGGCCAGCATGTTATCATTACGTTGTGTGCGCCATGAAGCCGTTTGAGCGCTCGCAACCATAAGCAGGTTGCCGTCCATGCACGCGAGGTGTAAGCGGTCGCAGCGGTGATGAGCCCTTCCAGGCGGTCGCGCGCGAGCCGCACTGGACGGACGGCTTGGCCGTCCGCGACGCGCCTTACTTCGCCGTTGCGCAGACGCTTATGACGGGCACCACACGGCCTTCCGGTGGTGCCGGACATCCGGTGCTCACGTTGCTGCAGCAAACGCCCGCAGGCGCTCGGAAAGGGTCCGGCCCAGGGCCTGGGCCTGCGCCAAGGCGCCCGGTTGCTTCGCAAGACAGGGCGTCATCTCAGGCGTGATCTTCGTTCCGGGGCCGAAGAACATGTGGATGGCGCCCACCCGACACGTCTCCCCGTAGCCACACGTGAAACAAGACGCCGCCCCCTGGGCCGACACGGCGCCGACGCACTCGATCTGGTTGTACTGGAAGAAGTTGCGGATGTTGGCCACCACCGGATCGCCGTTACTGCCGCCGATGCCGACCGCCACGCCGAGTTTGCCGGACACGGCCTTGCCCTCCTGATGGCGGAACTGGTAGAACCGCTCCAGGAACGTGTGCGTCAGACCGTTGAGCATCGAGAAGTAGTTGGCGCCGCCAATCACAAAGGCGTTGGCGCCGGCAATCTTGGGCCGCAACTCGGCCATGTCGTCGCGCACGCGGCAGACGTTGTCGCGCACGCAGCCGAGACAGGCGATGCAGGGACCGATCCGCCGGCCGGCGAGCGAAATGAACTCGGTCTCACACCCTTGGGCTCCGGCCAGCACGGCCTTCACCAACTGATCCGTGGCCGATCCCGCCCGGGGACTTCCGCTGATGCCAAGTATCTTCATCCCTCACACTCCTCTCACACGCAGCCCACATGGCCGCGACAAGGGGTATGTTACCAGATATGCCGCTGCGCTGCCACGCGGCAGAATGCCAACGGTAGGGGCGCCCCAGACCCTTGGGGCGCCCGGTGGGCGGGTCAAGGGCCTGACCCGCCCCTACCTCGCGACGGACAGAATAACAAGGGGTTTCGGGAGCGGTTGGCGCTTGGATCAACGCCGAAACGGCGTTTTCCTGCCGCGCCCGGAACCCGCTCTCCCCGGCCTGGTCGGCGACTCCCATGACGGCCTGTCCAGATGCCCGGATGGAGGAGGGGAAATGCCAAGGTCACTACCTGATGAGATTACAAAGGCCGGTGACACAGACGGCGGTCGTGCCCGCGGTGGGGGCGGGTCAGGTCCTTGACCCGCCCGCCGGGTGCCCCAAAGGCCTGGGGTACCCTACCCGCCGACGGTCTGACAGCTGCCGCGCGGATAACCTCGCTCCATCGCCGCGACGCACGTCGGGCCGACGTGCGCCACATGCCGGGCCGCATCCCGGCGGGATGCCAGACCGTAGCCGGGGGTTGAGCGCAGCGACACCCCCGGATTCCGGAACGTGTGGATCGCACCCTGAAGGGGTGCCAGAATGCGCGGACTATTGCGCCATGCATTCCAGGGGCAGCGGGAGTTACTCTCACAGAGGCACAGCGCGCACAGAGGGTGATCCCTTTCCCACGTCTCCCCCGCGTGCGACGGGCCGCGACATCCATCACGGTGCAGCCAACCGCCACGTGGCGTGGCGCGCGCGTCACTGATTCACTGTCCCCAATTCCCCTTGAGCAGAGTCTGGACGGTCGGCTGGCTATTGAGCCAGGCGACCAGCTCGGCGCCGGGCTCACCGTCGTCCAGCCGGCGGTTAAGTTGGTCACGGAGCTGGCGCGGCAGGCGCGCGATCTTGCCGGTGCGGCTCATGGCGTCACCTCCCCGTCGGGCCGGCGGTCCTTTGGCGGGCCAAGCGGCGCATCGAACAGCGACTTCCACTCGATCACGCCATCGTCCACCCCATTGCGACTCAGGGTGAGCCTGGCGTCGCGCACGAGCAGGGGCTTGATGATGACGTGAAAGAACTGCAGCGGATCGGCCATCAGCCCCCGCCGCAGCGCATCCATCAGCACTTTCCGATTATGGCGGTTGTCCAGGAGCTCATCCACCATCGCCACCACCTGCGCGCGTCCGTTGACACATTTCCGTGCCCGTCGTGGGCCGGAGGTCTTCTTTGATCGCTTGACGTGAGTGTTCATACACCCTCCTTCTACATAAGGCAAAAAATCAACACCGCGCCTGTGAAGGCACGTCATTGGCGCCTGGGGGCGCGTCATTGGTCATTGGGAGGGGGGCCATGCGAACTCAGGAAAGGCGGGGACGCACGTCGGGCCGACATGCGCCACAGGCGGTCGGCATGGGCGACGATGCGCGATTCTCTACCCAAGGCGAAACGCCACCTGGCGGCGCCGACGGAGGGCTGTGATTTCACGGCCGCGCGGACAGGCACGGCGGGCGGTGGAGGCGACGAAACGCGGTCGCTTGCTCGACGCTCCGTCTGGCACGAGATTCTCCCTGGACCTCGGCGGCCTGGGCGGCCACGGCGGGCGGGGCAAGGGCCTGTCCCGCCCCTACTTCTCGACGGACGAATAACAAGGGGTTTTGATGCGTTTGGCGTTTGGATCAACGCCGAAACGGCTATTTCTGGCGGCGTCGACGGAAATTGCGCAGCGTTGCATGAGTGGTTCGCGTGAATGCGTAATAGCTTGCAGCGTAAGTGGTTAAGACCGAATCGAACCGCCCGTAGGAGTGGCGGTCGAGGCGGCCGGGTATTGTTAATAACAATGAAAACAATGGATCGAGGGCGGCGATGACTGCAGATTTCGACGGAGTGGCGCGATGCGCGACGGCCAAGCACAGGGGCAGCCACGATGGCCCGTGCCGTCCTTGGCGTGGGCTCTTGCGCATCCGGGACAGGTTGGATTTGGGCAGACTTGGACGGATTCCGCGGGCGACTGGAGTTGGTGCGCATGTCTTGGCCTCTACCCAAAGGTGAAAAATCAACACTTGGCGGAATGGCGGGCGATGCGCACCGATGGGTGTACGGGCCAAGGACTCGGATCGGCGCGATCCACGACTGGCAACAGCTGCCCGATGACGCTGCAGGAACGGCGCACCCCACGCGCCAATTGTGGATTATCAAGGGCTGGTCCAGAATGGCCCGGTGACACGGCCCGAGGATTCTCTCTGGACCCCGCCGTCCTCGGCGGTGAGTCGCGGGACAGACACGGAGGAACGCCGGGTCCAGTCGCTTGTTCGATGCGCCGTCCGGCACGGGAGACCGGTGCGGCCTACACGGCCATTTCGACGCGGGAATGCCACGTCCAAAGCCTCTTTGCAGCCTATTTCCGTGCCTATCCTCTTACATATCAACACGGTGTCGTGGCGACTCCACGCCCGACCCGCACGCGCCTGTGAAGGCGCGGAAACTGGTGCCAGGCGGCCGTGCGTGATCCGGACGCCAAGGCATCAATGGGGCCGCGCCTGTGAAGGCGCGGAAACGAAGGTCGTGAGCGGCTCCGAGAAGTGCGTGTTGTTGCTTCAATGGGGCCGCGCCCGTGAAGGCGCGGAAACCAGAGATTAGGCCCCCCCCCTACGACCCGCCAAATGGGGGCTTCAATGGGGCCGCGCCCGTGAAGGCGCGGAAACGTCGGTTATGGGCGACATGGTAAGTTACGGGGATCTGCTTCAATGGGGCCGCGCCTGTGAAGGCGCGGAAACAAGGTGCTTCCGCTTCCGGATTACCACACCGGTGTGATGCTTCAATGGGGCCGCGCCCGTGAAGGCGCGGAAACCCGTGCGTGCCGTCACGTCATAGCGCCCCTCCGGCGTGCTTCAATGGGGCCGCGCCCGTGAAGGCGCGGAAACCTTTACAAGTCCACGTGTTGGCCCGCCCCCGCTCCCGGCTTCAATGGGGCCGCGCCCGTGAAGGCGCGGAAACCCGCCCTCCCCAGGCGGTGACATCGCGACCACGGTGGAGCTTCAATGGGGCCGCGCCCGTGAAGGCGCGGAAACGCAGGCTCTGCGGCCGCTTCCTTGTCTAATATGTCTGCTTCAATGGGGCCGCGCCCGTGAAGGCGCGGAAACCGCCAGAACCGGACGATGGTTCGACTTCGAGTGGATCATGCTTCAATGGGGCCGCGCCTGTGAAGGCGCGGAAACTCAAACGGGAGCAAGGCAGTGAGTTACGCCAACAGACGGCTTCAATGGGGCCGCGCCTGTGAAGGCGCGGAAACCGGCAAACGCTGGCGGACCTTCCGCACTGGTTTCTTAGCTTCAATGGGGCCGCGCCTGTGAAGGCGCGGAAACTTCTGGCAAACGCCAGGGCGGCGGATGGCACCGCCGGCTTCAATGGGGCCGCGCCTGTGAAGGCGCGGAAACGGAGTCGGCTCGCATGAAGCCGCCCAGGTTCAGGGCGCTTCAATGGGGCCGCGCCTGTGAAGGCGCGGAAACGCTCGGAGATCTCGATGCCGCTGCGGCCCGAGTACACGCTTCAATGGGGCCGCGCCTGTGAAGGCGCGGAAACAACCTGCCGGTGACCGCGATCGTCCATTCGGGCGGGCTTCAATGGGGCCGCGCCTGTGAAGGCGCGGAAACAGACCGCCGCCAGACTTCCCCGAGACGGTCATATTGCGCTTCAATGGGGCCGCGCCTGTGAAGGCGCGGAAACTTCGTATGTCCCGCCATCATCATAGCCGAACATGGACGCTTCAATGGGGCCGCGCCTGTGAAGGCGCGGAAACCTCGATCCTGGTGGACCGCGATGGCGTGGTGATCGCCGGGCTTCAATGGGGCCGCGCCTGTGAAGGCGCGGAAACCAGCAGTCCGCTGAGCGTGGCCACGTCGATCTCGTTGCTTCAATGGGGCCGCGCCTGTGAAGGCGCGGAAACTCGGCGTTTCGGGCGTACGGCGAGGAGGTAGACGCGCTTCAATGGGGCCGCGCCTGTGAAGGCGCGGAAACAGTTGTGACACGGTTCTCTGAAAACCTGACAGATTCGCTTCAATGGGGCCGCGCCTGTGAAGGCGCGGAAACTTCCACAAAGACCGATGGGCGCGTCGGATAGAATGGATGCTTCAATGGGGCCGCGCCTGTGAAGGCGCGGAAACTCGTCGCGCCAATGGTCCATGCGTTCGTGCCAGCGAGCTTCAATGGGGCCGCGCCTGTGAAGGCGCGGAAACGCCGAATCTCGCCGCCGTTTCGCTGTCCCCGATCATGCTTCAATGGGGCCGCGCCTGTGAAGGCGCGGAAACGCCTCGACCGGGCGCTTGACCGGCTTTCCGTCGCGGACGCTTCAATGGGGCCGCGCCTGTGAAGGCGCGGAAACAAGCTGGCCGCCGAGATGGGAACACGCGTCCACGCGCTTCAATGGGGCCGCGCCTGTGAAGGCGCGGAAACAGGTCGGACAGGGGTTTTTCCCTACTATCCCATATACGCTTCAATGGGGCCGCGCCTGTGAAGGCGCGGAAACCGCACCTGCTGCGGGCCTCTGGGCGCGAGTTCTTGTTGCTTCAATGGGGCCGCGCCTGTGAAGGCGCGGAAACACCGCAGGAGTAGCCATAGCTCTCGCCCTTTAGGCTGCTTCAATGGGGCCGCGCCTGTGAAGGCGCGGAAACTCCTCGGTTCGCTTGGAACGCTGGCGAGGTGGTGCGGCTTCAATGGGGCCGCGCCTGTGAAGGCGCGGAAACACTGCTCATCGTGCCTGCTCATGTCGCCCTACTTCCTGCTTCAATGGGGCCGCGCCTGTGAAGGCGCGGAAACACGAACTGGTGAAGTCCGGCCTGCTACGCAAGAGCATGCTTCAATGGGGCCGCGCCTGTGAAGGCGCGGAAACCTATCAGGGAGTGTCCGGCCAATGATGTGCGACTCGAGCTTCAATGGGGCCGCGCCTGTGAAGGCGCGGAAACGCCTACACCGCCGTGCTGGCGGCCGCCACGAACGACGCGCTTCAATGGGGCCGCGCCTGTGAAGGCGCGGAAACTGCCGTCCACCTGCTGTCCGGTGGGCATGCCGAGGAAGCTTCAATGGGGCCGCGCCTGTGAAGGCGCGGAAACACGTTCCCCGGTAGAGCAGGCCCAGCGTTCACAAGGTTGCTTCAATGGGGCCGCGCCTGTGAAGGCGCGGAAACGACAAGGAATGCGGGACCCGCCCCGCTGGCGGATAAGCTTCAATGGGGCCGCGCCTGTGAAGGCGCGGAAACAGCCGGTCGCGAATGGCCGCGGTGCCACCCTCGACGCTTCAATGGGGCCGCGCCTGTGAAGGCGCGGAAACCCATACGCAGCGCCGCCTCTCGCCAGCCGCGCGTGTGGCTTCAATGGGGCCGCGCCTGTGAAGGCGCGGAAACATTTTTGCGGCTCAGTGACCCGGCCCCAATCGACCAGCTTCAATGGGGCCGCGCCTGTGAAGGCGCGGAAACAGTTCTAAGCCATGCCTGAGTGTCACAAGTGCGAGCAGCTTCAATGGGGCCGCGCCTGTGAAGGCGCGGAAACAGCGCCCACACGCGCCGCCTCTCGCTTGAAGTCTGCAGCTTCAATGGGGCCGCGCCTGTGAAGGCGCGGAAACGGATGTCGTCGGGCGCTTTGATTCGGCCAATGTCCAGCTTCAATGGGGCCGCGCCTGTGAAGGCGCGGAAACGCGGAAAGTGTAAAGCAGCAGAGCCGCAAGCACTGCGCTTCAATGGGGCCGCGCCTGTGAAGGCGCGGAAACCTTCCTCGTCGTGAAGCTGGTGAAGCGCGCCGGCTCGCTTCAATGGGGCCGCGCCTGTGAAGGCGCGGAAACGCTTGATCTGGCTAATTACAGGGCCACCGGGCGGCGGGCTTCAATGGGGCCGCGCCTGTGAAGGCGCGGAAACCATTCTCACATCTGAGACCCAGACGCAACCAGACGGCTTCAATGGGGCCGCGCCTGTGAAGGCGCGGAAACGCGAAGACGCGGAAGGGACTGCGCGCCCAGCGATCGTAGCTTCAATGGGGCCGCGCCTGTGAAGGCGCGGAAACGTGGCGGATCTCTGGCAGCCGCGGCTGGACGCGGCGCTGCTTCAATGGGGCCGCGCCTGTGAAGGCGCGGAAACACGTTCACGTTGACGATGTGCGAGAACCGCCCGGACTTGCTTCAATGGGGCCGCGCCTGTGAAGGCGCGGAAACGTGCCTATGGTGTGGCCCCCCACTCCATCCGCGTCGTCTGGCTTCAATGGAGCCGCGCCTGTGAAGGCGCGGAAACACAATTATGTCAGCAGCCAGTGATGCACGCAGACCGCGCTTCAATGGGGCCGCGCCTGTGAAGGCGCGGAAACACAACCATGGTTGTCTTACCACCGCCCGACGTGCCAGGCTTCAATGGGGCCGCGCCTGTGAAGGCGCGGAAACGCTCCGGGTCGCCACTGTCCCAGCCGGAAGCCGGGTGCTTCAATGGGGCCGCGCCTGTGAAGGCGCGGAAACTCGTCGCGCTGTTGCTGGCGCTGTTCGTGGCGACCAGCTTCAATGGGGCCGCGCCTGTGAAGGCGCGGAAACAATGGTGGGTGCCTGATCCTCTGCTCTGGTCGTGCTTGCTTCAATGGGGCCGCGCCTGTGAAGGCGCGGAAACAGTCCAGTAGGAACGGGACAACGTCCCTCATGGGGAGCTTCAATGGGGCCGCGCCTGTGAAGGCGCGGAAACACTGTGTTGGCGCGGCCTTCTGCGTCGGTCAATCTGCTTCAATGGGGCCGCGCCTGTGAAGGCGCGGAAACGACCACACGGTGCAGGTGGTGACGGAGCAGGCCGTGCTTCAATGGGGCCGCGCCTGTGAAGGCGCGGAAACGTCATCCAGCGCGCCGCGACGGTACAGCGGCATCGGCTGGCTTCAATGGGGCCGCGCCTGTGAAGGCGCGGAAACAGGTACCAACCGAAGAGCCCAACGCCGATACCCAGCGCGCTTCAATGGGGCCGCGCCTGTGAAGGCGCGGAAACGCAGTCCCGGTCCAATTGGCCCAACCCGACGACCCGCGCTTCAATGGGGCCGCGCCTGTGAAGGCGCGGAAACCATGATTGCACCTCTCTCTTGTCCTTTGCCGTTACTTGCTTCAATGGGGCCGCGCCTGTGAAGGCGCGGAAACGAAAGTGTCGGTCGCGGCCTCCGACAGCACAGCAGAGCTTCAATGGGGCCGCGCCTGTGAAGGCGCGGAAACAACGCTGTTGGCGCTTGGAGCCGACCCGGCGGCGTAGCTTCAATGGGGCCGCGCCTGTGAAGGCGCGGAAACTGGATCTGGCGCACGCGGGCGGTGTTGTCGGGCTGCCAGGCTTCAATGGGGCCGCGCCTGTGAAGGCGCGGAAACGCAGCTTGGGGTGCATCCACTTGCGCCCGACCGCCTCGCTTCAATGGGGCCGCGCCTGTGAAGGCGCGGAAACAGCCGCCCGCCCACCCCCTTGCACCGCAAGGTGTTACGGGGTGGAATTCGAGCGGCTGGCGAAAGCATGGCGCAGAGGGTTGTCCGTGTCAACCCTGGACGCGCTGTTTTCGCATGAAAATGCCTGTTTTCAATGAACATCGAGCGGGTGCCGGGTTTTCGGCACCACCGAGGCGCTCGAAACGCGTGCTCAAACGATCTGCGAGCGCGGTTCGGCCTGCCAAACCCGGCCCAAGTAGTCCAGTTGCGGCTGCGGGTTCTGGCCCTCGACGGCACCGGCGTCGAGCAGCAGGATCTGATCGGCTTTCTGGTCGATGCGCTGTTTGAGACCTTCTTCCATCCGCACGCGCTCGCGTGGGTTGAGCTGGTCGGGCATGGTGTCAGGTCTCCGGCGTATGGCGGGTGGGTGACTCACGGCGTCCGGCGGACTCTGTTTCGTCAGGTGGGGGCGCGGAGCGGGAGAGGCGCGAGAGCTTCTCGCGCAGGATCTCGGCGAAGTGGGGCTTGTCGGCCGGGTAGAGCGAGATGAGGCGTTTGCCGGCGTGCATATAGAGATCCTGCTTGAGGTACATGCCGGCCTTATAGCGCGGGGTGTCGAGACCCCAGTATTCGATGTAGACGTCGTATTCGGGCAGGTAGAAGTCCGGGCGGATCTGGAACCCCTCGATGATCCGCAGGCGGGCATCGTAGCGATAAGCAATGCGATTGGCGGCCAGCCATTCGGCAATGCGGCGTTCGCCATCCGACTGCACCAGCGTGCCATCCACGGTGCGGATGTGCTTCTGGTCCTCGATGTGCGTCTCCTGGTTGCGGCGCTCGGTGCAGGTTTCGTCGAAGCAGGGATCGCAGAGGGTACGCTCGAAGAAGCGCTGGCTGCGGGCATACTCGTCCGGCTGAACAGGCCGGCCACAGCGGCGGCAGGCGCGGACCGTCTGCCCGGCCGCAATTTCGAGCGCGGCCTTGATGGCAGTGCCAGCGCCGGTGACGCTACGCTTCACATAGACGGGTTCGGCCGGGTTACGCAGCATGTCGCGCAGGGCGGGCAGCGCCTTGCCGGCCGCCGTCCCGAAGGTCCCCAGGGCCTTGGCAGCATACTGGCGCACCTGCGGGTGGGGGTCGGCCAGCAGGGGCAGGAGCACGTCCACCGTGCGGGCGGGATCGACCACGCCCGCGAGCTTACCGAGCGCGGAGGCGGCCAGCCGGCGCACGAGCGGCGAAGGCGAGGCGCAGTACTCCGCCAGTTCGGGGCCGGCTGTAGCCGCGGCGCTTTCGCCCAGCGCCCGCACGCGGGCGGCGAGTGTGCGTTCGGTCTCGTAGCGCATGTGTGCTCCCTTCTGCCAGGCGACTCACTCCGTCCGGTGGACTCCGTTTCGTCGTTGCAGACCGTCCGCAGGGAGTCCGCAGGACGAACCGGAGGTCAGGCGGGTACTGCTGCGAAGAGGCCCAGGCCAAAGTGGCGACCGGAACCGATGCAGACCGGCCCCGACACTGGCACAACGAAGCGCACCCGCACATGGAAGCGCGGGTATCGGCGCACGTGCGACGGTACGGCATACGCCGAGGCCATTCCCACGCCTGGCAGATACCCCGTGCCACGCCACTCGATGCCGTCGGTGGAAACGATGCTGTCGGGATACCCTGCCTGCGAAAGTGCCTTTCGCAGCAGGCCCTCCGCGGTGACAGCGAGTTTGCCGACGAGTGAGTTCTTCTCGGCGGCGGAAAGCGTGCCGGATGCGATGCGCTTGCGGTACCCCTTCTTGTCGTCGAATCCCGGGAGGATGACGGGCGTGACGCTGGCCCACTCGAGGGCACGCCCGAAGAACGCGGAGACCGCGCGCTCGGACGCCATCTCGCGGCGCAGGAACGCGACGGCCTCCTTGGAGTCCTCATCCACTAGCTCGCGTCCCTCCAACTCACGAATGACACGGGCGAACTCGCCACCATCAAGGGGGCCCCTGGCAACGACCAATACTCGCCGAACCGCGCCGACGGTCGCGCCCCTCGCCCCGCCCTGCCACTCGAAGGAGGGCAGCGGGATGAACGCAAGGCGCGAATCAGGCGCGGCGCTGTCGCGCCCGTGGCCGAGGACGATGGCGTTGGCACGGACGTTGTCCCAGCCCAATGCGCGGACGAAGTCCTCCGTGGAGGCGGCGTAGCGCATCATGCCGGCTACATGCATGCCGCGCCGCGCGGGCTCAAATGCCGCGAAAGCGGAGTCGTCCGGACGTCGCAAAGCGAAGACGGCGTAGGGGGACTGGGCAAGGTCAGTGCCGTGACGGTAGACGGTGGTGGCGAACGCGGAGAGCGGAGGAACGGGTGTGAAGACGCCGGAATCCATGTCGATGCGCTTGAGGAACGCGGTGTGGCGCTCCACAAGGGCGTCGAACGTGCCGGGAATGGGGCTGCGGAGTTCCACGCCGCCGGCCGCCACGGTCGGCAGATAGCGCTCTGCCGAATCCGCCATGCCGTCGGAATCCGGACCCACATTCGCAACAACCATGTCCAAACCCCAGCCAAGATGCGAGACCGAGCGGACCGTGGCGACGAGTGCGTCCGGCGGCGGCCCGTCGGCCTGCCAGGTGTATTGCACGGCGGCGAACCCGTCGGCAGGCGCCTCAAGGCGCACGGGGCGGATGTACTTCTCGGCACGGTGGTCGGCCATGGAAGCGTCGCCCCCTCGTGTCCACGAGGATGCGACGATGTCCGCCTGGTTGTTTGGTACGTATGTCTTGAAGCCCCGCCCTTCAGGCTGAATTGCGTGCCGACGCGTGGCACGGATCTCCGGAGGCGGAAGGTTCTCGAACCAGCGCAACGCGGCGGCGGTGCCGCCAGGGATGGCATCTCTGCAGGTCGCGGCCGCATTGACGATGGCCTGGAAGAGGCGCAGCGGCGAAGGCGGCCATTCGGGGTCGCCGCCGTCACCGCGCCCGTGGAAGGCGTTGTCCAGGAAGTGGACGGTGATGGTGAGTTGGGTCGACATAGCTTCTACTTGCCCTTCTTCTTCTTATCGGCAACGTCCTTCTTGGCTTTGTCCGACTCGAATGGAACTTCGACTCCAGGGTTGAAGCCAAAAGCAGCAGCAGCGCGTTGGGCGAAGGCCAGCACCTCCTCGTGGGTGAGCGTCGATGGCGTACGGGCACCATTGATGGCGACCTCATCGAACACCCGCGGTCTGTCGGGATCGCCGACGAGAATGGTGCCTTGACGCAAGTAGCCGAGAGGGAGTTTCGTGAATGCAACCAGTGCGAGGCCGAGGATGTGCCTGCGGAGCGCGAGCGTGTGTTCTGGAGTGTCCGCATTCAGCAGTCGGAGGGCTGCAAGGGCGAGCGTTGCGTCTCGCCGGATATCCTTCGCGATAACACCGCCATGCGACTTGGTACTGAGGGCGTTGACGAAACCTCGCTTCGAGAGGGGGTTCTTGGAGTCACCTTCGGCCTTCTGCCTGTCCTCTTCGGAGAAGACATCGAACGTGGCATAGTCAGCGGGCGCGACATAGGTCGCCGAGCGAGTGAGCTTGCGGACATTGTACGCGCGGATGACGGACGAGATCAGGCGTGGCAATTTGGCCTGCGTGTCGCGGGAGTCCCACACGCCGAAGACCAGTGATGTCGGAGCGATCTTCGCCAGTCCCGTAGCGTCTCCCTTGAGCACGTCCTTGAATGCGGCCTGTATGCCGGCAGCGAGCGACGAACAGCGGACGATCGCGTCGCCGGCGCGGTGTCCCGCATCCAGGAGGTTGACGCGCTTCTCGCCGGCCGTGATGATGATCTGCGGGACGAGGGCCGAGTAGGGTTCTTCCGCGAACATCGGCTCGATACGATTGGCCTGCGAACCTACGCTGTCGACCAAGGCGATGTTCTCGCCATTCGGGTCGCCATCGATGTTGTAGCCAATGTCCGCATAGGTGGCGGGGAAGAACACGGCGTCCGGGCCTTCGGCGGGGACAAGGTGTTCGCGAATGACCAATGCGGCGGGGCCGTCGGATTGGAGGAAACGGTCGAACTTAGTGAGGGTCTCGGTGCTCATGGTCTGTGTCCTTTCGGGGTTAGGTACGTTTGGCGGGGAGAAATGCTCGATAGTCCTTCGTTCGTGACGGATTCGTGAAGCTGAATGACCCCATGCAGTCGGGGATCATCCCCGCAACTGCCACTGGAAGGATCGTCACGGGCAATGGGTGACTCCAGAGCGAATAGGCGTACATCCGTTCGGTTCCGGGAGCTGATGGTAGTAGCCGTGGGCGACCACGCTGCAGGCCGATCGGACAGAAGAACTCCACGGCTGGATGCACGGCCGGAGAGATGGCGATAGCGGCCTTGCTGAGTTTGTCGGGAGAGAACCCGATGTCGATTGCGGTCGCATTCACAGCACGGTGTGGGTCGAAGTAGAAGGGCTCGTAGCGATTGGCTGTGCTCAGGATGCCAAGGAGCTGGTCGCCATCCGCTGTGAGTCTGCCCACTTCTGTCCCCAGTGTGGCCTGCATGTCCTGGGCCATGCTGAGAACGCTGGTATTCCCAGCCCAGGGTTTTAGCTTTCCGACGGAAGAGTCCTCATGGCGCCACCAGTCGAGACGCAGATGGAACGGCTTTCCCAGGACCAGAGGTGTCTTTGCTCTGTCACCGGGATCGACCGCAGAGATCGGCGCGGCTGTGGCTTTGGCAAGTAGGTCGGCTAAGGTGAGGTCACCTGCGGAAACATGGAAGGTGGTGCCTTCACTTGCGAACCATGCGGTGGTTTCGGGATGGAGACGCGCGGCGAGTTCGAAGAGACCGCAACAGGCGAAGTAGTGTCCGGGATTGGCAGGATCGAGGCGGATGGAGAACGAGGGCGCTACCCCCGTCGCAACCGAGCAGACAGGTGTGGCTTGCGACGCATGCGGTGACCTCCAGGAAGGACCGTCCAAGGCCACGGGCGAGGGGACAATGCCCGCGCTCGCGGCATAGTCGGCGGCGCGTAGGATGGATTCGAGCCATGCGAGCCCCCAACGACCGTACCGCGCCTGAAGGGCGGCAAAGCGGCGCGGGACTTCGGCGGCGAGGACGATGCAGTCTGCCTGATCACTCTCGGGATCGAAGACCTCGTCCGTTGGAAAGTGCGGACGGGCGCGCCCGTGATGAGCGGCGATGATGTGGGCGCTCAAGCCAGAAGACCGCACCTCCCGGATCGAGCCGAACTCATGCCGATAGTCCTCGGCAATATGGAGCGGGCGCATGCCCGCGCCGGGCTTGGCGACGATGGTGGCTGGCACCGCTGGGTCATAGTTGTTATTGCCGATTCCGCGTTGCCAGCGCCGTCGGTTCTTGCCGAGGTCGTGCCCCCGGGCCGCGTCAGCGATCTCCGCTACCACGTCCTCTTCGAGGTTGAGCTTGCGGGCGATGGCGAACGCATGGGCGACGGTTGCGGCGGTATGGTCGGCGAGCGTGACAGGTGCTCCATCGTCGGAGCGGACGGATGTGCCTTCACGCGCTTCGTACCAGAGCCAGTAACGGTCATCGGGCGCTTGGTCCGGCACCTCATCAACATGCGCAAGGGTATCGATAGACCGAAGGCACCGGAATCCCGCTATCGTGCGGCTGGGCTCGGCAGAGCGGATCCGCTTGCGGGTTTCCGTCTCGGAGACATCCACCTCGGTGTTGCCGCCTTTCGGGTCAAGCAAGCCCTGCGGGGAAAGGCCGCCCAGCGAAGCGGGCAGAACCAGCGTGGAACCGGCCAGCGTGGCGCAGATGCGCGACTTGCGTCGCTTGGCTGCATCTGTCTCCACCTTGGCGGAAGGCGCGTCTCCGTCGCCCTCCTCCGAATCGGGATCCTCGTCGGTATCTCCGCCGGCGACAGCGACGTCGGACAGCAAGCGGGTTAGGGGAAACAGCTCGAGCGCGCCGTTCTCGCGGATGAGCCACGCGGGCCCGACGGTCGCCTTGGCATCGACGAGTTCCAGGAGGCGATCATAGACTCGTTCGGTACGGTCGCGGAGCAGTTCGTGCGGTTTGAGAGGCCAATCATCAAGCAGTTCCTCCGGTGGAATGCCGCAGATCAGGTCAGCCTCCTCTCGCCACGCGACATGCGTCGCGGGAGGCTCCCATTCGGCCTCGCCGTGCAGATATGGTGCTACCGCCGGTCTGGCGGCGATGGGTTTGACGATGGAGGTCAGAGCCCAGGCGTCGAACTGGATATCCGTCGCCTCGCGAAACTTCGGCAGCGGTGAGAACGCGGCCTCACGCTCGGAAGCGGGAACTGCGGCGAGAGAGGCGGAGTTCGCGGAGTCGAGTCGTTTCAGGATCGCAAGCGTGTTTATCAGGGAGACCGTGATGCGGTTCCTTTCCTTGAACGTTTTGACCCGCTTCTCAGCGTCCTTGCCAGCAGATCCGGCTTTCCGCAAGCCTTCATCGTACATCTGCTGAATATCCTTCGCATAGACAACGGTGACTACGCTGTTCGTGCAGTCGCCGAAGCGATTCACACGTCCGAAGCGCTGTGCCATGCTGTCGAATGTGGAAAGGTCGCAGATGAGATCATCCGCGGAGAGGTTCACGCCCACTTCGCCCGCGCTCGTGGCGACGAGATAGACCGTCTGGCGGGCAGCTTTGTCAGTTGGGCCTTGAGCACGGAGGAACCGCTGGAAGATGGGGGAATCGACCAAGCCATCGCGCTCCTTGCCGCGCATGGTGCCCGTGAGGGTGGCGACGGAGCACCTCTTCGATGCGAGATCGGCGGCGATCTTCTCAGCGCTCTCGACGGAGCGAACGAAGATAAGGACGGCGCGGCCTGTGTCCTTGGCGGCGAGCGCAAATTCGAGAATCCTGTCGCGGACATCCCCATCCTTCTCCACAGCATCGGGTACAAGCCTCTTGACGGCGTGGTAACGTTTGGAGATGGTTGCATTGCGGTGGTCGTCGTCCGAGAGTTCGAACGGTTCGGCGAACTTGCTCCGTTGCGTCGCCGAAAGAGCCATGACGCGAAGTTTGCGTGGATCGTTCGCCGCGACCTGGGCATCTACCACCTCGTCCAGCAGGTGCTGGAAGGCGGGTTCCAGATGGGCCTCGTCATGGATGAGCAATGCATCCTGTCCGAGAAGCGCGGCATGGAAGGGGCGCGACTTGAAGCCCGCGGTGTAGCGATTGAAGAGCAAACCCGAGCCAATCATGTCCACCGTGCCGATGATAACGGCGGGGCGGGCGGGATCGGTGCGCCATTCGCCGTTGTCCGCGTACTGGCCACGCAAGGTGCTGATGGCAAGCGGGGATTCGCACGGCAAGGCGACAAGGGCGCTCAATCTTGCCTCGAGTGGCGCCAAACCGGGTTTGGCGAGAGCCTTACGTAGTCTCACCACCTCGTCGGTGGTCTGGTCAACGACGGTGCGGCGGTTGACGACATAGACGAGGCGGCGCGGCACCCTGTCTGGCTGCTCGGCGAGAGCGAGGAGCCAGATCGTGACGACCGAGGTCTTGCCGAGGCCCGTCGGAATGGCGGCGCTATTGGGAATGCGACCTGCGACGAACCTCGAATAGAGTGCTTCCTGCCAGGGAAACGGACGATTTCCCGAGACGGCCTCAAATAGCTCGGCGAAGATCTGCATGGTCTGGTTCATAGGTGTTTCCAATCCGTCGTCAGTCAGGCCCTCGGCAACGCGTCGAGTGTCGTATCTTCTACCCAGCGATGCAAGCGACAAGGGTGCGCATGGGTAGGCACCAGACGAGACGGCGCGGCCAGGACTCATCGCCCCGGACCAGCCGATTGTAGGCCCAGGCTGAGAGTACGCCCAGAGTCTTCCCCATGCCAGTGGGTATGCGAATCAACCGGTTCTGGCAGGTGTCGCAAGTGCCGAGCGCAAGTTGCCAACCATGGGGCGTGATGCCCGGACGCTGTTGCGCCATCCAGGCTCCAAAGGACACGACGGGGCGGTCCGCGGGGCTATTCATGCGGCGATCTCCTTGGGCATTGACTACGGCGAGGTGTGTTCATGGGTGGCGCTTTCGTGGGCGGGGTGGGCGCCGTGCGGCGGCGGGTGTTGCCGGCACTGCAGCGTCGGACCGGCCCATGGAAGTTGGCGCCAGGCCGGCCAGTACGCCGTGCTGCTGGAGGGTGAGACGCAGGGTCGCGAGTTCGGGGCGCGTGTCCAGGGCGTCGCGGTTCGTGGCCTCGAGGAGCAGGTCGCCCAGCCGGCCGTTGGGCGTCAGAATGCGGCGCGAGCCATCCGGCTCGACGAAGCCTTTGTCCGCGTAGTGGGCGCGGATCTGCGCTTTGAACCGTACCGCCAAAGGCAACTCGATCAGCCCGAGTTCCTCGAGGCGAATCGTGAAGGCCTCGGCCGAGACGCCGAAGCGCTGCTTGAGCCGCAGCAGGAGTTCGTAGGTCCAACCGGCCGGGGTCACGCCCACCTGCCGGACCGTCGAGCAGACGCTGGCGGCCGGCATCAGGAAGAGCGCCGCGAACTTGCGGGCGGTGTGCTCGTCGTCCAACGTGCCCGGCTCCGCCACGACGCCGCCACCGCCATACAGGTTTTGCGTGGCGACGTAGATCCGACCCAGCTCGTACGCCAAGCGGAAGATCTGCTTCTCCGGCGTCAGTTCGACCGCAATGAACAGAAAGGCGTTGGCGTTGGATGCATCATACGCGGCGGCACTGTGGACGCCCTCGGGCAGCGCCGCAAAGACCACGCGCAGGCCGGCGTTCTCGAACAGCTCCAGGTAGTCGAAGACCACGGCATGAGTCACCCCCAGCAGGTGCCGGACCTGTGCGACCACGGACTCGATGCCAGCCGCGTCGCGCACAAACGGTAGATAGAGCGGCAGCAGAGCCCGCTTCTGGGCGCCACAGAGATTCTCCAAGGCCAGGAAGACTTCCGCCACAGCCTGCATCTGCACCGCCAGACTCGCGGGCGCGGCCGGTGGCAGGAAGAGAATGATCCCGCTCACACCGGCCGTCGAGGTCGTACCGTCGCGTGGCGTCAGCGCACCCGTGAGGGCGTCCAGGGTGACTCCCAGCTCACGGGCCAGCGCCATCAACACCCGTCCGGTTGGCACACAGCGGCCGGCTTAAATCGTGTTCAAGGCCCCGCTCCGAATACCAACGGCTTCGGCCAGCCGAGCCTGGGTCCAGTGCCGCTGGCGCCGTAGAGCCCGGATGTTGGCAGCCAGATGGATGGAGAGCTCGCGATCCTCGGGGCGCTGCGCACGACGTGTCATAGTGCGGCATCATGGGCAGCGGGGGAGATATTGTCAAGATGATCTTTCAGCGGCTGTTTATATTGGGTGTGATCCAAGATAGTTGATGGTGTAGCGGCCGGGACGGCTGGAGTTTGTG
>CAZZCT010000031.1:0-9293 GCA_964652365.1 uncultured Lentisphaerales bacterium
TTGCGCTTCCTCTTGATCTACCCAAGGAGTCACCAACAGAACTGCCATGCGCCCGCCGGCCGGTGAAGTGCGCGTCCGACCCGTTGCGCCGCTTCGGCTGCCTCTCAGCCCCCCAACTCTCCCAACTCTCGCAGTCTTGGACCAGCGGTCCTGGCTTGCCGCGGCCCCCCGTCCATGAGATACTTGAAGCCATACGTTGCGGCAGAGGTTTGCCGTAACATCGGACGCGAGCATGCCTGATGACATACAGCCCACGCGGAACTCCGAAGTTCCGCGCCCTATGATTGATGCCGACGAATGCAAGAGCTGTGGGCGCTGTATTGCTGCCTGCCCGAAGCAAGTCTTGCGTTTCCGCGAGACCCTGAATCGGCGTGGCGTCCGGCCCGCCGAGTATGCCGGTGCGGGGTGCACCGGCTGCGCGATGTGCTTCTACAACTGCCCGGAGCCCTACACCATTCGCGTCCAGTTGCCGGAACGCCGGACCGGCGCGCGCGGCAAGTAGGATCGACACCCTCATGGTCAAGTTCGTCAAAGGCAATGAAGCCGTCGTGATCGGAGCGCTCTACGCCGGGTGCGACGCCTTCTTCGGCTACCCCATCACCCCTGCCAGCGAGATCACCCATGCCGCTGCCGAACACTTCCCGGCCGTCGGCCGCGTGTTCCTGCAGGCCGAGTGCGAGACCGCCTCGATCAACATGGTCTACGGCGCGGCGGCGGCCGGCAAGCTGTCCATGACCGCCTCGTCCGGCCCGGGCATCAGCCTGATGCAGGAGGCGTTGTCGTACATGGCCGGAGCCGAGTTGCCCGGCGTGATCGTCAACATCCAGCGGGCGGGGCCCGGTCTGGGCAACATCTTCCCGGAGCAGGCCGACTACAACCAGGCCGTCAAGGGCGGCGGGCATGGCAGCTACCACTGCATCGTCCTGGCGCCCGGCGACGTGCAGGAGATGTGCGACCTGACCATGCAGGCCTTTGAACTGGCCTTCCGGTACCGCAACCCCGTGATCGTGCTGGCCGATGCCATGCTCGGACAGATGATGGAGACTCTGCGCCTGCCGACCCTGTCACCGCCGAGACCGGCCGCGCAGTCCTGGGCCGTCCAGGCCACGGCCGAGACGCGTCCGCACCTGATCACGTCCATCTACCTCGATGTGGGAACGCTGGCGCGACACAACGTGGCGCTTCAAGCCAAGTATGATTCCATGCAGGTCGAAGCCCGGGCCGAGGCCTACCGGCTTGACGACGCCGAGGTTGTGGTGGCCGCCTACGGCACCTGCAGCCGGGTGGCCCGCACGGCCGTCAACGAACTGCGCGACGCGGGGGTGCGCGCCGGCCTCTTCCGCCCGCTGACGCTCTACCCCTTCCCCGTCGACGCACTGTGCCGGGCAGTCCACAAACGGCACCTGGTGGTGGCCGAGCTGAGTAACGGCCAGTTCCGTGACGATATCGTCTTTCAGCTCGGGCGCACCACGGGGCGCGTCCCCCCCATCACGCTCCTGAACCGCATGGGCGGCGAGCTGATCGCGGTCCGCGACATCATCGACGCGGTCCGCCGTCTGCCAGCCCGACGCCGACAACCGGCCGCCATTCTGACATGAGTACCAAACAGACCCAGGGCATCTATCCCTCCTTTGACCGCAGCGGCCAGCCGACCCGCGCGACCCACTACTGCGCCGGCTGCGGGCACGGCATCCTGCACAAGCTGATTGCCGAAGCCCTGGTCGAACTGGGCATCCAGGATCGCACCATCATTGTCAATCCGATTGGCTGCGCCGTATTCGGCTACTACTATTGGGACGTCGGGAACATCGGCGCCGCACACGGGCGCGCACCGGCCGTGGCCACGGCACTCAACCGACTGATCCCACAGGCCGTGGTAATCTCGTATCAGGGCGACGGAGACCTGGGCGCAATCGGGCTGAACTGCACCCTCCAGGCCGCGATCCGCGGCGAGCGCATGGTCACGTTCTTCGTCAACAACGCGACCTACGGCATGACCGGCGGGCAGATGGCGCCGACCTCGCTGATCGGCCAACGCACCGCCACCTCTCCGCACGGACGCGATGTCAGCACCATGGGCTACCCCCTGCACGTCTGCGAAGTGCTCGACCGACTGCAGGCGCCGGTCTATATCGAACGTTGCTCACTGGCCGACACCCCCCGGATACTGAAGGCCCGACACGCCGTTCGCCATGCGCTGGAACTGCAGCGCGACGGCAAGGGCTACGCCTTTGTCGAGCTGTTGTCGCCCTGCCCTACCAACATGGGCCTCGACTCGCTCCAGACGGCCCGCTTCGTGAGCGAACAGATGGAGGCCGAGTTTCCGCTGGGTTGCCTGCGCGACCATTCCGACGCGGCCGCGGCCAGGCCGCCCGCCGCCCCGGCCGTGTCCTTGGCGTCCTACTTCGGATCGATTGCCGACGACGAACCGACGGCCGTTCCAGGTCGCGCGCATCCCTACTGCGGCCTGAAGTTTTCCGGATTCGGCGGCCAGGGAATCCTGAGCCTCGGCGTGTGCGTGGCCGAGGCCGGACGCCTCTCCGGGGCTCATACCTCCTGGCTGCCGAGCTACGGACCGGAGCAACGCGGTGGCACGGCCTCCTGCTCGGTCGTCGTATCCGGCGACCCGATCGGGTCGCCGGCCGTCGACCGTCCGCATGTCTTGCTGTGCCTCAACCAACCCGCCTATGAGCGGTTTGCAGCCGACGTGCAGCCCGGCGGGATCGTGATCGTTGATACCAACGATCCGAATCACGCCGCACTGTCGGGAGACGTGCGATTGATCGCCGTTCCGGCCACCGAACTAGCCCGCCAGAACGGCGTGCCCCGCGCCGCCAACACCGCCATGCTGGCCGTGCTGGCCGCTTCGGGCGTCAGCGGGATCCCGGAGGAGGCCATGCTCAAGTCGCTCGATGCCGGCCTGCGGCGCAAACCGGCCCTGGTCGAGGCCAACCGCCGCGTTTACGCCGCCGCCCGCGCCTGGTACGTCGCGCATGCCGCCAACGGCACCCTGGATCGCCCGGAACAGACCCAAGCCGCCACCATCCCCCTGCCCACCGTCAGCCCCGACGCCGACGACGACCTGCTGGACGCGTGCACCTGCACCGTTGACGCGGCGCCGTGAGCCCGGTCGGGCACTGGAATTCCGCCATGCTGGCCAACCTGCTCCCCCGGACCGATTTCGCATCCTACGACGACTTCGTCCGCAACTACCGCGTCAACCTGCCGGAAGGCTTCAACTACGGCTTCGACGTGGTCGACGCGCTCGCCGCCTCAGACCCGGACCGACTGGCGCTGGTCTGGTGCAATGACCATGGCGAGGAGCGCCGCCTGACCATGCGGGACATGGCCACGGGCAGCGCCCGCGCCGCCCGCTTCTTCCGCGCACACGGCATCCGTAAGGGCGACGCCGTCATGCTGGTCCTCAAGCGCCATTACACCTATTGGTATGCGGTCTTGGGCCTGCACAAGCTGGGCGCCGTGGCCATTCCCGCCACCCACCAGCTCATGCGCAAGGATGTCGCCTACCGCGTGCGCGCGGCGAACGTGAAGATGATCGTCTCGGTCAATGAGCCCGGCATCCGCACCGCGATCGAGGAGGCGATGACCGACGCTCCCGTGGCAATCCGGGCGCTGCTGGACGGCGACGGCCCGGGCTGGATCGACTTCACGCAGGGGATCGCCCGCGAACCCGGCGACTTCCCGCGGCCCGAGGGACCCGAGGCCGTCGCGGTGCGCGACCCGATGCTGCTTTACTTCACCTCCGGCACCACCGGCCAGCCTAAGATGGTGCGTCACAACTTCCTGTACCCGCTGGGACACCTGGTGACGGCCGTGTATTGGCAGCAATGCCGTCCCGGCGGCCTGCACCTGACCGTCGCCGAAACCGGCTGGGCCAAGGCCTCGTGGGGCAAGCTGTACGGGCAGTGGCTCGCCGGCAGCGCCGTGATGGTCTACGATTTCGACCGCTTCAACGCGGGCCGGATGCTGGATGTGATCGCGCGACACCGCGTGACCACCTTCTGCGCGCCGCCCACCGTCTACCGGCATCTGATTCACGAGCCGCTGCGCAACTACGATTGGTCACACGTGCGACACGCCGTCGTGGCAGGCGAACCACTCAATCCCGAGGTCTTCGAGCAGTTTCAGGCCGCAACCGGGCTCGCCCTGCATGAAGGCTACGGCCAGACCGAGATGACCGTGGCCCTGGCCACGTTCCCCTGGATGAAGCCCAAACCCGGCTCCATGGGCCGGCCGGCCCCCGGGTATGCCGTCGATCTTCTGGACGCCGAGGGACGCTCCTGCCCGGACGACCAGGAGGGCGAGATTGTCCTGCGCACCGACCGCCAGGTTCCACTCGGCATGTTCGACGGCTACCATGCCGAACCGGAGCGTACCCACGCGGTTTGGCACGATGGAATCTACCACACCGGCGATGTGGCCTGGCGCGACGCCGACGGGTACTTCTGGTTCGTGGGCCGGACCGACGACGTGATCAAGAGCTCCGGTTACCGGATCGGCCCATTCGAGGTGGAGAGCGCCCTGCAGGAGCATCCCGCGGTGCTGGAGTGCGCCGTCACGGGCGTGCCCGATCCGGACCGCGGAGCAGTTGTGAAAGCCTCGGTGGTGCTGGCCGTGGGCCACACACCCAGCGAGGCGCTCAGCCGGGAGTTGCAGGACCACGTCAAACGCACCACGGCGCCGTATAAATACCCGCGAATCGTGGAGTTCGTCGTCGAGCTTCCCAAGACCATCAGCGGCAAGATCCGCCGCATGGAGATCCGCGCCCGCGACCGGCACGCGCGGCCCGAGCACCCTTTGCAGCCGTAACGGCGGCGAAATCGCCGCGCGGACGCCGCAAGCCCCGCCGAAGCCGCCGCGCCATTCGCGCGGCCCGGTGATCGGCGTGCGGTGTTCTCTGCACTGCCCCGGTGATGCGGTCGCCGGCCGTCAGTCCCGGCGGCATCCTCGATTTCGCGGCCGGTGTGCTCACGGGCGGCCGGCGGCCAACAGGCGGCAGACTTCGTATGGCTGCAGCGTCAGCTCAACGCTGCCATCCCGCGACTCGGCGGCCTGCACGGCCGTCACGTCGCCACGCAGCGTCCCGCGGTTGAGCCGACGCAGTTCGATTCGGTCGCGCTTCGGCAACCCCGTCACCTCCACGGACTGTGGCTGGTTGGTACGGTTCGCCAGCCACAGGACGCGGGTCTTGCCGTCCTGCACACCAAAGGCGCACGCTGGCAAGGGCAACGGTCCGGTCACGTCGACGCCCAGCATCGGACGCCCCGCGCAGGCCGCCAGATCCTGCAGCAACCCGGTCGCCGGTCCCGGCCCCACCGCGAATCCGGCCTCGGCAACACCGGCGGCCGCGAGACTGTCGGCCATCGCGGACAGCCAGGCGGCACCGAACAGCCCGTAGTTGCGGGGGTCGCGGGCGGGTCGCGGATACGGTGAGTCGAAATCCACCGGGTCGATCCGGATGGGACCCGCGCGCGGCGCCAGCGTCCGCACCGTGCGCACCTGGTCGACCACCGCCGGCACGTTTTCCATGAAGGTGTCCTCATCCGGCATGTGCGCCGCCGGGTTGAAGGCCCAGCAAAGGTTGGTCGCCGCCGCCAGTTTCGCGCGCGTGCCGTTCATCGCGACGAACGACTGCGGCTTGCTATCCGTCGCAGCGGGCCCGAACACCGGCAACTTGCGGTCGCGCCGGGCCCGGCCGACGGAAATCCGCACGACTCCGGTTGCCGAGATCTCGGCCCGCGCGTGCCGTGCGTCGAGCGTCAGCGTGACGCTCCGAACATCGTTGGTGGGCACATGGGCCGGATAACCGAGCGAGTGGAAGGCCTTGTAGGAGGTGTCGCAGAAGTTACGCTGATCCTCCACGCCAAAGGCGCCACCGGCCACGCCGAACTCCACCTGCAACTTCCCGGCCGAGCCATAGCGCAGCGAGGTCAGGTTGACCGCCGTCAGCAGCCCGGGAACGACCTCCTTCGGAAACAGCCCGGTGGCGTTCTGACCTTCCAGATCCGTGGTCTCGAACGCCTGCCCAGCGAGCGCGTCGGAACCCAAAAGCACGTTCAGCCCGATCCGCGGCGATGGGAACGGACGATTAGCCTGCCCCTCCACCCGGAATGTGATCCGGCCCTCGGGTGTGCCGGAGATCTCGCCGGTCCAGCGATAGTCGGCCGTGGCGCTCCGGCAGACGGCCGCCAGACGGATCACAAAGCCGTCACCGTCGGCGTGCACCTCGATTTGGCTGAAGGCCGGCATCACCGTGTCAAACCGCTTGTCCCGCACGGCGAAGTAGATCCGCCGCACGATCTCGCGATCGCCGACAAAGAGGTAACGCAGTTCGCCATCCCGGAACTTGAGCCGGATCGGACCGGCCGTCAGGTTCGTCTCCACCGAGTCGGCCCGCGGGCCGCCATACAGCACCAGGTCGTCCATGAGCTTCGCGCTCCTTTCGGCAGGGTACCCATAGGCGGTCAGGGCCTCGAGAACCGCCGCCACCACCAGCGGGTTCGGGTCCGCCGTGGCGGACAGCAAGCCCTGAATGAGCGTCTCGCGCGCACCGCCCGCGCGGCCGGCCAGCGTCATCAGCCCGCGCACCGCAGCTTCCCGCACCCGCCCGTCGCGGTCTGCCAGGGCCGTGACCAGCGCCGCGCGGTTCGTCTCGGCCGCCGCCACGGGACCGTCACCAACCCCGGCCAGGGCCTGCAGGCAGGCGATGCGCACGAGCGGGTCGCGCCCCTGCGCGGCCTTGAGCAGCGCGGGCGCGGCCCCGGCCACCCGCTGCCGGCCCAGCCCCTCCGCACCCAGTACCTGCAGATACGGCCGGGAGTCGGCCAACATGCCGAGCAGGCCGGTCACAGACTCCGGACCGTCAGCTGCAGTCACGGCCTTGGCGGCCGCCTCGCTGACGTCCCAGTGCGGGTCCTTGAGCGCAACTTGCGCCAGGAACACCACGGCAGCACCATCCTGACTGTGGGCCAGCGCGTCGACCACCGCCAGCCGCACCGGGATATCAGCCCCCTCTGCCGCGGGGTGTTCTTCGAAGCGCCGCTGCAAGGCCGCAACGTCCATCGCGGGCGCGGACTGCGACGCGTCCGTCTGCAGAAGCGGTCCGGTTCCGGCCAGGCAGTAAAGCGCCTGGGCGGTCCGGATGAACACGGCGTCGCCGGACACGGCCGGCGAGGCCAGGCAGGTCTCGCCCAGGGGGTTGATCGACACGATCCGCAGCACCGGCTTGGCTTCGCCAATCCGGCTTGGATCGAGCACAAAGGTGTCGCCGCGCTCGGAAGTCCAGTAGATGCGTCCGCCCGCCACGATGGGCGAAGCCGTAAAGTGCGCCCGCAGCCGTTCGGTCAGCACGACCTGGCCACGGGCATTGACGAGCCGCACGGCGCCATCGTCGCCCGGCAACATGAGCAGGGGTCCCAGCACCAGGGGCGACGGCACGTATGGTCCGCCGGTCGGCACGTGCATCCGCACGTGCGTCTCCTTCACGTCGGCACGGCCGCCGGGGTCGATCGCAAGCGCGGGCCCATTCCTTCCGGACGTCGCGTAGACCAGCCCATTGGCATACACGGGACTGGGCGTGACCACGCCGTTGAGGCCGCCGCAGGACCACAGCTCGCGGCCAGTGAGCGGATCGTACGACTTGACCTCCGCGGCACTGACCGCGATCTGCCAGGCCCCGCGGTGCTCGAACGCCAGCGGTGTACTGAACTGAATGCCCTGCTTGCGCGGGGTCCGCCAGCGCAGCGTCCCCGTGGCGGCGTCCACGGCGAGAATGAAGGCCTCGCCGCCGTGGTCGCAGCACAGGATCACCAGGTCCTGGAACACGATCGGCGAACTGGCGACATTGTAGGGGGACTCGAACGGCCCGAGCGGGACCGTCCAGCGCGGGCGACCATCGAGGTCAAACGCCACCAGTCCGGGCGAGTCGAAAAACGCATACACGCGCCGGCCGTCCGTCACCGGTGTGGCCGGCGCATACCCGGACTTGGGGTCCGTCTTCGGCACGCGTGCCGCAGGCACTTCGCGCTGCCAGCGGATGCGGCCGTCGCGCGCATCGAGGCACAGGAGCTGTCGCTTCTGGCCGGCCTCGGTGGACGCGGTCACGAAGACCTGCGGCCCCCAGACGATCGGCGACGAACTCCCTTCGCCCGGCAGAGGCGTGCGCCAGCGCACGCCGTTCGTGGCGGTCCACGTCAGCGGGAGGCCGGACTCGCCGCTGATCCCGGAACCATTGCCGCGCCATCCGGACCAGTTCCCGCCCGGCGGCACGTCCGCGGCGGCCGGCCGGCACACCGCGGCGGCGATCAGGCTCATGATGGCCGCCAACCACCAGCGCCGGGCAAACTGCTCCGCCAAGGCCACCGTCTTCATGCACACCCCATTGTCCTGCCAACACCGCCGTCTGGACCCGGCGGTCCTCCGCCGTGATCTTCCGCTCCCCGTCCCATCCGTGGACCCGTACCGTACGCCAACAGGTCGCGACAACGACGCGAAAGCCCGCACGCGCCACGTGCCTGCGTATGTGCGCCTCAGCTGGCGGCGAAGACCGAAAGCCTCCGCAGCGCGGGCGCCGCTTGCGCCTGCTGGATACGCACCCGCACGGCGCTGGCTTTGAGCGGTGGAATGCGCACGATCTGGCGCGGCCCAATGGTTGTGCCGACGGCCGCCTCCTGCCACTGCCAGCCATGCAGTTCGACGTCGACCGCAAAGCGCTCGACGCGCTGTCCAAGCTCAATGAACTCGTCGATGCGCACGGCCCCCACCCGTCCGGCCGCCGGGTCGAGCTTCACGGTCACCGCCACCTCGCCGGCACCGTCATCGGCGGCCCAAAAAGTCTCCGGCCGACCGTCGGTCAGGTGGCTGGCCGCACAGGTCGGATCGTTGGCACGGGTGTTCGAGGCCTCGACCGGCCGGCCGGCGACCAGATCGGTCCCCAACACCGTGTCGAGGGCGCGGCGCCACTCCACCAGTCGAACCACATCGTCCTCCGGCAACAGGCCGCGTCGGTCCGGCGGCAGGTTCAGCAGCAGGTTGGTGCCGCGCCCGACCGACGCAAAGTAGATGTTCACCAAGTCATCCAGCGGCCGCGGCACCTCCGACGGATGATGGAACCAGCCCGGCCGGATCGAGACATCGACCTCGGCTGGCCGCCACACGCCGCCGTCGGCGTCGCCCGAACCCAGGCGCGTCGCGTCGCAAACATCGCCGGGGAAGAAGCCGGCCGGATGAATGCGCGCCCAGCAGGTGACGGGCGCCAGTCCGGTCTCGTTGCC
>CAZZCT010000031.1:9303-35315 GCA_964652365.1 uncultured Lentisphaerales bacterium
GTGGCGTTCGAAGCCGGGGTAGCGTCCCTTGAGGTCGAAGTTGTACCACGTGGTCTCGGCGGCGAAGCCGGACTCGTTGCCGACCCAGCGTATGTCCGGGCCGGCATCGCTGAACATCACGGCGCCGGGCTGCAGGCGGCGCACGGTCTCCCACAGCTCGCCGAATCCGTAGTAGGTGCGCCGGTCGATTGTGCGCCGTTCACGCGCGCCGCCATAGTACCCGTCGCCGCCGTTGGCGCCGTCGAACCAGACTTCGAACAACTCGCCGTACTGGGTCATCAGCTCCTCGAGTTGGCGCTGGTAGTAGTCCACATAGGCGGGCTGTCCGTACGCGGCGTGGTTGCGATCCCACGGCGACAGGTAGAGCCCGACGCCCAGGCCCTCTTCGCGGCAAGCGTCGACGAACTCACGCACGACGTCGCCCCGGCCGCCGCGCCAGGGACTGTTGCGAACCGAATGCTCCGTGTGGCGACTGGGCCACAGGCAGAAGCCGTCGTGGTGCTTGGCCGTCAGGATCAGACCGCGCATGCCGGCCGCACGCGCGACGCGCGCCCACTGGCGCGCATCCAGGGCGGTCGGGTTGAAGACTGCCGGCGATTCGTCGCCATAGCCCCACTCCTTGTCTGTGAAGGTGTTGACCGTGAAGTGGATAAAGCCATAAAGCTCCAGGGCATGCCAATGAAGTTGACGCGGCGCGGGAACCGGACCATGTGGTTGCAAAATGGGATGCATGGAGAACTCCATCGTTGGCGGGATCGCAGTTACAATTTGCAGACGGAACGCCCCGGAACGGCGCGGGAGTACCGTTCTACTGAAGCGGTGTGGCTGGGGGCTCCGACGGCACCTGCTCCAAGTACTGCCGGGCAAGCGGCACGCCCTGCGCCTCCGCGCGCGCGAACCACTTCCGCGCGGCGTCCGGGTCGCGTGCGAGCCCCAGCCCGTTGAGATAGCAGTAACCAAGCCAGATCTGGCCCGCGGCGTGGCCTTGTTCGGCGGCCTGGCGGAACCGGCCGGCCGCCGCCACCGGATCGGCGGCTACACCGAGACCACGCTGCAGACACAGACCGTGCAGGACCTGTGCCGGGGCCAGATTCTGATCCGCGGCCCGCCCCAACCACACGACCCCGGCGGCCGGGTCGGCCGCCGTGCCACGGCCCTGAAGCAGGCACAACGCAAACCACTGCTGTCCATCGGGGTCGCCGAGTTCGGCCGCCTGTCGCAGCCAGACCACTGCGGCGGCCAGGTCGCGCCGCACGCCCTGCCCCTCGAAATAGCAGCGCCCCAGGCCGGCCTGCGCCGAAGCCGAACCCTGCTGTGCGGCGCTCCGATACCACTTCACGGCCGCCGCCGGATCGCGTGACCGCCCGCGCCCCTCGTAACAGGCACGGGCCAGCAGCGTCTGTCCCGCCACGTCGCCCTGCGCCGCCGCACGCTCAAACCAGAAGGCGGACTCTTGCGCCGAGACGTCGGAACCCGCCGACCGGCTCAACAGCAGTCTCCCAAGTGCGACCTGGGCGGCGGCATAGTCCTGGCCTGCGGCCCGCCGCAACCAGACCTCGGCTTCGATCGGATCGGCAGCCGAACCAACGCCCTGTGACATGCAAAGGCCCACACGGGCCTGCGCCTCGGGATATCCCTGCCCCGCCGCTCTGAGAAACACGCCCAACGCATCGATCGGACTGCGAGGCATTCCATAACCGCGCAGCTGGCAGATACCCAGCCAGGTTTCGCCGGGCGCGTAGTGCTGATCAGCTGCCATCCTGAACCAGCCCGCAGCCGCCGCGCGATTCGTCGCACCCCCGCGCCCCTCCAGCAGTGCATACCCCAGCCACGTCTGGCTGGGCGCGAAGCCGGCCGCGGCCGAGCGCCCATACCATTGGAGGGCATCCTCGACCCGTCCGTCCAGCCATGCCTTGCGGCCCCGGAGACTGTCGATTCCCGGCACGGACAGGGCCGGATCGGAGGCCTTCAGCGCCGCCTCCGCCAGCGGCGGCCACCGGTCGCTGCGCGTGCACAGGACGTCACGGTCCATCGGCTCGCCGGTCCAGTCCGTCCGCGTCACGTCACGGCCGCCGCGCCGGATCCACCACCAGCGGTCCCAACTGCCATTGTCCCAGGACGCCAGCGAGAGCGGCCATCCGTCCTTGCCGGCCAGAACCGGTTGGCCGGCGGCCTGCATGGAAACCCGGTTCAGGACGGCCAGCGCATCCGTGACGCGCATGCGCGCGCCGTCCAGTTCGCGCGCCATCCGCCAGACCAGCGGACAGCCGTCACCCCCGTCAACCGTGAGCGCCACCGTCCGGGACACAATCCGTCGCATCAGGGCGGTGACATCCGTGCTGGCGTCGCCATCGCCGGCCAGGATGCGGCCGCGGCAACCGGTCACCGCAATCTGCGGCGCGCCAGCAATCAGGCGCTCCAGCCAGTGGCGGGCGGCCCGGCGGTCCAGCACCAGGCTGAAGTCCACGGCCAGGCCTCCGGCCGGTTGCTCGGGAATGACGAACCCGGCCTCCCGCGCCGCGACCTCAACCGGAATGGCCCAGCCGATCACGCGCCCGTCCAGTTCGACCGGTATCTCGACCGCCCGGCAGCGTATCGGCCGCGCGTCGAGGGTCTGGAACCGCAACCGGAACTGCAGCCAGGTCGGCGCGTCGCGCGTCACCTCGGCAACCCGTTCCGCCACCGCCGCCGCCTGGGCCGCACGTTGACCGGTCACGCCATTCCATGCCACACAACCGGACCCGAAGAGGCTGAAGCGCTGCAGGGCCTCGCGATGGGCGGCCGTCCCCTGGCCGGCGCGCGTGCCGGCCAAGGGATGGGCGCTGGCGGCGCTGGCGCGCCCGGCCTGCTCGCCGCCACAGTTCTGCCGCTCGTACAACCGCACCTGTGCAGCCCGCACGAACTCGGCCCGGACGGGTGCTTCGGCCACCAGTTCCGCAAGCTTGGCAACGCCCCCGGCGGCGTCCAGATCCTCCGGCCGCCAGCCAACCGAGAAAGACTCCACGACCCAGTACAGCGGGCAAGCCGCCACCATCGGCAAGGGATCTGACAGGTCGTTCAGTCCATCGCCATCGCTGTCGACGTAGGCCCCCGCCAACTTGTTCAGCCGCTGGAGATTCTCATCCAGCAGCTGGGTCTTGACCTCGTCCGGGTCCTCGGATTCCACGATGAACGTCAGAATCCGCTCCTCGTTCCGGCGGGCAGGGTCCTTCGTGTCCGAGAAGACCTTTCGGATCGCCTTGCGATTCCGGGCCAGAAGCGCGGACTGCGCGTCGGCCCGGGCCTCGAAGGGAGGCCCGCCCATTGCCAAAGCCAGCGCACACACAAACAGGATACGGTTGGATCTCATGGACGGCTACCCCGGCGGGCCGCGGCGTGCGGCCGTCACAACGGTGACGGCAAACGACCATCAGGGTCGCCGCCCGACACCCGTGATGCGTGCAGTATACCCCATCCACCGGGAGAGGCAACTCGAGAAGCTCGAGAAGCGCCCGTGATGTGCGGCCGCGCATGGCGTCACAAGTTGCGACACCGAAAACAGCGAGCGGAACGCGCCTTCTGGTTTTCCCGTTCCGAGAATCTACTGGCGGCGCATCGAGGGACACATC
Organism: uncultured Lentisphaerales bacterium; assembly: GCA_964652365.1. Lineage (GTDB taxonomy): Bacteria > Verrucomicrobiota > Kiritimatiellia > RFP12 > CAZZCT01 > CAZZCT01. The sequence goes on from CAZZCT010000031.1 coordinate 12,912, forward strand.
GTCTCCCGCAGTCTAACGGCCCGCTTTAACATAGCCCAGAGCATCGCCCTGGGATCCACGCCAACCCGCCTCTGCCCGCACCCGCGAAGATTGGTGTGTCGGGGCTGTTAGGCCCTGACTGTTTCCAACCCTGTGCCCATAGTTGCCAACACATGATGCGTTGGCTGTCATCTCTGGCGCTGGCATGTTTCACAGGTGGTTCGCTGGTCGCGCCGGCCCTCCACCACGTGGATGTGTTGTCCACATCCTCAACGCAGCCGTGTTGCCGCTGCAAGGAACAAAGATTGTCACCTACCACCGAAGCTGGGTCTACCTGGCACATCGCTTCGGCCTGGAGGTGCTGTCGGAGTTGGAGCCCAACCCCGGCGTGCCACCCACCGCCTCACACTTGGTGACCGTAGTGGAGGCCGCCAAGGCCGGCGGGGTGAAGCTCATCCTGTAACCGGTCAGCCGTCGATCTCGATGGGAAAGGGCGTGCTCTTGCCCCATTGGATCTCGCGTACCCCTTCTAGGTGTCAGTCCCGTTCCCAGATTCACGGGTTCGGGTCGGGCGTGTGCCCGGAAGCGTGTCCCTTCAGGAGTCGGGCATCCGTGTAGTTGGTGCGCGGCGGGGCCTCGAGGAAGTCGCGGTAGAGCACGGCGTTCAGGGTCGCAAGGTTGAGCTGTTCGGTCCGCTCCCGCCACAGGGGATGGTGACGGTCCACGTTCGGCCCCAGGGCCTCGATTCGCTGGCGGGTGTCGCGCAGGGCGGCCTGGGCTGGCGGTCCGGCGGCGGCGGCCAGACGGTCGACCTCGGCAACGTGCGCGACCAGGAGATCGGGATCGGCCCGCATGCGGTTCAGGACGCCTTCCAGGACCGCCTTGGCTGTGCGATTCGCCGGTCCGCGCGGCTTGAGCAGGGCACCAGAGAGGGTCTCCGAGAGCTTGCCCAGGGCGAGCTTTTGACCGTGGCGGTCCAGGCGCGCGTCGCCCAAAATGGCGGCCACGCGGCCGGTGCGCGAGGCATCCTCGGCAGCGAACTCCACCGCCGCCTCACGCAGCAGCGCCAGGTCGCCCGGCTGCGCATGGGCCTCGAAGAGCCGGCGCGGCAGGCCCTCCGCCGGACCGTCGCACAGCACGGCAAAGGCGCGGCCCCAATCGAAAACGTCGTAGCGCTTCACGTCGGGAACTGCCACCAGCGCGGTCGCCGCGTAACCGATCTCGAGATCGACAGCCGCGGGGTCAACTGCCAGCAACCGCCCGTCGGCCTCGTACCAGCGACGTTCGTGGTCGGGATAGAAGACCGTCAGGAACGCGGGTGGCGACCAGTGCAGGCCGTTGTGGACGAACAGACCGACGTCGACGCGGTTGCCCTCGATGGCCGCGCCGGGCTCTGCCGCGAAGCGCCCGTGCCAGCCGATCGAGATCTCAGCCTCGCGGCCGCCCGCCCGCGGCGTCAGCACCATGCGACCGGGGTCGCCGCGCAGCACGACCCAGCGGAAGGTCAGGGGGCGGCCATTCGGATCGAGGCTGGGGGCGGCGCTCAGGGTCAGGCGCAGCGCGCGGTCCGGCCGACGATGGACCCGCACGACGGCCGCGGGGGTGTCTGCCAGGCGTTCCTCCGCCCAGGCGGTTCCGTCCGCGGGAGCGGCCTCGTCGAGCACGCGCAGCAGGGCCAGCGGTGGAAGCGTCGCGGGCGTGAGGTCGTGGGCCGCGCGCACCAGGCGTTCAGGGTCGAGTGCCTCGCCGCAGAAAACCGGCGGATGGGCGCGGCCGCTCAGGTACGCGGCCTCGCCGTCAATGCCGCGGTTGGTGGCGCGCATCAGTCCTTGCAACGTCGGCATCAACAGACCTTTGGCGGCAAGCACGCGCTTGGTTTCCGGCCGCAGGGCCGCCAAAGCGCGGACGCACGCGCTGACAAAAGGCTGGTCGGAACCCGAGGAGCCCTGACTCAGGATCAGGTAGGGGTGGTTCGCAGGCAGCAGATCGCCATGCCCGGGACGGCCGTTGTGGCCGGGATCATGGTCCTGGTGTTCAGGGTAGATGTAGAGGTTGTTGCCGCGATACTGGGCGTAAAGCAGCGCCAGTCCGCCGGGCGTGAGGGCCAGCGTGCGGCCATGGCAGCCGCCACCCTCGGCAGGTCCGGCGGTCGAGGAGTTGCCCACCGTGATACCCGGGCGTACGCTGCGGGCCGCCCCGATGTCGTCATCGCGGGCACTGGCCTCGGCGGAGTAGACCACGGACGTCATCTGAGGAAAGTCGGCCCCTGCCAGCAGCGAGTGGCCGCGGTCGAGGTTGTCGTAGGCGTCGCCGCGGTTGCCGGCGGCCGTACCCTCGGCATACCAGGTGTTGACCAGGCGATCGGCCGGCGTGTCCGCGCCGCAGGGGCGGTTGGTGGCCAGGATGGGAACGGCCGCCGTAGCCGGAGCCGGGATGGCTTGCGGCTGCCAGCGCGCCTCGATCGCCGCAATCTGGCTGGCGGAATCCGCAGCCTCAGCGGCAGTCATGGCGTCGGCCGCAACAAAGGCCAGCGTGCCCCAGGCTTCGCGGTTCTCCCAGAAATAGTCGCGCTGCGGCTGCGCAGGGTTCAGGAGGTCGGTGACGCGGTCGGCCGCAAAGGAGCGTCCGCCCGTGTCCCAGAAGAGTTCGACGCCCAGCCGCAACCTCTCGCCAGGGCGATAGGCCGTGCCGTCGCGCCGGAGCAATTTCCAGGCAATGCGCATCTCCTGAACGTACCCGCGCCCGTCAGGGGCGGTCTGAAAACCCGTCTCAACGCCCGCGCCGATCGCTTGTCGCAGCTTGCCCTCGACCACGCCGTTGGCTGCCATGTCGCCCCAGACAACGCAGGCCGCGGCGCGCCGGGACGGCGTGTGCCAGTAGCAATCGACGTGGGTGAGGCGGCCGCCGTCGGGCGGACCGAGGGGTTTTTCCGGCTCGCACCAGAAGCGCAACTGCACCGCGTCGCCACGCCAGCCCTGCCCGTTTTGCTTCACGGGGTCGGTCCAGTTCACCAGCGGGGTCGCATCACGAAACGCGAAGGCCAGGTAGAGACCGTCTCGGTCGTACATGGCCGCAACGCGTGCGAAACGATGCGGCGTGGCGAAGTCATCGCAGAGCGCAATCTCGCCCGCGCGGTTCCACTCGGTTAGCGATCCATCCGTCACCACGGCCGCCGATGCCGGGAGCGCGCGCAGGACGAAGTTGGTCGAAGGCGCGGCGGTCGCCGGCGCGGTAAGGAGGAGACTCAGCGGCGCGGCCAGCGCCCAAGACGGTGAAAGAACTCGGCCAGATGTATTGACACGCAAGTTCGTACCTCTCCAGGAGCCTGTCGGGCGTAGGCTTCGTACGTTGCCCCAGCATGTACCGACAGGCTCCTAAGGCGGGCTCCGCCCGCAACCCAACATGACACGGGCTTCCATCCCGTAGCCGGCTACGGGATGGAAGCCCGTGCCACGATAGAAAAGATGCACGCAAAAAACGTGTATGTTTTGCCGAAAGAACTCTAAGTCCGACACGCTGCTAACCCGAATAAGGATGCCCAGACAGGCGGCTGTAGTCAAGGCGTGTTTGGCCACGGAGGCAACGTCGTTGATTGGCCACGGCAAGCCAGCGGTTCTTCGGCTGCGATGTGGCGCCACACCGTCAGTTACACCAAGTTCTAACGTGATTTGAGCACAAACCGCACGCTCCACTCACCATCGGCTGACCTTGCTGTGCGAGAAATATGTTTTCGATGTTGCTGGCGTCAATCTGCGGGACGGCAACCAACGCCGGTAACCGCCCGTAACGTTCGGGCACCGCGCCCCGGGCTACCCTTCAGATCGGACACATATGCACCTGACCGCTCCACGCACTCCGTGCCAAAACGCAACTCTTCACCGCTGGTGCTCGATCCTGGCGGCCTGTGTCTGCACAGCGGTGGCGACGGGTGCGCACGCGACGGTGCCGGATGCCGCCGCCACGTCGGCAACCGCCTGCGAGCGACTCGTCCGACTCCACGCGCCGTCCGTGGCACTCCTGACCAAGCACACGATCCCGGTAAACCGCACGGGAACGCTCGCCATCGATCCAGCGAACGCCTGCGCCCTCCTGGCGCGGACGAACCTGCTGGACCTGGTCCAGCAGCAGTATGCACGCCAGCTCCCCGCCGGGCAATCGCCCGAGTTCGTCGTCCGGAACACCGGCACGAACACCTATGCCTACGTCAATCGCCACGGCCAGCACTCGGAGATCACAGAGGTGGGTCGGCTGCCGCTCGCCGGCGACGGGTTCGCAATCCTGTTCTACACGTTCGGGGAGCGCGACTTCGGCACGTTTGAATCCCTGGCCTATGTCACCGTGGCCCCGGCGTCGGCGAGCGGGCGCTGTCGGTACGAGGTCGCCGTGCATGCCTATCCCCACGGCCGCGTGCGGCGGTTCATCGCCCGCCATCTGGGTCTGGTCGAGCGCTACTTCCGCGACAAGACCTCGGAAATGGAAGCCCTGGTAACGGAGCTCTGCCAGGCTCTCTGCAAACTCGAAGCGGGGCGCCCGGCCGACGGCGAGCCCCTGCCCATCGACTAGATCTAGGAACGAGAAGTCTGGATCAGGTCGGCGAGCCGGACAATCGGCAGAGCGAAAGCTTTCCATCGGCCTCGATCCGGCGGCGGTCGGCACGCAGGATGCCCAAGTCCGGGAAGCAGCGGCCGTCGTCGTCTAGCAGGTCGAAGGCGCGGTGGCTTTCGACGCCTCAAACCTGCTATGATCCAAGTAATGCGCGTCACGAACTATGTGAGTCGGTCCAAGGCCGCGAAGCGCCCGACGCCGCTTCCGACCGGTGCCGAGAGCATTCTGGAGAGCATTTCCGACGGCGTTTTCACCGTGGATGGCGACTGGCGCATCACCTCTTTCAACCGCGCGGCCGAGGCCATCACGGGCATTCGCCGGCGGGACGCCCTGGGCAAACCCTGCTCCGATGTGTTCCGCGCCAGCATGTGCGAAGCCGACTGCGCGCTGCGGCACACCGTCAAGACCGGCAAGCCGGTGGTCAGCCAGTCGGCTTTCATCGTGAATGCCGACGGCCGCCGGATTCCCATCTCGGTCTCCACAGCCATTCTGCGCGATGACCGCGGCCGGATCGTCGGCGGCGCAGAGACCTTCCGCGACCTGAGCCTGGTGGAGGAATTGCGCAAGGAACTGGAAGGCCGGATCCAGGTGGGTGACCTCGTCAGCCGCAGTCCCTCCATGCGCCGGCTCTTCGACCTCCTGCCCCAGATCGCCCCCAGTGACGCGACAGTGCTGATCCACGGCGAGACCGGCACGGGCAAGGAACTCTTCGCGCGCGCCATCCACAACCTCAGCCCGCGCAAGCACCAGCCGTTCGTGCCGGTCAACTGCGGGGCTCTGCCCGACACCTTGCTCGAATCGGAGCTCTTCGGCTACGTGAAGGGCGCGTTCACGGGGGCCGTGAACGACAAGCCCGGCCGCTTCGCGCTCGCCGAGGGCGGCACGGTCTTTTTGGACGAGATTGGCGACATCAGCACCGCGATGCAGGTGCGCCTGCTGCGCGTGCTCCAGGAGCGGACCTACGAACCGCTCGGAGCCACCCGGACGCGACGCGCGGACGTGCGCGTCATCGCAGCCACCCACCGCAACTTGGCGACACTGATCCGCACCGGCGGCTTCCGCGAGGACCTGTTCTACCGCCTGAACGTCGTCAGCCTGGACATCCCACCGCTGCGCAAACGCAAGGAGGACGTGCCGCTCCTGGTTGACCACTTCATCGCCCGCTTCAACCGCCGGCAGGGCAAGGCGGTCGCCGGCGTCGCTCCCGAAGTCATGGCCCTGCTCATGGCCCACGACTACCCCGGCAACGTGCGGGAATTGGAAAACCTGGTCGAGCGCGCCTTCGTACTCTGCGGGCCGGGAAAGATCGAACGGGGCCACTTGCCGCCCGAGCTCACGGGCCGCCCCCCCGCGCCGGCAGAGCCGCCAATCGGTGCGACCATCTCTGCACAGACGCGCGCCACCGAAGCGCTGGCCATCCGCGCGGCCCTACAGCAAAACGGCTTCAACCGCCTCGCGACCGCCCGTGCCCTTGGCCTGCACAAGAGCACCCTCTTCCGCAAGATGCACACCCTGGGAATCGACTTCCCGGACCAAGACGGGCGATCGCGCGTGCAAGGAGCCGACGTCGTGCACAAGTGACACGGCAAGGGAGAATTGCCGATCCATGGTTAGGTGGATGACTACGCTTGTGCGGAGGTGCCACGGTGATCGCGGACTACAGGGCGGCAGATGTGATGATCAGGAAGATCAGCGGACACATGGCGGCAGCCATCAAGGAAAGGTTCGCGAGGGTTATGCGTGAACTGTTCCGCTGAGCTAGCGCGCCGCCAGCATGCTATGAGATCGACGACACGTCACACGGCTCTAGCCGCCACATGGTTTGTAGCACAAGCTGTTCTTTTTGTGCTTGGCGCGTGGATCACCCTCTTTGGAGTTGTCTGTTACCTCGGCGGTCCATGTCCGCGTCCGGGAGACCTGCATCTTCACCTGATCTTTGGGACGCTCTACTCAGGAATTGGAGTTGCACTTGTTTTCGCCGGGCGGAAGGCCGGTCGTGTGGCCAGGAATCACCTCAAGCGGAGAAATGACGGGCCGAATCAAGCGTCCCAGGATACGTCGCTTCGTGCCTCGTGACGCTCGCCGCTTCACCCATCCAGACACCGCTCCCCTCTGCTACCTCTGCGCCTGCCCGAGCCGATCCAGCTCCGCCCGTAGCCGATCCCGAGCCGGTATATGTGCCCGCATGTCTCGGCTTCCCACCAGCCGTGGTTCGCGAGCGCCAACGCCATCACGCAATCGTCGTGGTAGCCGGCTGGCGCGCTGTAACTCAGACTCCCGCTTGGCCCGATCGCGTACTCATAGCGCTTCATCTCGGCGGTCAGGATGCTCCAGTCAGACGGTCCGGCGGTCGGACGGTCAGACGGTCCACCCGTGCCAACGCCAGCCTGCCCCACCGTCCCACCGGCAGACCTCGCCGCCGGCCACTGTACGCGGCGCTGCTCGACCGCCACGCTCAACCGCTGCACCAGCGCCACCTTGCTGGCGCCGTGAACTTGTACCCCTCGATGTCCGGCAGCACGCGCTTCAGATCGTCGTAGATCGGATCGCCAGCCCCGGTTGCATCCAGGATCACCCGGCCGCGCCACCGCCTGGCAAACCCCACGATCCGCTCCTTCTGGATCGGCCAGTCGAGCTGGTTGAAGCGCTCCATGGCGAAGCAGCGGCCACTCTCGGCCTCCATGGCGATCAGGACTGTCCAGTCCGTATGCTTGGCCACGTCGCAGCCGATCACCACGCTCCGCTGCGGTTCCCCTCTGCGGCCATCGGCGTCGATCTGCGGATACAAACAGGCATCGATGCCTCTGAAGACTCCTGCAGAATCTTCCAGGAACTCCGCCATGTACTCCTGACGGAAGACATCCTCCGGCAACGTCCGCCGGGCTTCCTCCCATTCGTGGGCCGGGAAGTAGGGCGAGGCATTACTCGGGAAGGTGAAGCTGGCATAGTCGGTCTCGGTGGGGTCCAAGCCGCGCGTAAACAGGTCGTAGAACCAGTTCCGGCCCTTGGGCGTGCTGACAAAGATGGCCCAGCCCAGGGTTTGAGAAATGGTCGGGCGCAGGATGTAGTGCCAGACGTCCTGGGAGATCGAGGCGGCCTCGTCGATCACCAGCCCCTGAAAGCCATAGCCGCGGATGGCCTCGGCGTTGTCGGCCGAGAGGAACCAGACGCGGGTGGGCTCGTCGGCGCCCGGGCCCTGGAACTCGACTTTGCAGGGGCCGCGCCCGACGACCGAGACGAGGCCGCCGGAGATCTCGCGGAAGGCCTCGATGCCGCGTTCGGCGACGTTGTAGGTGGGGGCCACCCAAGGAGCATCCAATTGGCCATTGGGAACTCAAGAAACCAGGAAGACGGCGCCGGGAATAGGCGTCGGTTTCTTGACAGGACCCTAGATTGCGCGAGATGGAGCATTGGAATGCTAGAATGTTGGGAAATGGCCCATCAGACAGTCTAATTGCCTGCGATTCGCTGCCCAGCAGTCCTCACCATGGCATGGATGGAACGCGAACCGCCTGCGTTCCCTCCACGGAGGGCTTCGCCGTGCAAGACTCCGCATGGGATGCGGGATTCAACGCACAGCCGTCCACGATTTCAGCAATCCACCATTCCAACTCTCACAGTTTTGGGTTGCGGTGTTCCCGCTTGACCTCCACCCGGCCGCGGCCTATCGTCACGAAACGGTTGTGCCCGCCCTGCGGCCATCGCCATGGCTGAGGACGCTGCCAAGCCTGTCCGCGCGGCCGTGACAAGCACGGCCCTCCAGGCGCAACGAGACGAGCCTTCCGCGCGGCTGCGCCGCGAACAAACGAGGGGGCTGCGTTGAACCAAGAAGCGGCGGTTGTCGGTGAGCGGTGATCCATAATCGCTGAGGCAGCCGTAGACGCGGACCTTCTGGAAGCCGCGCGGCAGGTAAGGCATGGTCTCGCGCAGAGGCGCAGAGGGTGTTCATCAAGGCCATTCACACAGCGGGTGATCCCGGTTCTCATGACATCCCTCAGCCCGCGGTAGGCCGGTTCGCGAGCCAGCACCACCTTGCCGATTACGTGAAGTTGTTGTCCGCAGATTTCGCAGACCTTGGTTCATCCCGGGAACGGGAGTTACACCACGAAGGACTCGAAGAGCACGAAGCAACAGCCGAAGCTGCAACGAGTTGCAGGCAGACAGTCAACATGGATGCACGCACCTCGTGCATCGTGCACGTAGGCCCGGCACCAATCCCCATACGACGCCGCTGCTTCGTACTTCGTGGCCCGGTGCACCGCACTAGCCGCTTCAATCACTCGTGTGCCGATTTCGTTTTCTGTCATCCTCTGCGCCTCCGCGCCTCTGCGGGAGTCATCTCTTCTCCGGTGCCAACATGCCATGTCACGCGTTCGAGACACGCGCCGCGCGGGTTGAGTATCGTGTGGACTTGGATGTTGGGCCAGTCCTTGTTGCGTGCAAAGCGTCGAGAACCGCTGCGGGATTGCGGGATGCGATCGTCAGCAATGCCTTGGCGGGTCCCACTGGCTGCCGTCTGCCCTGTTCCCAGTTCTGCAGGGTTCGGATGCTCACCCCGATCATCACTGCAAACTCATCCTGCGACACGTCCAGACGTTCCCGGACCATTCGGATTTCGGGCGGTTTGATCTCGTACATCCGGCTTGCTGTCTGATGACCAGCCTTGATTTCTCCGGCTTCCTTGATGCTTGCGGCCAGTTTGGCGAAGGTCTCGTCTTTCATAGCAACCACTCCTTGACCATATTCCGAAGGAACTTCAGTTGATCGGGCGTCAGGTCGTCTTGATCCGTCTTCTTGTACGGCAAAAGCATGTAAACCGTTCCTGGCGGGTCCCAATAGTAGATCACTCGTAAGGCACCCCGCTTGCCCTTACCGGAAGGGTTCCACCGCACCTTTCGCAGGCCACCTCCGCCACGGATGATATCTCCCGCATCCGGCCTGTACATGAGCGCCGTCTGTAGCCTGCGGTACTCGTCGTCCGTCAAGAGCCCCTTGATCTCTCTCGTGAACACGGAGGTCTCGACGAAGATCATGACGCCAGTATACGCCAGTGGCGGAGGTTGTCAACTCCCGCGTTCCGTCATCGGTCTGGTGGACCAACGCGCACTGCCAAGGCTCCGCCTGCGTGGCCGGTTGGCGTCTTCACGCCTTCGCCAACCCCGGCGGAGGCGTCCAGGCGCTTGCCCTTGGATCTTGATATAAGAGTCGCGTAGGTGCGACTCACATGGCAACAGCCAGTCGCGCTGGCGCAACTCTATGCGGGAGCGCTACCGGGTCTGTTCGTGCTGCATCCGCTTCTCTTCAAACAGCTTAGGCCGCCGCTACAGTCGGGACCGAATCCTGGCACGATTCGTGATACCTACCTGCTGACGATGCGAAGGGACTCGGAGCATGAAGGTGGCGTTGGCGACATGGAACGGGAGGATCTCGCCGGTGTTCGACGTGGCCCGACAGATTCAGCTCGTGGAGACCGAAGGCCACCGCGTGCTGACCCAGCGCGAGGAGACGCTTCCCGGCCTGCAGGGGCAGGCGCAAGCGGACCGCCTGGTGGCGCTGGGCGCCGAGGTATTGATCTGTGGCGCCGTCTCGCAGCCCGTGGCCGCCGTGCTGGCAGCCGCGCGTATTGAGGTGGTGCCCTTTACAGCCGGCACCGTGGAAGACGTGCTGGCCGCCTGGCTGGCGGGCGACCTGTCGGCCCCGGACCTGTGCATGCCAGGATGCCGCGGAAGGCGGCGGCGAAACGGTGGAACCCGGTGTCGCCAACCAGGGACCGGACACCTTGACAGTAAGGAGTGCAAGATGAAAATCGCAGTCACCGCAACGGGACGGGAGCTTTCGAGTCAGGTCGACCCGCGCTTCGGGCGCGCCAAGTTCTTCGCGGTAGTGGACCTCGAGCGCGATGAATTGGTTGTCCATGACAACGCGCAGAACCTCCAAGCCGCGCAAGGCGCCGGCATCCAGGCCGCCGAAACAGTAGTCCAATTGGGCGCCGGCTCAGTCCTGACGGGCAATGTCGGGCCGAAGGCCTTCCGAGCGCTGAGCGCGGCCGGCATCCGCATCTACCGCGTCGGAGAGATGAGCGTGGCGGAGGCCGTCGCGAAGTTCAAGTCGGGCGAGTTGCAGGCGGCTACCGCCGCCAACGTGGATGGGCACTGGGCGTAACCAGTCAGAGGAAAGGAAGCAGACAATGCCAAGAGGAAACGGAATGGGGCCCCAAGGAATGGGGCCGATGACAGGACGCGGTGCGGGTCCTTGCGCAGGCGTTGCACAGCCGGGCTTAACCGCCGGAGTGGGCGGTCGTGGCTGTGGATTGGGCGCTGGCCGCGGACGCGGCGCGTGGGGCGGCGGACGGGGTTGGCGGAACATGTTCCGCGCCACCGGACAGCCGGGCTGGCTGCGCGGTTCGGCGACGCCGCCTGAAGCGGCCGTGCGTGAAACGCAGCGCGCGACGCTCGAACGCCAACAGACCGCACTCGAAGCCTCGCTGGCAGAGGTTCGTCGGCGGCTCGAGACCGTTACGGGCGAAGCGTCTGATCCGCAAAGCTGAGGGCGCCGGTCAGCACGCGGCGGCGAGGGCACGGCATTTTCGCCACCTGGGCGCCGGCGCGCCCCAACCCCATCGGGATGAGTATCGTACGTTTGCTGCGTGTGGAGGGTTGCACGCTGGAGGTGGACGGCATCGACGTGCTGGACGGCACGCCGCTGCTGGACATCAAGCCCTACACGGCGCGTTTCGACCGCCTCGACGACACTCGTAACGGCTGGCAGGACGGCCTGGACGAAGCCGACGCGCAGGCCCGCGGGCGACGCCTGGCGCACCAGACCGCTGCTCTTCCCCGCGCGGACGAATGACACCTTGACATGACACCTTGCGCACGTGACCGAAACCGGACAACCTATGAAACTAGCAGTGGCCAGCGGCAAAGGCGGCACCGGCAAGACCACGGTGGCGGTCAACCTCGCGCAGACGCTCGCGGACGAAGGGCGGCTCGCGCAGTATCTGGATTGCGACGTCGAGGAACCGAACGGCCACATCTTCCTGAAACCGACCGTCGTCACCTCCAACCGGGTGGGCATCCCCGTACCGATTGTGGATGCATCGAAATGCACGGCGTGCCGCAAGTGCGCCGAGGCCTGCCAATACCACGCGATCGCCATGCTGAAGACTGCGCTGGTGTTCCCCGAGCTCTGTCACGGCTGCGGGGGCTGTGCGCTGGTTTGCCCGGTCGGAGCGATTCGCGAGCAGGAGCGGCCAATCGGCGTGGTCGAAAGCGGACACGCCGGCGCCATCGCCTTCGTCCAGGGCCGTCTGAACGTGGGCGAACCGATGGCCCCGCCCCTGATCCGGGCCGTCAAACGCAAGCTGCGTCATGACTGCTGCGCGATTCTCGATGCGCCGCCCGGCACTTCTTGTCCGGTGGTGACCACGGTTCGGGATGCCGACTTCGTCCTGCTCGTGACGGAACCGACCCCTTTCGGCCTGCACGACCTGCAACTGGCCGTGGAGATGCTGCGCACACTCGGCCGGCCGTGCGGCGTCGCGATCAACCGCGTCGACAGCGGCGATCGGCGCGTGCACGACTACTGCGCCGCGGCCGGGCTGCCGGTGCTATTGGAACTCCCCGACGACCGGCGGGTTGCCGAGGCCTATTCACGTGGCGTCCTGGCGGTGACCGTCGTGCCGCCGTGGCGTACGCTGCTGTTGGATCTGTGGAAACATATGGAAGAGCGCGTATGCCGGTAGAACGAGCTTTGAATGCGTACCAGCGCGAGCGCCTGAACTGCGCGCAAAGCGTCTTGCGCGGGTTTCAGGAGCATCGAACGATCGCCGAGGAGCAGATTGCTCAAGCCCGGCACCAGGGGGGTGGCCGGGCCGAGAACGGCCGATGCGGTGCGCTCCACGCCGCACTCACGTTGGCCGACGAACCGGCGGTCCGGGATCGGTTGCGACACGCGTTCGTGGCGCAAGCCGGCGCCGAGACCTGCCGGGAAATCCGTCGGGCCGCCCGCCTCTCATGCGTAGACTGCGTGCGGCTCGCAGCCAGCCTGCTGCTTGATCAGTCTGTCACAACGCCCGTGGCGCCATCGGATGACGCCTCACCTGCGAGGCCCGTATGCTGAGCACCACACTCGAGTGTCTCCCGTGTTTTCTCCGCCAAGCCATCGAAGCGGTCGGCGCACTCGTCATTCATGAGCACACAGCCTGACAGGACATCTTGGCATGCACGAACTCGTCATCATCAGCGGCAAGGGCGGCACCGGCAAGACCAGCCTGACGGCATCGTTCGCCGCGCTGGCCGCACCCGTCGTGACGGCCGATTGCGATGTCGACGCCGCCGACCTGCACCTGGTGCTCGCGCCGACAGTCCGCCAACGCACACCGTTCGTTTGCGGGCACGAAGCCGTCATTCGGTCGGCCGACTGTATCCGCTGCGGCGCCTGTCTGGCACACTGCCGGTTCGACGCCGTGCTGCGCAGCGCGGGCGGTGCGGACGAGGCCGACTTCACAATCGATGCCACGGCCTGCGAGGGCTGCGGGGTCTGCGTTGCGCACTGTCCGGTCAAGGCCATCGATTTTCCCGCGCGCCTGAGCGGCGAATGGTACGTCTCGGATACACGCACGGGCCCCCTGGTGCACGCGCGCCTGACACCCGGCGGCGAGAACTCCGGCAAGCTCGTCAGCCAAGTGCGCGAGGCCGCTCGGACGCTGGCCGCGGAACGACATTTGGATCGCGTGCTGACTGACGGGCCACCCGGCGTTGGGTGTGCGGTAATTGCATCCCTGACCGGCGCGACGCGGGCTCTGGTGGTCACGGAGCCCACGCTCTCCGGCGAGCACGATCTGGGACGGGTGCTCGAACTGACCCGCCACTTCGGCATCCGGACCCTGGTTTGTGTGAACAAGTGGGATCTGAACGCCGAAATGACGGCCCGCATCGAGGCCGGGGCGGTTGCAGCCGGCGCAGGAGTCGCCGGCCGAGTGCGCTACGACCGCGGTGTCACGGCGGCGCAACTACAGGGACGGGCCGTCGTCGAGGTGGACCACGGACCAGTGGCGGCGGACATCCGCGCCGTGTGGCAGGAGTTCGGCACATGAACATCATCGTGGTGGTTGACAACACCACCGTCCGGCACGACCTGCTGGCTGAGCACGGTCTGGCCTACTGGATCACGACGGGCGCGCACACCGTACTGTTCGATGCGGGCCAGGGCCGTGCCCTTCCGGCCAATGCCGCCAGTCTGCACCTCGATCCCGCCGCGCTCGACGCGATCGTACTGAGTCACGGTCACTATGACCACACCGGTGGGCTGGCGTGGGTTCTGCAGCGGGCGACGCCACGCGTGCGCATCTGCGGACACGCCGATGCCCTGCACCCCAAGTACCATGCCGATGCGGCTGGCGTACGGTCGATTGGCATGCCGGCCGAAAGCCGGGCCGCACTGGACACGCATGGCCCGGACAACTGGACCACCGTGGCGGGTCTCACCGAGATCGTTCCGGGCATCTGGTGTACGGGGCCGATTCCCCGTGTGCATCCGGAAGAGGCCGTCGCGGATGGTTTCCGCACCGATGCCGCAGGGGCCACTCCCGACCGGCTGGCCGATGACCAGGCGCTGGTGCTCGCCACGCGCACCGGCAGTGTCGTACTGCTCGGGTGCGCGCATGCCGGCCTGATCAACACCCTGGACCACGTGCGGGCACACAACGACGGCCGGCCGATTCATGCTGTGATCGGCGGCATGCATCTCAGCAATGCCACCGAAGCGCGGCTGCGCTGGACGTTCGATGCCCTACGGGAGCACACGCCACATCTGCTGGCGCCGCTCCACTGCACCGGGCTGCGTATCCTGAGTGCACTGTTGCACGCCTTTCCCGCCAGTTGCCGTGCAAGCGGCGCGGGCTCCATCTTCACTTTCCAATCCGACAACCGCTGAAAGCCAGGAACTGACATGTCCAATAAGCCTCACGCCTGCTCCCCGTCTCACACCGAACCTGCCCGTACTGTCGGCGGATGCCAGGTCACCCATGCGGGCGCCGACCCCCAACCCCCGTCCGCGCCGCCGGCGTTGCCTGGTGTGCGTCACAAACTGCTGGTTATGTCCGGCAAGGGCGGCGTGGGCAAGAGCACCGTGGCCGTCAATCTGGCGGCCACTCTCGCGCATCTGGGCTATCGCGTCGGCTTGATGGACGTCGATATCCACGGTCCCAGCATTCCCACGCTTCTGAAGCTGGAAGGCTGGCATCCCGTGGTCGGCGACGAGGGGCGCATCCAGCCGGTGGAGTTTGGGTCACTGAAGGTCATGTCCATCGGCCTGTTGCTGAAGGACCGCCTGGCACCCGTAATCTGGCGCGGGCCCATGAAGATGACCGCGATCAAGCAGTTCATCGAAGAAGTCGCCTGGGGCGAGCTGGACTACCTGATCGTGGACGCCCCACCCGGAACGGGCGACGAGCCGCTCTCCGTCGCCCAGTTGCTGCAGCCGCTCGACGGTGCGGTCATCGTCACCACCCCGCAGGAGGTGGCCTTGGCCGACGTGCGCCGTTCGATCGGATTCTGCCGCGAGGTCGGGCTGACGGTGCTGGGCGTGATCGAGAACATGAGCGGCTTTGTCTGCCCCCACTGCGGCCAAGTCTCCGATCCCTTCAGCCGCGGCGGCGGCGAGACCATGGCGGGCGAGCTTGACGTCCCATTCCTGGGCCGAATTCCGCTGGACGGCCTGATCGTGCAGACCTGCGACGATGGCCAGCCATTCGTCCAGCGGCACCCCGAAGCCCCAGCGGCCAAGGCCCTCGCCGCGATCATTGAGGCGCTGATCGTGCGCACGGGGGGTGCCGCGCCGGCTGCAACCCCGGCACCAGCCGTCGCGATCGACCCCGTTGCCCGCCGCTTCGGCCGCATGAACGCGCCGGACGCCGCTGCGAGCGTCACAGGGCCGTGCGGGGACACCATGGAATTTCACCTGGTCATTGCCGACGGGCGGATCGTGGACGCCATGTACTGGACCGAAGGCTGCGAAGAGACGCGGCGCTGCGGCGCGGCGGTGGCCGATTGGGTCTGCGGCCGGCCGTTGCTGGCCGCGTTGAACCTCAGTGCCGGGATGGTCACCGCCCGCCTGCCGGCGCTCTCCGCAGCCCACCGTCACTGCCCGATCCTGGCTGTCAGCGCCTTCTACCGGGCCGCCGCCGAATACCTCTTGCTTCCCTGAACACCGAACACTGAACAGCATACAACAAGGAGATCCACATGCGAATCGCCATTCCCCTCGCTGAAGGCCGGCTCTGCCCGCACTTCGGTCACTGCGAACAGTTCGCCCTCGTCGATGTCGACGAGGCCGCCAAGACGATCACGTCCACGACCCTCGTGACCCCGCCGGCGCACGAACCCGGCGTCCTGCCGCGCTGGCTGCACGGCGAAGGTGTGCACACGATTGTGGCGGGCGGGATGGGCCAGCGCGCCCAGCAGCTCTTCGTCGGCAACAACATCAAGGTCATCGTCGGTGCGCCGCCGGAGACCCCCGAGAAGCTGGTGCGAGCGTACCTGGATGGCACGCTGCAAGTCGGCGAAAACGCCTGCGACCACTAGGTTTCCCGTTCCGGGAAACCTGCGGCGGGCGTTCGCCCGCAACCCAACGTGGCACGGGCTTCCAGCCCGTAGCCGGCGACGGGCTGGAAGCCCGTGCCACGATAGAAACGATACACGCAAAAACGTGTATCCCCATCGAAAAAGTCTAATGTCATGTGCCTGAAGAAGTGCCCCAAGATCTGACCGCGCGGGGCCGTCGCGCCCATCGGCGACGGCCCTGACTCTCCCGACGGGCGTCCGTGGGACCTCACGGCTGCTCAAAGGCGAACGCGATCTCGTTGTCCCAGTGTTCGACCCAGTCGGCCGTGAAGGCGCCGGTGCCGGAACGCTTGGCCACGCTGCGCCGCCGGGCGAGTTCAAGACAAGCCGTGCCGGTGTTGTCGTTGACGCGGAACCCCAGCTTGACCGTGCGGCCCGCCTTCCACGCGTCCCGGACCTCAGGAATCTCCGTCCACGGAATCGCGGCTTCGACAAACCGGGTGTTGCCATCCCGCAGCATGGCCAGTTGGCCATCCATCACGGCGCCGTCGCGCGGCGACTTGGGCTGGCGCGGGTAGAAGTGCTTGTGGGGCATCCCCGGGGCCTGCAACCGCCAGATTTCCGTTCCGCCACCGTAGCGTGCCGCAACCGGGTTGAGCGCATACTCGTAGTCGGTTGAGCCCCAGCTTGCATACCTCGGCATGGTGCCGGGCGGACAGGCGCTCCACGGTTTCTCCGCCGGCGGCAGAACGTTGAACGCCAGTTGCACGTTGTCGAAAGCCGGCGCGTTGCCGCACGGCAGGGGCGGCCGTTCGCGGTAACTGAAGCGACGCACGTCGGCTGGCCAGACGAGGGCCTTGGGTTCGGCCGTCTCGCTGGGGACAAACGGCGCCACCCGCGAGTTCGGCAGGCGCGCCACGTACGACGTCGCGGGGTAGAAGCTGGCATCCTCGTCGCGCGTCGCAAACCGCAGCATGCCTTCGTGAGGTGTGCTGTCGGCCACGCGGGCTGCAAAGTAGAAGTTCGTCGCGTCGCAGGCCAGGAAGCCCTCGGCATAGCCCTGTGCCGTGTTGGTCGCAAAGCGCTCGAACGGAAACCACGCTGCCTCTGTGAGGGTCGGTGCACCGCTGCCGGGGGCCCGCACCACCTGCGGCAGCACACCGGCCCAGTCGTCCAGGTTGCCATCCACGCGCACGGTGCGGCGGGCGATCAGGTTCACGTGCAGATCCTCGACGTGCCGTACGCGGCCATCCGCGCCGGCATCGAAGGCCAGCGCCAGTGGGTAGATGTTGTTCGGCGCGGCGCCGCCGCCGGCCACGCGCAGCACCACGGACCGCGTCTCGTGCGGTGCGAGCGCCACGGTCTGCCCAGCCGGCTCGAGCGTCAGGCCGGCCAGCGTCACGTCGAGCCGGCCGGCGACTGGACGGTTCAGCACATTGACCAGGGTCAACCGCAGTTCCGGACGGGCCGCGACTGGCGCCAGCAGGTCGTGACACGTGACGGCCAGAGGCTCGATCCCCTGGATCCGGCTTTGCGCCACGGCCCGCTGCAGCGCGGCGAACGAGCCGCGGCGGCCATTGCCGCGCAGGAAGAAGCCGCGGCCGTCCAGCGGCACGGAGATCACGCCATCGCGGGCGGGCATGGGGTTGCCGTAGAAGTCGTACAGCGCAAACCGCGCATCCCCCCATCCGAACCAACGCCGCGGGACGCGCAATTCCAACGAGGCGCCCTCCAGCGTGCGGCCGGTCGAGAACTCCTCCAGCAGCGCGGCCCGCTCCGGCGCGGTGCCGGGCAGCGTCGCCAGGCGCTCGAACAGCGCCTGCTTGGCATCCTTCTCGCGGATTCCGCGCGCGGTGCGGAACAGCAGCCAGTCGGCCCCGAACCCTTCGCCCAGGTCGCCCACCACGACGAGGGTGCCGTCCTCGGAATCGGGCCGGCCCGCGGCATCGCGGCGGCCCTCGAAGCACATCACCCACGGGAGTCCGTTGGTGAAGGCCAGACACTCGAACCGGCGGGTGCCAATGAACTCGACTGTGGCTCCGACCGCGGCGGCAACCGGCCAGGCTACCGGCGCGCGGGCCCGCTGACGCCGGCCGGTCTCCGCCTCGACGTAATTGACCGTCTCCATCGTGACCACGTTGCCGCCGAAGACGCCAACCGCGCGGTCGTGCCCGGTGGAGAGGTTGGCCGCCACCACGGCGGCCACGCGGTCATCGCAGTTGGCCACCCAGCTCTCCGTATCCCAGAT
This sequence comes from uncultured Lentisphaerales bacterium, assembly GCA_964652365.1. Classification (GTDB taxonomy): domain Bacteria; phylum Verrucomicrobiota; class Kiritimatiellia; order RFP12; family CAZZCT01; genus CAZZCT01. The sequence goes on from CAZZCT010000031.1 coordinate 31,308, forward strand.
GCGCACGCGCCCGTTGGGATGGCGACGGTTCAACCAGGCTTTGACGGTTGAGGGTGGCGACATCCCCTGGTAGTGAATGCTGCAGAAATCCAGATATTCGAGCCACTCGTCACGGCCGTCGCCGAAGAGCTTATCGAAGGTGTTCGATGACGAATCGCATCCGCCGACAAGCACCTCGACGCCCGCTTCGGCGCAAGCCGCGCGGGTGGCTTCTGCCAGCACCCGAAACATCTCGCGGTAGCGCAGCATGTCGGCTCCCCATCCCGAGATCGACATACCTTCCCACGGCTCGTTCCAGAGCTTGATGCCATTGACGGGGCCGCGGGGCCAGCCGAACTCGGCGACCAGGCGCCGGACGAACAGACCGAAATCGGCGTCGTACGAGGGCAGCCAGGCCAGATCAAACTTCGTATCCTTCATCACGTCCCGGTCATCCAGATGCGGGCGCGGCCGGCCCAGGGGCTGGTTAGCGTGAAAGAAGTCGCCGCCGCCGATCTCGACGGTCACAGGCAGGTGCGCCTCGCGGTACTCGCGCAGGCGCGCGGTGGCGTTGGAGTAGGCGCGCTCGAAGCCGGCCTCGGTGGTGGGCCGGTACGACACGGCGATCCGGTTGGGCGCTACGCCCAGGCGCGTGAGTACCTGTGGATCGTCGATATCCATGCAGAACTGCGGGTACTGCGGCTGGCGTCCAGCCGGCCGGAAGGTTCGGACCAGGCTCGTGACAAAGCGGCGGCCCGCGGGGCCCAGGTCCAGGACCAGCGCGTACCCGCCCTTGGTCTCGGGCAGCGATGGCCACCACGTCAGGTTGGTCCAGCCGTTCGGCGCGAGTGCGAAGGTTACTGGGATGCGGCTCTCAACGGCCAGCCGGCACATCTCAGGCTTCCAGATATCGCCCGGCCGTCCGCGCGTTACGTAGCGGATCACTTCGACGCAGCCGGTCGCCGCCAGCGGTGCGGCGGTGCTGTTGGCGATCTGCACCGTCAGCCGGGGCTGCTCGCCGGGCCAGAGGATGTTGCCTGGCACGCTGCCGGGCAGGTAGGCGACGGTGAAAGCCGCCGGATTCGTCGGTGTTGTTCCCATGGTCTCGGCATAGCCTGGGATCTTGGCCCCGGTCACCATCTGCGCCGGCAGTCGCGGGCCCAGCAAAACGACCGCAAGCGCCAGCGCGGTCCTCAACTTTCCACGTGTGCTTCCCATCATGAGTCTCCTTTTCTGCGACCGCACACCGCCCACTTCTTGAGCAGCGTTCCGATGCCGGAGGCCTTCAGGCTTCCGGCGCGTGATCAGGCACGCGGGTGGAACCGTCGGTGCACATCGAGCAGGCGCCCGCTGTCGACGTGCGTGTAGATCTGGGTCGTGGCGATGTCGGCATGGCCGAGCATCTCCTGAATCACGCGCAACTGGGCGCCGTTGGCCAGTAGGTGGCTGGCAAAGCAGTGGCGCAGGGTGTGCGGCGTAACCCGCCCGCCCAGCCCGGCCTCACGGGCGAGCCGCAGGATCAGTTTCCACAAGCCCTGGCGGCTGAAGGGCGCGCGCTGGCGCGAAAGAAAGAGACTGGTCGCATCAGGGCCGCGCGCCAGCCGCGGGCGGGCCTCGGCCAGGTAGCGCGTCAAAGCCTGCACCGCGCACTGCCCAACCGGCACGACGCGCTGCTTGCCGCCCTTGCCCGTGCAGCGAAGGAATCCGGCGTCGAGCTGCAGATCGGCGATCGTCAGCGACGCGAGTTCCGTGACACGCAGCCCGCAACCGTAGAAGGTCTCCAAGATCGCCCGGTCACGCACCGCCTGCCAGCCATCACCGACCGGCACAGCGACCAACCGGGCCACCTCGTCAGGCGTCAGCACGTTGGGCAGGCGCTGCCATGGATGCGGCGATCGCATAACCTCGGCCACGTTGACGTCGAGCACGCCCTCGTACTGCAGGTAGCCGAGAAACACCTTGATGGCGACCAGACGGCGCGCCAGCGTCGCGATGGCCAACCCTGCGCGCTGCTGCGCGGCCAGGAATTCCAGTACGTGCCGCCGTGTCAGGGACTTGGCCTGGGTGACGCCCTGTTTGGCCAGATGATCCGCCAGCGCCGCCAGATCCTGCCCGTAAGCCAGTCGCGTGTTCTCGGCCAACCCGCGCTCGTAGGCCACGTGATCGAGGAACTGGGCGATTTCGGCGTTCATTCTTCGCTCAATCCGCAGCCGTGGGCGTGCCCGCGACCGGCGGCGCATTGCTGGCCACGCCCAGGCACTCGGGCGGCAGGGCCGCGCGTGCCCGTGGGTCGGCCGGCAACTCGTTGGCCGCAAAACCGGCGTCGCTGATCGCGTGCTCGAGGTTCTTCAGTCCCAGCATCATCGAGTCATAAACCACCGTCACCGCGCCCTGCTGCAGGTCGAACTTGAGACTTTCGCGCCGAATACCGCGCAGGGCCAGCAACTGGCGGCTGGCCCGCTCCGCGCAGGCTGCGTTGCGGATGTCCGGCGTGCGGATCGCAGCGACGCGCTCATCGGTCAGGCGGCATCCAGCCAACATGCTTGCCAGCACCAGCAACACAGTCAAGGGTCGGAAGATCGCATTCATGCCAGGATGATACCCGGTGTGCCGCCCGTCGGCAACGGCTGAACTCCAGCCGCGGCGCTTCCGATGCGGCGCGGCGGAAAACCCGCCAGCCGGCCAGATACGCCGCGCCGTACCGTCAGGGTGCTACTGGTCGCGCCAACGCATCGGCACCACCGCGCCCAGCCGCGAACTGGCCGAGATCTGGGCGATCAGTTCGTCCACCACGTAGCCATCCCAAGCCGAGGGCGTCGGCGGCAGCCCAGCCTCGAACCGTCGGATCATCTCGGCCATCTCCGCGTCGAACGGGTTCATGGCCGGGTAGCGGTACTCGGTGACCCGTCCGGTGGCGGCGTCTTCGTGCACCAGCAGGGCGCCGTTGTCGAGCGGCCGGTTCCACATCACGGTCGAGAAGTTCAGGCGCCCCTTGGCCGTGTTGATCTCAAGCCGCTCGTCCCAGCCGTTGCGCTCGTAACCGACGTGCCGGAAGGGGTGCCAGAAGGCCTCGAGGTGCGCCATCCCCCCACCCTCCAGCCACAGCATGGCGTTGGCCTGCCGATCGGCATCCACCCCCGCGCGCCAATTCAACTGGCCGCAGACCTTGGTCGGCCGGCCGCCGAAGGCGTGAATCAGGTTGAGGATGTGGCTGCCGCCGCAGACCAGCACCCCGCCGCCGTAGTTGCGCATCATGACCGACGGCGTGCTGCCCAGGAACTCCGGCAGCGGCTCCTCCCAGTAGGCCGCAAAGGGCTGCCAGGTGCGCGCATGGATGCTGGTGACCGGCCCCATCCCGCGCAGGAGCTCGCGCGCCTGGATCGCGGCGGGAAAGAAGTTCTTCATGTAGGCCGTGGCGCAGAAGAGGCCGGCGCAGTCGGCGGCCCGGGCGACCTCGGCCGAGGCGGCCGGGTCGTCCGTCAGCGTCTTCTCGCACACCACGGCCTTGCCGGCCGCCAGCGCGGCCAGGCAGATCTCGCGATGCGTCGAGGCCACGGTGCAGACGCTGACCAGTTGGACCGTCGGGTCCGCCAGCACCTCGCGGTAGTCGGTCGTGGCGCGCGCGCCGTAACGCGCGGCCACGGCCTGGGCCGCCTCCGGCCGCAGGTCGCAGGCGTGCACGATCCGCGCGCCGGCCTTCTCGTAACCCTCGTAATGGAACTTCGCAATCCCGCCGCAACCGATGATTCCCACGCGTGTCATGTCATTGCTCCCATGTCCCGTTGTGCTGTGATGTGTCATCCATTGTCCGGCGGCGCACGTGCCACCGGTTCAATCGCGCGCCCGGTATTCGCGCCGCACCCGGTCGGTCAGTTCCACGGTCTCGCGAGCCATGTCGGCCAGCTTGACCACGTGGTAGCCGGTCACGCCGGTGTGCAGCGTGTCGTTGAGCGGCCCGGTCCATCTTGTCGGCAGGGCCGACCGGCCGTGCATCACGCCCAGCACGCTGCCGGCCGTGGCGCCGTTGCA
>CAZZCT010000032.1:0-35122 GCA_964652365.1 uncultured Lentisphaerales bacterium
GCGCCAGCAGGGCGTTGTAGGGCTCGCCGGCGCGGGCGAAGATCGGCAGCTTCTGCGACTCCACCAGGGTGTTGAAGACGTCGATCATGGGAATGCCGGTCCGCACCATGTTGTGCGGGATGATGCGCTTGGCGGGGTTGACCGACGGCGTGCCGATGTCGATCGTGTCGCAGGTCAACTCCGGGCCCTTGTCGCGCGGCTGGGCGCTACCGGTGAAGACGCGCCCCAGCAGGTCGTCGGAAAAGGGCACGCGCATCGGGTGGCCGAGGAAGCGCACGCGCGCGTCGGTGGCGATGCCGCGCGAGCCGGCGAACACCTGCAGGGTCACGCGGTCGCCGTCCAGCTTGATCGTCTGGGCCAGTGAGGTTCCCTGGCGCGAGCGGATCTCGGCCAGCTCGCGATAGCGTACGCCGTCGGCACGGAGCGTCACGACGCTGCCGGCGATCTGGTCGATCTGGTGGTAGAGCTTATGCATGGCGGGTCATCTCCGCGAGCAGGGCATGGATGCGGGCCTGCCGCTGGTCGAATGCCGCTTCGCCGGCGGGCGCGCGGTGCCAGTCCTTGAAGGCCTGGGTGAGCTGGTGGAAGGCGTGGCGAGCGATGTCCTTGTCGGCAAAGGTCAGGGCGGCGTCGGCGACCTGCTCGAGGGTGGCGAAGACCAGTTGCTGGCGCTCGACCGGCGTGGCGGAATCGACCTCGTGGTAGGCGTCCTGCTGCAGGTAGACGGCGTCGATCAGCTCGGATTTGAGGTAGGCCAGGAAATCCTCCATGGCCGTGCCCTCCTCGCCAACGACCTTCATCATCTGGGCCACGTCGTTGCCGCGCCGCAGCAGGCCGCGCAGCCGTTCGACGCGCGTGGTCTCGATCACGCCGGGGTATCTGCTCCAGCTGTCGAGGGGGTCGATGGCCGGGTAGCGCCGCGCGTCGGACCGGGCGCGCGAAAGGCCGTGGAAGGCACCCACCACTTTGAGCGTAGCCTGGGTGACGGGCTCGTCGAAGTTGCCGCCGGCGGGCGAGACTGTGCCGCCGATCGTCACCGATCCCTCGCTGCCATCCTTCAGCCGTACGCGACCGGCTCGCTCGTAGAAGCCGGCCACGACGCTTTCAAGGTAAGCCGGGAAGGCTTCCTCGCCCGGGATCTCTTCGAGTCGGCCGGACATCTCGCGCAGGGCCTGGGCCCAGCGCGAGGTCGAATCAGCCAGCAGCAGCACCTTGAGCCCCATCATGCGGTAGTAGCTGGCAATCGTCACGCCGGTGTAGACCGACGCCTCGCGGGCCGCCACCGGCATCGAGCTGGTGTTGCAGATGATCACGGTGCGGTCCATCAGCGAGCGGCCGGTGCGCGGATCCGAGAGCTCGGGGAACTCGCGCAACGTCTCGACAACCTCGCCAGCGCGTTCGCCGCAGGCCGCAATCACCACGATGTCCACTTCGGCATTGCGGCTGGTGAGCTGCTGCATGACGGTCTTGCCCGCGCCGAAGGGGCCGGGGATGCAGTAGGTGCCGCCCAGGGCTACCGGGAAGAAGGTGTCGATGATGCGGCTGCGCGTCACCATCGGCTCGCTGGGCTTGAGGCGCTCGGCATAGCCCGGGATGGGCAGCTTGACCGGCCAGCGCTGCGACAGCGTCACCGGCCGCTCCTGACCGTCGCCGTCGACCAGTACGGCGATGCGGTCGGGGATGCGGTAGTCGCCGGCCGGCGCAATTTCGCGCACGGTCAGCGCGCCGCGCCAGGCGAAGGGCACCATGATGCGATGCTTGAAGATGCCTTCCGGAACGGTGCCAAGCGTTTCGCCGGCGGTCACCCGGTCGCCCACCTTGGCCGTGGGGGTGAAAGCCCAAAGCGCTTCGCGGTCCAGCGGCGCCAGGTAGGTGCCGCGCTGCAGGAAGAAGCCGCACTGCGCCGCCAGCTGCGGCAGGGGATTCTGCAGACCGTCGTAGATCTGGCGCAACAGGCCCGGCCCGAGCTCCGCCGCCAGCAGGTTGCCCGAGAAGGATACAGCGTCGCCCACGCTCAGGTCGCGCGTGTCCTCGAAGACCTGCAGGTCGGCCACGCGACCGCGAATGCGCACGACCTCGCACATCAGACGGCTGGTCTGGCCGTCGTTGACCAGGTGGGCGAATCCGACTTCGTTCTGGGCCACGGCGCCGTCGAAGGCGACCGAGATCAGGTTGCCGTTGACACCGACGATCTTGCCTGCATTTTCCATTGTCTACTCTGGTTGCCGCGCCGGCCACGCGGTGTGCCCCATTCACAGGGCCAGGCCGGTCAAGGTTTCGGCTCAGTTCCGCGGCCGGGGCCGGGCCGGTCGTTCCAGGCGTCTGCGGCACTGCCCAGGGCCGTCAGATGCGCGACTCGCGCACGCCCGGCGTCGGCATCCCGCTGTGCCCCGCGCACGGCCAACTGCAGCCGCACGGCGTAGGCCAGCACGGCCTCGAAGCTGTGCGGCTGCGGCCCCTGCAACTCGTCGAGCACGCTCCAACGCAGCCGGTCGAGGGCCTGTTCGCGACGCAGGGGGTCCGCCTGTTCGAAGGCGGCGTCAACCCCTTGCATCAGGCGCAGGTCGCAACCCGCGACCGGACGCTGGCAGAGCGCTGGATCCAGGCCGCGACGGGCCGCCCGCCGCCGCGCCACCGCGTTGCGCAACTGGGTTTCGCGATCGCGCCACGCACCGACAAAGGGATGGTCGCTGGGCTGCCCGGCGAGCAGCGCGACCACGGTCGCGGCGTCGGACGGGGGCAGCACGCGGTCGCAGGTCTCGCGGAACGCCGCAATCGCCAGCGGGGGCGGCGTATCCAGCGCGAGGGTCGGCAGACTGGCAATCAAGTAAGGAATGCTCATCGCAGCTACTTGGCCTGCTCCGGCGGATGCAGCAGGGCGGCCAACTGCGGGCGCAACAGGCGTCCCACGGCTGCGGCAATGGCGCCACCCGTGAAGCTGTGCTCGACCCGCCCGCCGGCGAGCCGCAGGCGGAATCCGCTGAAGGCGGAGTCCTCCTGCGCCAGCGTCAGGCCTTCGTGCGCCTGGGCGCTCAACTGCGCCTGCAGGGCGCGCACCAACTCCCCGGCACGGCTGGAGACCAGGATCGTGACGGCCTTCTCGCCGCCGGTGACGTAAGCCCGGGCCGACTCCAGCGCCACGGTGGCCACCACGGCGGGCTCCGCCAAGGCCTGGTCGACGTCGGCCCGCAAGAGACGCTCGAACAGGGCGCCCAGGTCGCGCTCGACCTGCAGGATCACGTCGCGGGCGGCCTGGCGCACCGCCTGCTCGGCCCGGCGTTGAAACGCGAGCGCCTCGCGTTCGGCCGCCGCCCGTCGCCCGGTCGCCTCCTGCTCGGCCTGACCACGGATCTCCGCCGCGCGGGCCTCGGCTGCCTGGATCAGGGTCTGCGACTGGCGTCCAGCCTCATCCACCCCTTCTTTTTGGATCCGTTCCAGCAGTTGCTGCAGTTCGTCGGTCATGGCGGGTTCCCTGGGACAGCGCGCGGAGGCATGGGGCCTCAAACGTTGGCCATATATGCTAGCACCCCGCTCCGGCAGGGTCAACGCCGCTGCAAGTGGTTGCCGAAAGCTTGGAGCAGATTCCCCGGCCTGGCAGCGTGTCGGTACACAGCCTTGTCGCCATCCTGTGGCTACGTCCGACACGCGGCTAGGGCTTGGTCGTCTGCATCAGCCGCGCGCCGCCGACATCACCCAGGGTCGCGTTCTGCAGATCGGTCCAGAGCGTGCCGGGGCCGGCATGCAGGATGCGCACGTGCAGGTCGGGACGCAGATTCCCCACGAATGTCCAAAGGGCGTAATCCGCCGGCGAGCCGAATGCGGCGGTCTTGAGCTGCAGCCCCTTGGCCCGCTCGCCCTCGACCATCTGCAGGGCCTCCGCATCGGCCTGTGCCAACTGGCGCACGGTGTCGGCCTGGATGGCGGCGGTCTCCTTGGCGACCTCGGCCACCAGCCGCGTGGTCTCGGCGTGAATCTCGGCCACGGCCTTCTCCATCTCGGCCCGCACCTCGGCCTGCAGCTTACTCGTCTCCTGCTCGACCTGCTGCCGCCGCTGTTCAATCAGGGCCACTTCGGTGTTCAGCTCGGCCTCCTTCTTGGCCGTGTTCTGCTTCTCCTTGTTGGTCAGGTCCTGCTCGATCGCAATGCTGGCCTGCTGGATCGGCTCCAGGATCTCGGGCGGCACGTCGACGTGCCGGATCAGGGCGTTGTGCACGATGACGCTCTTGTCTTCCAGGGCCTGGGCCAGCGAGGTCTTCAGGTCGTTCTGAAACTTCTCGCGCCCCTCGCCAACAATGAAGTCGCGCGCGCGGTACTCCGAGCCCTTGTTGCGCGAGACCGACATGATCTGCGGCAGGATGATCTTGTCGACCAGCGCCGGCAGGTCGCCGTAGTTCCGGAAGATGCCCGCCAGTTCGGACGGCAGCAACTCGACTTCCACCGTCATGTCCAGGCGGATCTGGAACCCGTCGCGCGACGGAAACTCCACGAACTCGGAGAGGCCGAGTCCGCCCAGCGCCAACGGCCCGCCCGGCACCTCGACCGCCGGCACGGCTACCTGCGCCGCCTGGTCGACCTGCTGCGGCTGAGCCGTCGGCTTGCTCCACGACTGGCTCTTGGCCATGTAGTCGCTCCGCTTCCGGCTTTGCTCCTCCAGCACATTGCGCTGCAGTTCCGCCATGGCCTCGCTCTGCCCAACCTGCGCGGTCTTGGTCACGACCCGACTGCCCTCGCGGCCCAGCAGCGACACCTGGTTGAGACCAATCTCGAGCACATCGACCCGGTACTGCTTGGGGTTGATGAAGTAGAGGCCGGGCTGCAGAATGTCCTGGCGTACACCCTTCTGGTTGCCCTCGGCGAACTCGGCCTCCGCCGCCCGCTGGCCAGCCAGCGAGGTCACCACGCCGGCATAGCCGATCGGAATGCTGACGGCGTCGATGATCTGCACGTCGTAACCGAAGGGGTTGAGCCGGTAGCGTCCCGGGCCCAGCACCTGCCGCCAGACGCCCTGCTGGCCCGCGTCCGCCAGGAACTCGCCCTGCGGCAGCGGCTCGCCCACCTTGGAGGTGACGATGCCGACTTTGCCCGGCGGGATCAGCGTGGCGGGACGGATCGTGTGATCAAACATGATCGGGTTGCGGAAATGCCGCCCCTCACCCAGCACGTCACGCTGCACGCCCATCTGGCCCGGCTCGGCCAGTATCTGACCCGGCCGCAGCACGCGGCCGGCCTTGGCCGTGATCACGGCCATCTCGCCCGGCTTCACGTAGAAACGGCAGAAACCCCACTGCCAGATGCCGAAGTAGGCGACCAGTCCCAGCACGACCAGCAGCATCAGCGATTGCACGTAGAGCTTCACGGCGCCACCTCCTTGCCGGCGACGCTCACAGGCAGCAGCGGCCCGAACAACCGACCCAGACCCTCCGTGCCGTCACCTGCCAGAATCGACTCGATCCGCGGGGCCACCGTCTTGCCAAACTGGTAGCGCGCCAGTTCGCCCCCGCTGCCGAAGGCCGCCACCTGGGCGCGCAGCACATTGGCCTGGGCCGTGTTGTCAGCTGCCACGGCATCCCGCTGCCCTTCCGCCTTGAGCCGCACGGCGTCGGCCTGAAACTCCGCCGCCTGGTTGTCAACCTTGGCCACGCCCAGTTCGCGCTGTGCGTCGATCCCGCGCACCTGCTGATCCTGCTGCGCCTGGATGGTCGCGCGGATCTGCTCCGTATCGGCCTCCACCTTGGCCTTGTTCTGCAAGGCCAGCATCTCCTGCTTCACCAGTTCCGCCTTGGACTTGGCCTGCTCGGTCTGCTGTGCAAACTTGCGCGCGTCCTGCACCGCGATTTCGCGCTGGCGACTGATGATGGCTATCGCGTCCGGCACCACGATCCGACGCACCAGCACGGAACGGATGGCCACCCCCCAGTCCGTGCACTTGGCGCGCAGGTGATCCTCCAATTGCCGCTGGAACTGCTGGCGGGTCTCGCCCACGATGAAGTCGATCGCCGGGTACTTGCTGCCCTCAATGCGGCTGAAGCCGCGCGCCCGCGGCATGATCACCTTGGTGACGATATCTTCCATGTCGCCCACGCGGTGCGTGATCAAGGCCGCGCCGGTGCGCTCAACACTGAACTCGATCGTGCCCTCAACCGTGATCGTGAAGCCGTCCAGGGTCAGGAAGGTGATGGCGTCGGCCCCGCTCATCTCGAAGCGCTGGCTCTGCAGGTTCACCTCCACGACGTTCACCACGTACGGGTTCAGGTAGTAGGTGCCCGGGTCCAGCACGTCCGGCACCACGCCCTTCAACTGGTCGCCCACCAGGAAGGTGTTGCGCTGGTTGGTCGCCACGGAACTGTTCACCACGTCCGCGCCCACCAGGTAGGTCTTGACCCCCACGTGGCCGGCGCGGATGTTGATGGCATCGTGCACGTCCACCCGGAAGGCATACGGGTTGAGGCGGTGCTTGCCGAGGCCCAGGGTCTCGGCCAGGATGCCCTTGGTGCCGGCCCGTGCCAGGATCTCACCCGGCGGCAGCTCCTCGCCATAGAGCCGCGTCACCACGCCCAAGGCACCGGCCGGGATGTCGGTGATGGGCCAGATCTCCCATCCCCAGGTGTAAGGGTTGCGGAAGTGCCGCCCCTCCGCGAGCACCTCCAGTTGGATCCCCTTCTGGTTCGGTTCGAGCGCCAGGATGTGGCCGGAGGGAAGGTCCCGGCCCGTCTTGCGGATCAGGACGGCCAGCTTGCCTGGGTCCGGTTCGATCCGGCAGAAGAACCAGATGAAGGCTGGCGCCGCCACGACGACGAGCATGACCAGCGCCAGCACCACCGACCATGCGCCGTGCGGTTGGCCGCCACCCGGCCGCCACTCGGGCGGCCGGCGGCCCTCGTCCGCGGCCCCTGTTCGCAGTTCCGTCATCAGCTCATCCTCCTCTCCCGGTCTCGACGACCGGCCAGTCAACTCGTCGTCCGGCGCCGACGCTGCGGCGCGCTTCGACTCGCGGAAACGGAACCAGGCCCCCACCAGCAACCGGCGCAGCAGGCCGGCGCGTGCGCGACGACGCGGCAAGGGCGGCGGCCGCCGGGCGCGGCGCGCACGGGAGACACGACGCGCCGGAGCGGAGTTCGCGCCCTCGACAGAAATGTCATCCGCCATGGCACGGAACAATAGCCGAGCAACCGCGCCCTGACAAGGATCAAGCAGCTGGTGCGCCGGACCCGCTGCCGGGGGGCCCACAGGTTTCCCGGAACGGGAAACCTAGACGATAACCTGCCCGTCCGGGCCGAAGAAATGGGCCTTGGCCAGCAGCAACGGCAGGCGCGTGCGCTGCCCCACGGTGTGCGTCTGGTGCGCGTCCACGCGCGAGACAAAGGTGTGCCGGCCGGTGTTCAGGTGCAGATAGGTCTCGGAGCCCATGGGCTCGCGCACTTCGACGGTGGCCTCCAGGCTCGGAGCGCCCGCCAGGGCCTGCGCGGCCGGCGAGCCCACGTCCTCGGGGCGGATGCCAAAGGTGACCGGACCGTCGGCATGGGGCCCAAGCGCGGCGGTCCACTCCGGCGGCACCGGCAGGGTGAAACCACCCTCCTCGAACGCCAGCGCGGCGCCGCGCGTGAGGCGGCCCTCAAAGAAATTCATGGGCGGCGTGCCGATGAAGCCGGCCACCAAGCGGTTGGCCGGCCGGTCATAGAGGGTGATGGGATCGGCGACCTGCTGGACCACGCCGTCGGCCATGACGACGATCCGGTCGCCCATGGTCATGGCTTCGACCTGGTCGTGCGTGACGTAGACCATGGTCGCACCGAGCTTCGCGTGCAGGCGACGGATCTCGACGCGCATGTGCACGCGCATCTTGGCGTCCAGATTGGAGAGCGGCTCATCGAACAGAAATACCTTGGGCTTGCGGACGATTGCCCGGCCCACGGCCACACGCTGGCGCTGGCCGCCGGAGAGCGCCTTGGGCCGGCGCTCGAGCAGGTCGCGGATGCCCAGGATGTCGGCGGCCTCCTGTACACGCTCGCAGATCACGCGCTTGGGTAACTTGCGCAGCTTCAAGCCGAAGGCCATGTTGTCGTACACCGTCATGTGCGGATAGAGGGCGTAATTCTGGAAGACCATGGCGATGTCGCGGTCCTTGGGCGGCAGGTCGTTGACCACGCGTCCGCCGATGGAGATCGTGCCCGAACTGATCTCCTCGAGGCCGGCAATCATTCGCAATGTGGTGGACTTGCCGCAACCAGAGGGGCCCACCAGCACCACGAACTCCCGGTCCTGGATCTCGAGGCTGAAGTCCTTGACGGCCTTCACACCGCCCGCGTAGACCTTCTCGACGTTCCTGAGTGTCACCTCAGCCATGGCATCCGGTTCCTTTCGATCGTCGGCGCGGAACCTGTATGGGCGGCTCGCACCGTGTACCGTGGGTGCAGACTATGGGCGCGACGCGGCCCGTGAGTCAAGCGCGGTGAGCGCCCTGGCAGCGCCAAGCCCATCGCACTCCGCGCGCCGCTGCGGCGCCTCATCGCGTGACCAGTTGCCGACCCAACGACTCCTGCGCCGGCGCGACGCCTTTGAGGAGCGGTTCGAGCGCGAGGCCGCCGGGCTCTGCGGCCTGGTGAGTCTGAAACGCGGCGACTGGAAAGACGTGCTGTTCGGGCGTCTGACCGAGGCGGTCGTGGTCACGGCGGTCCAGCGCTGTGTGCCACGCTGGAGTCGGAGTTGGCCTCGAGCGCGGTCTTGGCCGCCGCGCCGCTTCGTGACGGTCGTGGTGTGTCTGATGACGCGCGTCCGGCAACCCGTTCCTCCCGTCGGCGGTCTTTCCCGACCGCCGCATCCCCTTCGGTGTACCGGTTCAGCGCGCCAAGATCGTCAACCCCCGGCTACGTTCTGGCATCCCGCCGGGATGCGGCCCGGCGGTGGCGCACGTCGGCCCGACGTGCGTCGCGGCGATGGAGCGAGGTTATATCCGCGCGGCAGCCGTCAGAGCGTCGGCGGGTAGGGTGCCCCAGGCCCTTGGGGCACCCAGCGGGCGGGTCAAGGGCCTGACCCGCCCCTACCGAGCACGACCGCCGTCGGGCCGACGTCGGCTACAGATGCACCCCGTCAGAGGGCGCTCCGTACACTCTGGGATGACGCGCGCGCTCGCTCGTGGGACCACGCGTTTTATGTCCCCAGTTCGGCCTTGTCCCCAGTTCGCCCTGTGCAACCGCGACGGGCGAGCGGGGACCCAGCGTGCGGGGCAATCGCCGCGACGCACGTCGGGCCGACGTGCGCTACCTGCCGGCGTGTGAATCGCTGCTGTCAACGCGGCCACGCGAGGCCGCTTCCCCTCCTTCGGCGCGGCGTGCTATCCTGACGGCATGTGGCTGTCCATCCATCCCGGTCCGGCGTTGCACGGCGAGGCCATCCTGCCGGGCGACAAGTCGCTCTCGCATCGCGCGGCGCTCTTTGCGGCCCTGGCCAATGGCACCAGCACGATCGACAACTTTCTGGTCTCCGGCGTCACATCCGCCATGCTGCGCGGGCTGCAAGCCATGGGCGTGCCGGCCCAACTCGACGGCACGCGCCTGACGGTGCAGGGTACGGGCTGGCAGCATCTGCCCTCGCCCTCCGGCGCGGTTGACTGCGGCAACTCGGCCACGACCCTGCGGCTGCTGGCCGGGGCCGTGGCCGCCGCCGGCGTGCCGGCCACGCTGGACGGCTCGGCCGGTCTGCGCCGCCGCCCGATGGGGCGGATCGTCGAGCCCCTGCAGCGCATGGGCGCCGCCATCACCACCGCTGACCATGGCGGCGCACCCCTGCGCCTGGCCGGCCGGCCGCGCGGGCGACGCCTGCACGGCATCGAATACACGCTGCCGGTGGCCAGCGCCCAGGTCAAGTCCTGTCTGCTGCTGGCCGCCCTGGCCGCCGACGCGCCGGTGACCCTGCACGAACCGGGCCCCTCGCGCGACCACACCGAGCGCATGCTGAGCGCCATGGGGGTCGAACTGGTCGCGGACCCGGCCCGCCATACGGTGGTGATGACCCCCTCCGACGCTCCCCTGCAACCGCTGTGCCTGACCCTGCCGGGCGACATCTCGTCGGCCGCGTTCCTGATTGCCGCGGCGCTGCTGGCTCCCGGTTCGCACATCTGCCTGCGCCGCGTGGGGCTAAACCCCACCCGCACCGGCCTGCTGGATGCGTTCCGTGCCATGGGCGCGGACATTGCCGTCACCGCCGAGGGCCTCGCGGGCGGCGAACCGGTGGGCGATCTGGTCGTCCGCTACGCGCCGTTGCACGGCACCACCGTGGCGGGCGACCTGGTGGTGCGCATGATCGACGAGTTCCCGGTCTTCGCCGTGGTGGCCGCCGCCGCGCAAGGCGTGACGGAGGTGCGCGAGGCCGCCGAGCTGCGTCACAAGGAGAGTGACCGCCTGACCGTGCTATGCCGCCAGCTGACACGACTGGGCGTGGCCGTGGAGGAGCGACCGGACGGGTTCCGGCTGTGTGGCCGGGGCCAGATCCCAGGCGGCGCCACGGTCTCGGCCGAAGGCGACCATCGGCTGGCCATGTCGCTGGCCCTGGCCGGCCTCGCGTCACGGGCGCCCGTCCGCGTGGAGCAGGCGGAGATTCTGGCCGAGTCCTTTCCCGACTTCACGACCACGCTGACGGCGCTGGGCGCGCAGGTCGAGACGGCCGCCGGAGGCGCACCGTGAAGGACACCCCCGCCAGCCGTACGCCCTGGCACGTTTTCCTGGATGGCGCCACCAGCCGCAGCCACCGCCGCATGGGCCAGCGCCTGGCCCAGCGCTTGGGCCTGCGCTTCGTCGATTGCACCGGGGACACGGTCAGCGCGCTGGATGGACTGGCAACGGTACCGCCCGCCGTGGTGACACTGGCCGACACCGCGCTGCGCGATCCGGTTTGCCGGGCGCAGGCCCTGCAATGCGGCACGATCGTGCAGTTGGAACCGGCGGCGGCCGGCCTGGCGCCGCGCGCCGCGGGCCCGGCCGTACCGCCAGCCTGCGTGCGTCTCGGCCCCACCCCGAGCGAGGCGGATCTCGACCGCCTGCAGGCCGCGGCCGGCGCTTACCGGGTGTCCGGCATGGGCTGCGCGTACGACGTCCGCGTGGGGCCCGGCTGGCACAGCCGGCTGGGCGCCTGTTTTGCCGCCGCCGGCTGGAGCGGGCGGGCCGTCGTGGTGGGCGACACGCATACGAGCCCGCGCTTTACGCCGGCCGTGATGCAGTCGTTGCGCGCCGCCGGGGTGACGGTCCACGACGCGACCCTGACCGCCGGCGAGGCGCACAAGACCGTCGCGACGGTGCACGACCTGTGGCGGGCCTTCCTGGCCGGACGGCTGGAGCGCGGCGACACGGTGGTCGCGGTCGGCGGCGGCGTCGTCGGCGATCTGTCAGGGTTCGCGGCCGCCACCTGGCTGCGTGGCATCCGATGGGTGGGCTTGCCCACCTCGCTGCTGGCGATGGTCGACTCCAGTCTGGGCGGCAAGACCGGCGCCGACCTGCCGGAGGGCAAGAACCTGGTCGGCGCCTTTCACCCCCCGGCGCTCGTGCTGGCGGACAGCGATGCGCTGGCCGCACTGCCGGACGACGAGTTCCGATGCGGCCTGGCCGAGGTGGTCAAGCACGGGGTGATTGGCGACCCGGAGCTGTTCGCGCACTGCGCGCGGGGGTTTGCCGCGGTTCGTGCGGGTAACGCCGCCGAACTCGCCAGCCGGGCCATGGCCGTGAAGATCCGCACGATCGAACAGGACCCCTACGAACGGGGCGTGCGAGCCGCGCTCAACCTCGGGCACACGGTCGGCCACGCGGTCGAGCAGGCTTCCGGCTTCACCCTGCGCCATGGCGAAGCCGTGGCCATCGGCCTGGTGGTGGAAGCGCGATTGTCCGAGCGCCTGGGCCTGGCCGCGAGGGGCCTGGCGGAGTGTCTGGAGACCGTGTTGCGCGGCCTGGGACTGCCGACGGCTATCCCAACCGCCCTGGACCGCACCGCCATTCTGGCGGCGCTCCAGCACGACAAGAAACGCGCCGGCGGCATCGTGCGCTTCGCCCTGCCGGTGCGGATCGGCGAAGTACGCACCGACGTCGCCGTGGAGCCCAGCCTGCTGGCGGATCTTTGATCCGCGGCCAAGTCGCGCGACGCGAGGCCCAACGCCGCTGAAGCGGCGCTCGCCAGCTGCTGAAAGACGGGACTCCGAACACGCGTCCGAGAGTCCCGTCTTCAGACCGAACGATGCAATCCGCCGGCCTGCCGGTTCAGCCCGGCATGTCGGCCGGCGCATCGGCGGCGGGCGCATCCGCAACCGGCGCATCCGCAACCGGCGCCGACTCGGCCGGCGTCGCGGCCGGCGCAGGCGGCGGAGTCGCGGCGGGTGCGGACGGAGCGACCAGCGGCGTGGTGCCCGGGACAGACGCCGCCGGAACCGTCGCGGCCGGGGGCTTCTCGGCGGGCGGCTTGGGCGGCGACGGAGGCCGCGGAGCCGAACCCGGCTTCTGCGGCCGGGCGGCCAGCATGCACCCCAGGAGCTTGCCCATCAGGCGCGGCTGCTGCTCGCACGTCGCCACCGGGTCCAGCTCCTTGATCACCCGATTCATCAGCACGAAGCCCAGATCCTTGTGGGCATTCTCGCGCCCGCGGTACTGCAGCGTCAGCTTGATCTTGTGGCCTTCCGCGAGGAAATCGCGGATGTGGCGCAGTTTGGTCTGCAGGTCATTTTCCTCGACGTTGGCGTGGAACTTGACCTCCTTGATCTGCTGCCGCGTCTGGCTCTTGCGGGCCTGCTTGCGGCGAACGCTTTCGTCATAGCGGAACTTGCCGAAGTCCATGATCTTACAGACCGGCGGGTCCGCATTCGGCGAAACTTCGACGAGATCCAGTCCCTGCTGCTCGGCCATCCGCTGGGCATCCCGGGTGGTGATAACCCCCAGCATGGAACCGTCAGCGGCAACGCACCGAACATTGGGAACACGGATCTTGTAATTGGTACGAACGAACGAGCCGATGGCTCACCTCCTGGTTGAGGCGCAAGGTTACGCCTGCATCTCCGCGCGGACCTGCTCAAGAAAGGCGTCCAGAGGCATGACGCCCCGGTCGCCCGTTTCGCGGCTGCGCACCGCCACGACGCCCGCGTCCGCTTCGCGACCGCCGACCACAAGCATGTAAGGTACTTTTTCGAGCTGGGCGCGCCGGATCTTGGCGCCGATCTTCTCGGAGTTGCCGTCCACCGCCACCCGCACATCGACGGCCCGCAGCCGGTCGGCCACCTGACGCGCGTAGTCGGCCTGCTTGTCCGTGAGAGGCAGCACGCGGACCTGCTCGGGCGCCAGCCAGAGCGGGAAAGCTCCACCGTAGTGCTCGATCAGGATGCCGAAGAAGCGCTCGATGCTGCCGAGCAGGGCGCGGTGCACCATGTAGGGCTGGTGCTCCTTGCCGTCCTCGCCGATGTAGGTCATGCCGAAACGTTCGGGCTCGTTGAAGTCGAACTGCACCGTCCCGAGCTGCCAGGGCCGTCCCAGCGCGTCCTGGATCTTGAGATCGATCTTGGGTCCGTAGAAGGCACCGCCGCCGACGTCGACCTGGTAGGCGATGCCTTCGGCCTTCAGGGCAGACTCCAGCGACTGCGTGGCCTGTTCCCAGCGTTCGGGAAGACCCACGGCCTTCTCGGGCCGGGTCGCCAGAAAGGCGCTCACCTCGGTGAAGCCGAAGCGCCGCAGCACGCGCAGCGCAAAACTGACGGTGGCACGGATCTCGCCCTCAATCTGCTCCGGCGTGCAGAAGATGTGGGCATCGTCCTGGGTGAAGCCGCGCACGCGCAGCAGGCCGTGACGCACGCCCTCCTTCTCGAAGCGGTAGACGGTGCCCAGTTCGGCCCAGCGCAGCGGCAGGTCCCGGTAGGAGTAGCGGTGACTGCGGTAGATCTGGATGTGGAAGGGGCAGTTCATCGGCTTGACGAAGTACTCTTCCTTGCGCGTCTCCCCGCCCTCTTCGCCCTCGGTCACGACCATGGGTGGGAACATGCTGTCGCGGTAGAAGCCCAGGTGCCCGGACGTCTCCCACAACTGCGCGCGGCCCACGTGCGGTGTGAAAAGCATCTCGTAGCCGGCGCGGAAGTGCTCGCGGCGCCAGAAGTCCTCGATGGTGATGCGAATGCGCGCACCCTTGGGATGCCAGTGCACCAGACCAGGCCCCACCTCCTCATGGATGCTGAAGAGATCGAGTTCGCGACCCAGCTTGCGGTGATCGCGCCGTTTGGCCTCCTCGATCCGGGCCAGGGTGGCGGTCAGCGCTTCAGGCGACTCGGCCGCCATGCCGTAAAGCCGTTGCAGCATCGGGTTCTGCTCGTCGCCGCGGAAATAGGAGCCCGCCACGGACATGAGCTTGAAAGCCCGCAGATTGCCGGACGAGGCCACGTGCGGCCCGCGGCAGAGGTCGGCAAAGTCGCCGCAGCGGTAGAAGGTGATCGCCTCACCCTCCGGGATGTCGGCCAGACGGCTCAGCTTGTAGGGTTGGTCCGCCAGCAGGCGACCGGCCTCTTCGCGCGTGGCTTCGATGCGCTCAAAGGGCAGGTCGGCCGCTGTGATCCGGGCCATCTCGGCCTCGATCCGCGGAAAGTCCTCTGGCGCCAGACGGTGCGGCAGGTCAAAATCGTAATAGAAACCGTCTTCGGTCGCAGGCCCGATGTCGAGTTTGACGCCATCGAAAAGCCGGCAAACGGCCGCCGCCATCACATGCGCGGTACTGTGCCGCACGACATCCAACGATTCCACGACCAACAACCTCCACATCCCTGTCGGGCCCGCCACCGGATTTCCGGATTGGCGGTCCGAACAACTGGCTCTGTTCATGGTCACAGAACCCTTGTCGACCAGTCCAGACGGTCCAACTGTCGGCATGCCCAACGCCACAAGGGTATGATGGACAGCGGAGTGTGTCAAGCGTACCGAGCCGCGCGTCGAGCCGCGACGCCTTCCGAGGCCTCCGCGCAGCCCTGGCCAGGGACGTGTGGGCGCGGGCTGAGACCACCACCCCGGAACTGGCAGCACCCCTGGCGCCCGGCCCTCACCCCGTGTACGCCGCTCCGAGCGAAGCGCGATGCGCCACAACCGGCTCAGCCACGGTCCTGATCCAGCGGACCACATCCACCACCGGCGGGCAGTCGTTGGGACTGCTCGTGCGCGAAGGGGGCATCCTCACCCTTGGTCACCGACCACCGATTACTGATCACAGGAGAACACGCATGACGCACCGACACCCCATGTCCCTTCTGTTCGCGTGTCTGGCCGCGTCCGCCACCTGGGCCCAGGCGCCGGACCCGCAGGTCAAGGCGCAGGCTGAGGGCTACCTGGCCTTCCGCGGCTGCAGCCGGATTGGCAACCGCAACGACGACCCGGCCTACCTGTTCAAGGATGGCTTTGCGCTCGATTTCCGCTGCCGCCCGCAGGGCGACCAGAAGTCCGACCAGCCGGTTCGGGGGGACCGTCGCCTGGTCTTCGGACGGCACAAGGGCACCTGGACCGCCGTGCTCTACGACTATGTGAATCCCGACGTGCCGCTTACCGCTGGTATGGCATTCGTCTCACCGGTGGTCAGCACACCGATGGACCAGGTGGTTGCGCTGCGACGTGGGCGTAATGTTGCCGGACTCAGGCGGCATCACGGTCGAACGCCGGCTGGCGTGGGCCGAACCCGGACCGTTGCCGGTGAGTGACGTGGGCGCCGAAGCCCGGATCAACCCGACCGGCTGGGGATCCCTGGTGTGGAAGTAGTCTGCACGCACCCCCGGAGTCACCTGCGCGCAGGGTCGACTCAGTCGCCGCCGGCGGCCCGAGGGCGGCCGCGCGGAAACCACCCCAATCCATCACCGGACGCACGTCGGGCCGACGTGCGCCACGGGGTCGCGCGCGTGGCGCGCCGGTAGGCGGGACCTCATCGAATTGGCAATCCGGCGCGCGACCGCGTATCATGCGGGCCGGCCGTGGTTCCGAAGAGAGGGGGCAATACCGATGGCGCCGAGAGAACGCGACAAGCCTGCCCAGGCGACACAGCGACTGCAACCCGTCTCGTTCCGGCAGGTCCGGATCGCGGACGGCTTCTGGACGCCACGCCTGGATGTCAACCGCACCGTGACCCTGCCGCACCAGTACCGCATGTGCCAGGAGACCGGACGACTCGACGCCTTCCGGCTCGAATGGAAGCCGGGCATGCCCAACCCGCCGCACATCTTCTGGGACTCGGACGTGGGCAAGTGGCTGGAGGCCGTGGGCTATTCGCTGGCGACGCACCCCGACCCGGCGCTTGAAGCGCGCGCCGACGAGGTCATCGAGTGGATCGCCGGGGCGCAACAGCCCGACGGCTACCTCAACACCCACTTCACCGCGGTCGAGCCCGACAAGCGCTGGACCAACCTGGACAACCTACACGAGTTGTACTGCGCGGGACACCTGATGGAGGGGGCCGTGGCCTACGCCGAAGCGACCGGCAAGCGCCGGTTTCTGGAGGTGATGTGCCGTTACGCAGACCACATCGACGCCACCTTCGGCCGCGCCCGCGGCAAGAAACGCGGCTACTGCGGACACCCGGAGATCGAACTCGCCCTCGTGCGACTGCACCACGCCACGGGCAACCCACGCTACTTGAAGCTGGCGCAGTACTTCATCGACGAGCGTGGCCGTCGGCCGTACTACTTCGACCAGGAGGCAGTGGCGCGCGGCGAGCCCGCGCGCACGGACGGCGCCACGCGCTATGCCTACTGCCAGGCCCATGTGCCGTTGCGTGAACAGAGCGAGGTCGTCGGCCACGCCGTGCGCGCCTTTTACATCTACAGCGGCATGGCCGATGTGGCCGCCCGCACCGGCGACGCCGACCTGTTGGCGGCCTGCCGACGGCTGTGGGACGACGTGACCCTGCGCAAGCTCTACCTCACCGGCGGCATCGGCCCGGCCGCCCGCAACGAAGGGTTCACGCAGCCCTACGACCTGCCCAACGAGACGGCCTACGCCGAGACCTGCGCGGCGATTGCGCTGGTCTTCTTCGCCCATCGCATGCTGCAGATCGAGTCCGACGCGCGTTATGCCGACGTCATGGAGCGCGCACTCTATAACGGCGTCCTGAGCGGCGTGAGCCTGGACGGCACGAGCTACTTCTACGCCAACCCGCTCGCCTCGGCCGGACCGCCACCCGACGCGGTCAACGCCCGAATGGCCGGCGGCGGCCACACCACCGGCCGGGTCGAATGGTTCGGCTGCGCCTGCTGCCCGCCGAACCTGGCGCGCCTGCTGGCGTCGCTGGGGCAGTATGTCTACTCGACCACCGCCCGCGCCGTCTATGTGCACCTGTATGCGGGTGGTGAGGCGTCGATGGAAGTCGCCGGCACGACCGTAGGCCTGACACAGGCCACGGACTACCCCTGGAACGGCGACGTGCGCATCACCCTATCCCCTGCCCGGCCGGCCGCGTTCGGCCTGCTGTTGCGCATACCGGGATGGTGCAGCCGCCACGTCATCCGGGTCAACGGCCGGCCGGTGACCGCACCGATCTCGAAGGGCTATGCCCGCCTGCGCCGGACCTGGCAGGCCGGCGACACGGTGACCCTGGCGCTGGCCATGCCAGTGGAGCGCGTCGCAGCCCACCCGCGCGTGCGCGAAGACACCGGCAAAGTGGCGCTGCAGCGCGGCCCGCTGGTCTACTGCCTGGAGGCCTGCGACAACCCCCAGGTCGGTGCGCTGCTCCTGCCCCGCAGCGCGAAACTGACGGCGCGCCGCGACCCGCGGCTGTTAGGTGGCATAGCGGTCATCGAAGGCCGGGCGCTGGCAGCCGACACGCGCGGCTGGGCCGGCCGGCTCTACGCTCCCGCCGCGCGCCTGAAAAGCCGCGCCGTCCGCTTCCGGGCCGTTCCGTATTTTGCCTGGGCCAATCGTCGCCCCGGCGCCATGACCGTCTGGCTGCCGCAGTGTTCGTGAGCGAGCCCGCCCGGCGGATGCGCCATGCTCCGGCGGATGCGGCGGGCCTGCGCAGGCCGGATCGCAAGCGGGGACGCACGTCGGGCCGACGTGCGCCACAAACGGCCAGCATGGTGCCGATGCGCGGATCCCGCCTTCACCGAACGCGTGGACTGCCTGCGGTTGGCCTACGCCGAAGAGTACGAAACCAGCGTGTCATGCGAGCCCATGCTCGACGTCGATCGCGGCGCCCTGATCAAGTGGAAAGACAGCATCAAGCAGGTTGTCGGTCTTGACCGCCCCACGTGCGCGGGCCTCGACGTGTAAGTCCGTGTCACGGCTGCAGCTTGAACTCGACCGTCACGCGGGAGTTCTGGCGCAGGAAGTTAGCGGAGAGCCCGGGGATCTGACGGACGCTCTGCAGCGAGGCCAATACCGACTGGTCGAAGGTGGGGCTGCCAGACGAGATGATGATCCGGTAGCTGGTCAGCCGGCCGCTCAGGTCCAGGCGGATCTCGGCTTCGGCTGGCCGAAAGCCGGCCGCGTTCTGCGACGGTTGGCTCCAGGCATCGTATAGCACGCGACGGATCTGAAGGAAATTGCGGTCGCGCTCGCTGGGCGGCAGCGTGTCCTGCGTGCCAAGGCTGGCGCCGTCGCGCATGCGACGGAGCACCTCGGCGTCGGACAGCGTCTGTTTGACGGTCGGATTGGGCGGTCCGCGCACCACCCGCCGGCCCTGGTTGACGGGCGGTTTGGTCGGCTTGGGCTTTTCAGGCTCCGGCTTGGGCTTGGGCTTCTCCGCAACGGGTTTGGGCTTTTCGGGCTCTACCTTGACCGGATCAGGAACGCGGTCCGGCTCTGGCGGCAGGGGCTCCGGCGGCTTGGGATCGTCGGGTGGTTTGGGCGTGGGCGGCTCGGGGGTCGGCGGATCAGGGTCACGAACTTCGGCGACCTCCTCGGAGGTCTCAGCCGCCACCGTGAACTCGATCGGAATCAGGATCTCGGTTTTCGGCCGCAGGCAACCTTGCAGGAAAGAGAACAACAGCACGGCGCCGAGAAGCACTCCGTGCAATGCGATCGACAGGCGGAACGAACGTTTGTAGAAGCCGCCCAACATACTGCCCTACTCCGCTTCGGTCACCAGGGCCATGCGCACCACGCGGGCCTTGCGCACCACGCGCAATACCTGCACCATGCGGCCATAGTCCAGATGCTCGTCGCCGCGCAGCAGCACGGCCACATCCGGTTGGCGCGTGGCCGCCTCGGTCAGTTGGCGCTCCAGTTCGACCAGCGACACCAGCTGACTGTTGAGATAGACCTTGCCAGCGCTGTCCACGGTCACATTCTGCGCCTTAGGGCTGTCGAGCCGATCGGCGGTGCCGCGCGGCAGCTTCACCTGGATGCTCTGCTCCAGCATTGGGTAGGTGATGATGAAGGTGATCAATAGCAGGAAAACCAGATCGATCAGCGGGGTCAGGTTGATCTCGCTGATCTGCTGCAACGGCGTGCGTATGCGTTTGCGTGCCATCTAGGAGCCTGTCACAGCTCGCGCCCCTGGAACTCGCAGGCCAGACGTCCAAGCAGTTCGTCGACGAACCCCTCCATCTGGATGTGCAGACGCCTGATCCGATTGTGAAGGACATTATACCCGATCGCCGACGGAATGGCCACCAGCAAGCCGACGACCGTCGTCACCATGGCCGACGAGATGCCGGGCGCGACATCCGTCAACAGCGCGCTGCCCTTGTTCGACATGGCCTGGAAGGCGTCCAACACGCCCCAGACCGTGCCGAGCAGCCCCACAAGCGGCGCGGCGGTGGTGGCGGTGGCCAGCATGCTCATGCCGCGTTCGAGCCGCATTGCCTGTTCGGCGAGCTCCTGCTCCGAGGTGCCGTGCACCAGCTCCAATTCGCGCGCCAGCAGCGCCCGGTTGGGGGGCGCCCCCGTGTCCCTTCGCGCCTGGAGGGCCTGGCGGGCCTCCGGGTCGAAGAGCTTGACTAGGCGATCACAGGCCCGGGTATAAATCGCTTCGAGCGGGTTGGCGTTCTTGCCGCGCTGGAAGTAGATGTCCAGCACGCCCTGGGCCGCATCGAACACCTGCCGGAAGCGCTTCGTCAGGAACTCGGTGGCGCGCAGTTCCTGGGACTTGCCGATCATCACGCACCAGACCACCACCGAACCGGCGACCTGCAGGAGCACGATGCCCCGGCCCATCCAGTTCGACTCCTGGTATCCCTGCCACAAACTGGCCTGCGGCAGGAGGTCAAGTCCCATGCAGAATTCGGTCATCATCGATCGATCCATCCTTGCAGAATCAGTGCCCTTCCCAGACGCGCAGGCCAAAGCGGCTCAAGTAGGTGGGGATCACCCGCAGTCCCCCGCCCAGGCTCTCAAGCTCCTGCAACATCGCACGCTGCCGCGGCCGCGAGGGCCCGCTCAGCAGCGTGACAGACCCGCCGTCGCCGCCGGCCCCGTTGACCTTCCAGCCCAGCGCGCCGTGCGTCTCGGCCAGGGCGATGACCCGCAGGGCGGCGTCGGAGACCAGGGCCGGGTTGAGCGCCGCCTGGGCGTCGGTGTTGGCAATCATGGCCCGGCCGAAGGCCGTCAGATCGCTGGCGAAGAGCGCGTCGCGTCCTTGCACTGGCGGAATGCGCAGAGCCTCGAGCTTGGGGCCTGACTCACCGCCGGCCTCTAGCTCGCGGATGACCCGTTCGTGCACCTCGGACGACTTGTGGGTGAGCCCCAGGAAGACCAGCGACAGGCGCGACTCGAGTTCCCACCACAGGCTGTTGGGGATCTGGATCGGAGAGACGGCAGCGTGCGGGTAGTTGTGCATCTGGATGTAGCAGATGCCGCCATAGGCCGCGCACAACTGGTCCTGGATGCCGCACTGCAGCTTGAGGTAGTCGGTCTCGACCTCGTGGGCCTTGGCCGCCACCTCGTAGGGGGTCAGCCGGCCGGGCGTCAGCATGTCCAGCGCACCGATCAGGGCCACGGTCACGGCCGCCGAGGTGCCGGTGGACGAACCGCCCGGAACCGAGGAGTAGAGCGTGACTTCGATGTCGAGCCCGGTCGGGATGTGCATGGCATCGACGCAGGCTTCGAGCAGCGGATGGCGGTCGTAGACCACGTCCTGGGGGTCGATCGTATAGCGGTCGCCGTAGTTCTCCGCGAAGATCGTCAGCCGGCCCTGGCTGTCTGCTGCCGGCGAGACCGCCATCTGGCACTGCACGTAGGGATAGACCCCCAGATTGAGCACGCAGCCGCGGCGGGCGAACCAGGTGTCGGTCCAGCCGCCCAGATCGCAGATCCGGATGGGCGCTACGGCGTTGATGATGCGTGTCATGGTAGATTGCAGCATGGGGGAACGGACGATCCGTGTCAAGCGCGTCACGGCGCCGCGCGATCCGGGACGCCGGCCTCGACGCATGGCCTTGGCCGCAGTGTTCGCCTGGGACCTCCTGTGGGGCATCCCGTCCAGCAAGCGCGTGCCACCCGCCCGTCGAGTTGCGCGGAGGTCAACCCGTCGATCCCGCCAACAGCCTAACCTCTCGCCAGCCCCCGGCTCAATTGGCGAATGACGAGCCCTGACCACTGGCATCCAATAGCAAACGAAAATCAGATGTAAACAAACCTAAATCTTTCGTTTACACCACGCGCCGTTCTCTGCTACGCTATTTTTCACTGAGAGGTGCGGTGGATGTCGGCGGCAATCAACCTGAATGGCATGCGGGGCGAGACGGCGGCGATCCTGACGGCGCTGGCGGACGCGATCGAGCGTGGCGAGCTGCCACCGGGCGGGCGCCTGCCCCCGCAAACCGAGTTGTGCGCGCGCTACTCGGTCACGCGGCCGACGATCAGCAAGGTGATCGCCCGCCTTGCCGAGGAGGGCTTGGTCTCGGTCCGCAAGGGCGCGGGCGTCTTTGTTCTGCGCGCCGACCCCGTGCCCGCCGCAGGTACCAGCCGTACAGTGGCCGTGATGATGACCATGACGCCGGAGGCGTATGCGGCCGTGCAGCAGCATCTGGTGCCAAAGGGGTTCATGCCGGCGGTCTACAGCCAGGCCGAGAACGCTTGGGATCCGGTGCTGGAACGTCAGTTCCTGCAAACGGCCCTCGTCAACCGCGTGCGCGGCTTGGTGGCCTTCTGCTCGCCAGTCAAACCCCACAACGCCGACCTCCTCGCGGCGATCGAACGCCACGGCACGCGGGTCGTCCACATCGAGCCCTTTGAAACCGTTCTGCCGCGCGAAGGCTACATCCTGCCCGATTACGTGCGCGCCGGACGCGTGGCCGCCGTGGATGCGGTACTTGCCGGTTACCGTTGCGTACGAATCCTCTCCAGCAGCGAGGCACCGTACGTCGGCTTGTTCGTGGAAGGCGTGCGGCAGGGTCTCGCCGACCATGCGCCGAACGTCGCCGTCGAGACGGACTGCTGGAAGAGCCGGACGTTGGAGCCGAGCCAACAGGCGCTGCGCCGCGTGCTCCAAGCGGCCAACGGGAACTCCTGCGCCATCCTGTGCCTGGGCCGCTGGGTGCTCGACACGGTGCGCCGCACGATTGCCTCCGAGAACGCTGGTACGCCTTGGCCGGTGGGCCTGTTGGCCGTCGACTTCGAGACACCCTCCGACACCGTGGATTCGCTCGTCTTCAGCCACCGCGAGGCAATGGCCGCCGCCTTGGATTGGATCACGGACTCAGCGACGGCGGACGTTCCCCGTCGGCTGCTGGCCGGGTGCCGGATACGACGTGGAACGATGGTACAACCAGCAGGAACGCAATACAGGAAAGGGGATCATCCATGAGCACAACGGGAACATTCATGACCGCAACGGGCAGGTTCGGAATCGTCGCGGTGGCCCTCGGGCTGGCCACAGGCACGGCACATGCGGCCTCCTGGCAGGGAGATATCCCCGGCAACAACTGGTTCGCCGGAACGCCGACGGTCGACACCAATTGGAGCGACAACTCGCTTGCTTTGAGCGGTGGACACACCATCGGCAACACCACCGCTGCCGTCGTCTGCGACTCGACGGTGGCCAATGCCGCCCCGATCAGCCTCTCCACCTTCGGGATCGCTCCCAGCGCGAACAACAACACCACGCTGACCATTCAGGGCGACCAGAATTTCACGGTCGGAACCTTCAGCGTCGCAGTCAACACCAGCACGATCGGCAACCTCACGGTGAAGGGAACCTCCGACCTGACGGTCAGCACGTGGGTCACCGGCAACGCCGGCACCAGCGCCAGCGCCACCATCACCTTGCAGGACTCGGCGACGCTCTCCCAGACGGGCGGCAACTCGCGCTTCTCCCAGAACGCCGCTGGGACGACGACGCTCACGCTCAAGGGCAGCGCCTCCGCATCGCTGCTGGGTGGTGGCAACTGGTGGCTTGGCGAGATCGGCTCGGCGACGCTGAACCTGCTGGAAAGTGCGACACTGACGCTGTCGGGTGCCAGCACCCGCATACAGTTGGTCAGGAACACCACTACCCCTAACACCACTCCGAGTACGATCAACTTCACTGGCGGCACCTACAATGCGGCGGGCGTGACGGGAACCGGGGCCGATATCCTGCCTAGCGCCGCCCTCACGCGTCCGATCACCATCAACATCGTCGGCACGGCGATCTCGGCCTTCGGCTGGGACCTCAATTTGGGCGGCCCGACGACACTGCGCGTTTCGGGTTCCACCGGCGGCAACATCACGTTCGTGAAGTCTTCCAGCAACGCGCTCAAATTGAACCATGCCAACACCACGCTGCGGCTTGAGCTGGACAAGGACGGCG
The DNA here is from genome assembly GCA_964652365.1 of uncultured Lentisphaerales bacterium. GTDB lineage: Bacteria > Verrucomicrobiota > Kiritimatiellia > RFP12 > CAZZCT01 > CAZZCT01. The sequence goes on from CAZZCT010000032.1 coordinate 23,710, forward strand.
TGCGCAAGCTGCTCGTCAACAGCAGTAACGCGCAACTGAGCGGCATGAAGCTCGTGGTCGACGACTTGCCGGGCTTTGCGATCAAGGCCGGTCAGTCGGTCGATGTGCTCGAGGCGTCCGGCAACGGCAGCACGATCATTGGCATCGACATCACCGGGGTGGGTGGCCTGACGAGTTTCACGGACAACTCGGGTGCGGATTTCACGGTGTCGGTCGCGAGCCCTGGCTCTCCTGCCACGCGCAGGGTGTTGCGCCTGACGGCGACGCAGAGCGTGGGGGATAGCGGCACTGTCGTGCTGATCCGGTAGCCCCAGGCGCATCGCGGAAGGCAGACGATGGTCGCACGGAGGGATTTACTGAAGATGACGATGGGTGCGGCCATGGCGGGGTTCGGCGGTACGCCTCTGCTGCGGGCGACGGAGGGGGCGCCTGCAGGGCCGCCGAAGACCAACATTCTGCTGATCGTGCTCGACCAGTTGCGGCCGTTCGAGCTGGCCTGCTACCAGCGGGCGCCGGATGGCGCAACGCGCCTGCCGGACGGTCTGCCGAAGATCGCCACGCCCAGCGTTGACCGTCTCGCCGCGCGCGGCGTCACCTTCCAGCAGGCGTTCTCCAACAACCCCGTCTGCACGCCCGCCCGCTCGATCCTCGTCAGCGGCCAGTACAGCCGCACGGCCTGCGGCATGATGGGCAACTGGGGTGCCCCCGACCCCGTGCGCAACCGTCTGAAGAGTCCCACCGTGCCGGAACTGCTGGCGCAGGTCGGCTACGCGCCGGTCCACCTTGGCAAGTGGCACATCGCCGTCCATCCCGCACTCGTCGGGTTTCCGAACCACGGCCTGCCGGGAGATTCCAACGGGAAGGAACCAACCTTCTTTCCGATCCGCAAGGACTGGGAAGGCGACAACGGCCGCTTCGGGCCCAACTGGGAGAACGGCCTGCTGCGCGGCTTCTTTGCGGACCTCCCCAAGCAGCCCTGGTTCTGTTTCCACAACATCCATTTGCCGCACTCGCCGTGGGAGCTGGTCGACCGCGCCGCGATGGAGCGCTATGCGCGCGAGGCCGTGCGGCTGCGTCCGAACGTCTTCCAAGACGGTAAGCCAGCGCATTCGCGCGACTGGTACCTGAAGCACTGGCACGAGGGCAAGTTCGGCAAGATCGCGGATGACAGCCTGCCCGCCGACTACGACCTCGTGGACTATCACCGGCACTACTACGCCGCCACCACCGTTGCCGACGCGCAAGTTGGCTACGCCCTCGACTTGCTCCGGGCCTCCGGCCAGGAGGAGCACACCCTCGTGGTCCTGACGGCGGACCATGGCGACAACCTCGGCTCGCACGGCCTCTTCAACAAGGAGACGATGAACGAGGAGTCGATCCGCGTGCCGCTGATTTTCGCCGGTCCAGGCCTCCCGCGGGGCGTCGTGAACACGACCCGGCTCGCGTCGCTCGTCGATCTACCCGCCACGCTGCTGGCGCTGGCCGGCGTTCCCATTCCGGCACACTTCCAGGGTCGCGACCTCTCCGAGGCCGTCCGTGGCAGAGTCCAGGCCCTGCCCGAGGCGGAGAACGCCGTCTTCATCGAAGGCATGCAGGACGACATCGCCATCCGGACCGCGACGCACAAGTACGTGATCAAAATGCAGGGCGGATGGAACAACCGGCCGACGCGCACGGTCAAGACCGACCCCTTCGCGATCTACGATTTGGAGACCGATCCCTTTGAGCAACGCGATCTCGCTGCGAATCCTCCGCCCTGGGCCGAGGATCTTCGTCGCAGATTGCTGGCTTGGAACGCGGGGACTTCATGGATGTAGCCGAGTTGGGGACACCAGGACCGCGGAGTCCAACACACGGCCCGGCCGCTGACCACGGCGGAGGCGCGACCACGGTCATCGGCGATCCCGCCGCTATCCGCACCGTGATCGTCGTCTTCAAGACGCATCTCGACCTCGGTTTCACGGACTTCGCGGCGGCCGTCGAACGCCTGTACTTCAACGACTTCTTTCCGCGGGCGGTGGCCTTGGCCCGCGAATGCCCGTTCCGCTGGACGACGGGAAGCTACATCCTCTCGCGCTGGCTCGATAGCCTGTCCGGCGCAGCCCTGCGCGAGGCCGAGGCCGCCGTTGCCGCCGGTCACCTCGCGTGGCATGCGCTGCCCTTCACGTTCCACTCCGAGCTGCTCTCCCCCGGCCTGCTCGACGCGGGACTCGCGATCTCGCGACGCCTCGATCAGCGCTTCGGCCGCATGACGATCGCGGCCAAGATGACCGACGTTCCGGGCCACACGCGCGGCATCGTTCCCCGTCTCGCCCGCGCCGGGGTCCGCTTCCTGCACCTCGGGGTCAACCCCTTCTCGCAGCCCGTACAGGTGCCGCGCCTCTTCCGTTGGCGTGCACCGACGGGCGACGACGTGGTCGTCCAGTACGATCCCGAAGACTACGGCCTTGTGACGGCGCTTCCCGGCCAAACCGTCGCCCTGTGTCTCGACCACACGGGGGACAACATCGGCCCGCCCACGCTTGCCGCCATCGTGGAGACCTACGCGCGGCTCGGTCGCGACTTCCCGTCGGCCAAGGTCGTCGCCGGCACGCTCGACGACTATGCCCGCCTGCTGGACACCGCGACGCTACCGGTCGTCACCCGCGAAATGGGCGACACGTGGATCCACGGCGTCGGTTCGGCGCCGGCCAAGGTCGCCGCCTACCGCGAGCTGCTGCGCCGCCGCGAGCACGAGCCGCCCGACGAGGCTCGCGACCGCCGTCTGCTGTGCGTGGCGGAACACACCTGGGGCATGGGCCGCGTTCGTCTCGACGACTACACGCACAACACGCCCGCGCAGCTCCGCGAGCTCCGCACGACGGACCGTTGCCGCGTGGTCGAGGCTTCCTGGCGCGAGCAGGCGGCGTATGTGCAGGCAGCGGATGACGCGGGCGCTGCGCCGCAAGCTGGCCGTGTGGACGCCGGTCGCCGCCCATCGCTGCCTCCTCACGCCTGTCGCATGGGGGGCAAGCACTTGGAACGCGGCGATACGCGCCTGGAACTCGATCCAACCACGGGCGCAGCCGTCTCCTTCGTTCACGCGGGTCGCGAGTGGCTCGGGGACGGGCGCCGCTTCGGCCTCTTTCGCTACGAAGTGTTCTCGCAAGCGCGATGCGACGCGTTCGTCCGCCGCTACGGACGTCTTAACCCCCAGACCGCCGCCTGGGGTCCGATCTCCTTTGCGCGGCCCAACTTCGATCCCGCCGACACGATCCGCGACGAGTGCTGGTTTCCGCACGTGAAGTGGAGGGAGCACCACGGCGATGCGGTCATCGCGTGGGGGGAGATGGACGACCGGGCCGTACGGCAATTCGGCTGTCCGCGCGAAGTCGCGCTGGAATGGCAGATCCTGGATTTGGGAACCACGACCCTGACACTGCGGACGTTCGGGCGGCAAGCTTCGCGTCTGCCCGACGCCATGTGGTGTTCGTTCGTGCCCCAGGCGCGGGAGATGAAGCTCGAAAAACTCGGCGACTGGATCGACCCGCTCGACGTCCTACCCGGCGGTAACCGGCACCTACACGCCGTCGGTGAGGGTGTGCGCTGGGCCGAAGGGTTGCATCTCAACACGCTGGACGCGCCGCTGGTTGCCGTCGGCGCACCGACCCTCTGCCCCGCTCACGACAACCCGCCCGACCCGGACGGCGGTGTACACGTCAACCTCTGGAACAACTGGTGGAACACCAACTTTCCGTACTGGTCCGAGGAGGATCTCGTCGCCCGCTTCGAGTTGCGGGCGGAGGCGGTGCCGTGACCAGGCCCCACAGGCGGATCGACCACCTCGTCCGCCTTGACCGTGTCTTCACCGACGACGCCCGCCCCGCCTTGCGGACCGCTCTCTAATCGGCAAACCAGACAACCATTCGAAACCCCAGATCAAAGGCCCCCCCATGAACGAAACTTGCGCCGGCATCTCCATCACCGAACTGGGTGCGATCGCCGACGGACGCACCGACAACGCCGCCGTCTTTCGCCGCGCCACCGAGCGCCTGACCGACTGTCGGCTGGGCACCATCCATGTCCCGGACGGCGTATTCGTCACATCCGAGCCGATGCAACTCACGCGCCGCATTTCGTTGTGCCTCGCCCCGAGCGCGATCCTGCGCGCCGCGCCGGACTTCCGGGGCGATGCCTTGGTCGTCAAGGGTGCCGAGCCCCCTCCCGACCATGAGCAATTTCAGGGACACGAGACCAACGGCCGCATTTGCGGTGGCATCCTCGACGGCAACAAGCTGCCGATCCTCGGCATCCGCGTGCCTTCGCTCGCACGCCTGGCGATTCAGGACGTCGAGATCCTCAACGCCCGTGCCGGGGGCATCCATGCCGGTCCGGGCGGCGGTTACGAGCTGACGTTGCGGGGCGTGCGCATCGCCCTCGACGTAGACGGCTCCGTTCCGTTCGTACCAGGTTCGGTGGGACTCAAGATCGAGCGCATCTCCGACAACCACGTCAGCCAAGTGCTGGTGATCGGCTACGAGACCGGGGTCTGGACGAACGGGTCCAGTTCGGCGTTCAGTCAGGTGCATGTCTGGAACGGCAGGAACCGTCCGCTCAAGACCGCCTTTCACTGCGCGGGCTGGCAGGACATGTACAGCCAGTGCCAGTCGGACAACTTCGATGAGGTCGCCTTCTTGGTCGACGCGCCCTTCCAGCGCTTCATCGGCAACTTCTGCCAGTCGACGGCTCGCTTCGGGAACACCGAGAAGCGCATCGGCTTTCAGCTTACGCCGCGGGGAACGCACGGTGCGTATTTCGGCAACTTCTTCAATCCCTCCGCCGACGCGCCGATCCAACCGTTCGATGGCCCGCTCGAAGGTTCGACCATCCTGGGCAGCCTCAACAATCGCCATGTGGATGCGGGACAGATCAACCGCATCGCCTCGGACGAAGGGGGCCATGCACATGTTCCCGCACTCGAAATCGGCATCCCGAAAAACGTATAGGAAGCCCATGGCCTCATTCTCTGTCCACCACATCCGCCCCGCCGCCGCGCTGCTCGCCTGCCTCCTGTTAGCGCCCGCCACGCAGGGCGAAACGGTCGAGATCCGCGATTGGACGGGCCGGGGCTTTCCCGCCGATCTCGTCTCGTATGCGCTGCCGACGAGAGGCAATGCGTGGACTGTGACGGACGAAACGGGCGCCACCGTGCCCTCGCAAGTGCTCGCTGCCGACGGCGACGCGCCCCGTCGACTGGCATGGGTCGCCTGCGTGCCGACGAATGGCACCGTGCGCTTCGATGTGGCGCCTCGCGAGACGAAGGCTGAGCCGGACTTGACCGTGGGGCGCGATCACGCGGCTACGATCCTCGGCAACGGCCTCCTCGAACTGCGGCTCCCGCCCATCGGCACGCAACGCTTCGACCCCCCGCGACCGCTGTCCGAAGTCGCCGCGCCATTGAACGCCTTCCGCCATCCCAACGGCGCTTGGCTGGGCGCGAGCACCTACACCGGCAAGCAAGCGATCGCGGCCGCAATGATCGAGCTCATCCACGAAGGGCCGGTGCTCGTCGAGGCGCGGCACCGTCTGGACCTTGCCACGGGCGGCTTCCACGAGACGCGCATCCAAGTCGTGCGCGGCCTGCCCTACGCGCGCATCCACGAGATGTACGACCTTGGAGCGAACGCGGGCGACGCGGCGTGGCGGCTCGACCTGACGCGCGGTTGGACGCCGACGACGTACGAGAGCGCCTCCGCCAGCCGCAACGGCAAGTACGACCGCGGCCGCATCCGGCCCCTCGCCCAGCTCGATCCGACGCCAGCGGGCTGGGTTCCATCGCGCTCGGCGATTCTTCCGGACAACGCATTCGGTGCCCACAGCTATCTCGGCCTGATGGATGGCGAATTCGCGTTGGTCGGTTTTCTGCCGATCGAAAAGGGCTGGTGGCGGCGATTCAATGCCGTCGAACTGCATGTGGACGATGCCCGCGCTGTTGCCGCGCAACTCCCCATCCGAGTGCGCACCGCCGGTTGGCTGACCGACGGCACGTCTGAACCCTCGGCATTCTCAACGCAAGGCCACGACGCGACGCTACCCGCGACGCTGGGCCGTCGCGCGTGGGCGCTCGTTCTCGGCGATCAGGGCGCACGTTTGGAGACCAACGCCAAGACAGGCAAGAGCGAGGGGCCTCTCGCGGCCGCCCGTGTTTTCACCAGCGCCCCGCGCCTCGACGACTACAAGGACTACCTCCTCGCGTGGAAGAGCACGTTGGGTGCGGCCGACTACCCCCGCCTCCTGGTGCAACGCGACACGCTGTCGGAATACCGCAAGAGCCTCGCAGCCGATGCCGTCATGGGGGCGATTCAAGCGCGCTACTTCTGCGTCAGCGGCGACGAGGCGGATGCCGTCCGCAACCTCGCGACGCTGCAGCGCAGCCTCGCCGAGTGGATCGGCTACCTTGCACGCCAAGCCAACATCGGGCATGGCAACGGCGGCATCGCGGTGTTGGCGTTGGCGGACGACGTGCTCTCGTGGCCGGGACTCCCGCTCGAAACGCGGACCGAACTACGCTCCAAGCTGGCGCTCATCCTTTACCTGACGATGGACCCCGGCCACGAGGCGTGGGTCGCGGGCACGCATCTGGGCAATCCCAACATGCCGACCGGGGCCTACGGCACGTTGCCCGCCTTTCTGGCCCTGATCCCGGACCACCCGATGGCGGCGGAGTGGCGGCGTTGGATGGAGGAGCGCATCGCCTTCGCCATCGGCTCGAACAGCGCGCCAGGCGGCGGCTACCACGAATACGGAACCTACGGCTTGCACGGCTACAAGAATCTTTTTCGCGGACTGCTGGGGCTCTACGCGCTGGACGCGGCCAACGCGAGCACGCTGCACGCCTACAACGCCGCATACTGGGACTACATGCTGCACGCCCTGACACCGGTCGATCCGTTGTATCGCGCGCGCCTCCTGCCGGGGGACGCCAACGGCCACCCGGAATATCCCGCCGAGTTCTTCGAAGCCGTCGCCACGGTCGTGCGCCGCGACCCGCAACTCGCCGCAAACCTACAGTGGGCCTGGCGCGCCAGCGGCTCAAACCGTTGGGGCATCCAGCTCGGCGGCAAGCGCGTTCCGGCGGACTTCGTCGCCAACGAGAACATTATGCCGCTGTTGGGTCGCCCCTGGATCGCACCGTGCGCTCCCGCGCTGGAGAGTCGCCAGTTCCCCGGGGTCGGCGCGTTTCTCCGCGCACAACCCCACACGACGGACGAAGCGTACGCCTATGTCCGCAGCGGCTTTGCCTGGAGCCACTGGAATGCCAACCAAGGCCACCTCGTCTTCTACGCCAACGGCGTGCCGCTCCTGCCCGGCCAAGGTTACCAGTACTACGGACGCAACCGTGCGGACAAACCGGGCGTGCCGGGCTTTGCCGCGCACAACGCCAATGTCGTCGTCTTCGGACATCCCGAAAACGGCATGGACTACGGCTGGCCCGACAGCGCCATCGTTGACGCCGCCATCACGCCCGACGCGGACTACCTGTGGTCGTCGACCGGGTACCCGGATTGGTACACGACGCCAGGACGCGACGTCAAATGGAACGGCGGCCAACCGACCCACCGCCTGCAAGACGGCCTCGCGCAGACCGAAGGCGCGTTCACAGCGGACCGACAAGTGCTGTTCGTCAAGGGCCGCGAACCGGGCGAACGGAGTTATCTGGTTGTGCGCGACACCGCCAACGGCGTCGGACGGCTCGCGCAGTGGTGGAACCTCAACCTGCTCGGTCGCACCACGGACCTGACCCTGGACGCCAAAGACCGTACGCTGCGCTACCGCTCGCCGCTCGGAATCGAAGCGGCCTTCGTGTTCGCCGACGACGGCGCCCTCACACTCGAAACGGCCGAGGATGAGCCCCGCACAACCGCCGGAATGGGCTACACGGGCACGTCGTTCCACGACCTTTGGAAGGAAGGCGAGACCTTGCCTCCCGTCTGGGTAGACAAGGACGGCAAGCCGTTTGGTCCCAAACCCGCTAGGTTCGAGCAGCCGTTCGAACAGCGGGTGCTCGTGCGCATGGCGCGCCCGGCCGGCAGCGAATGGTTCTGGGTGCTGTATCCGCTGACTCCCGGCGAGAAACCGCCCCGCGTCGAGCGGCTCGCGGACGGCGTGCTGCGCGTCGGCAAAGGCGCGTCGTCTGACCTTATCCTGCTCGGTCCGAAGCCGTTCGAGCACCGCTCCAACAACGTCACGTTCGAAGGAATGGCCGGAATTGCGCGGGCTGGCGCGCCACTTCAAGTCCTTGGCGTAACCCAAGCGGTGGAACTCGCGTTCGATGGCGTCCTCCCCGTGGACACCCATGAGGGCCCCATCACGGTGGAAGCCCCGCAGGGCGCGGCCTCCGAGCGCGTCCGAATCCGCGTCGCCGACGCGAGCTATGCGCGCGTCAGCGTCGGCACGGTGGCCGTGCGCGGCTGCGGACCGTTCGACCTGACGTGTACGCCGACGAACATCGTCGGCACCGTCGACGGCGCGATCCGCACGATCGCCTGCTCGACGCCGCGCGAACTCGTGCGCACAATGTACCACATGGACGGTATCCGCTACCTGCACGGCATGGCCGACGAACCCTCGCCGCACAAAGCGGCCTCCACCCCTCAACTCTCGCTTGCGTTCGGCGTCACCGCCGGTCCGCACGCAGTGCGCATCGAGGTGTGGCGTAACCCCGGCAACCCACCGTCCTCGCCGAAGCGCGGCCTTCTTCACTGACGTTCATGTAGCCCGATTCGGTTCGCCACGGCAAGCAAGACACGAGTACGGAAGGCATCGTTAGCCAGTCGTTCCGGCGAAATCAGCATGAAGTCAGCCGGGAACCGTTCCGCATTTCGCGTCACCGCCCGCTTGAGCATGCTGGTGCGAACTCCGTACAGCACCGCCAGATCCCGGTCGAGCAACACCTTTTCGCAAGCCTGCGACACCCGTCATGTCACGGCACGACGCGCGTGATGGCCGCCGCAAAGGCGCCGTCGGTTGCATCGCGGGTCGGCAAGCGGTCGACCACGGCCAACAGGCGCGCGGCGGGTTCGGCGGCCAGCAGGCGGTCAACTACCTGCTGATTCTCCTCCGGCTCCAGACTGCAGGTCGAGTAGACCAGCCTACCGCCGACCTCCAGGCGCCGGAAGCCGGCCTGCAGCAAGCCGAACTGCGTCGCCGTGAGCTGCGCCAGGCGCTGGACGGAAAAGCGCCAGCGCGCGTCAGGCCGGCGCCGGAACACGCCCGTGTTGGTGCAGGGCACATCGAGCAGAATGCGATCGAAGGTCTCGCCGGCCGGCAGAGCCGCGTCCGGTCCGGCGGCCGCGGCATCGCCGCAGACGCGCTCCACTTGGTCGAAGCCGAACCGTGCCAGGTTGATCTGCAGCGTGCGCAGGCGGTCAGCATGCCGGTCCATGGCCACCAGTCGGCCCGTGCCCCCCAGGCGCGCGGCGATCTGAACGGTCTTGCCCCCAGGAGCCGCACAGGCGTCGAGGACCCGCTGGCCGGGTGCGATCTCGAGCAGGTCGACGGCCGCCAGGGTGGCGGGGTCCTGGACCGTGAAGAGTCCCTCGGCATAGCCCGGTAGATCGGCCACCCGCACGCCATGCGGCAGTACACGGCACAATGGATGGGCTGGATGCGGCGTGGTGTGCACGCCACCGGCCGCCAACCGGGCGTCCAGGGCGTCCGCATCGAGCCGTCCGGGCAGGCAGGCCAGGACCGTGGCGGCCGGCGTGTTATCGAGCCGGCAGAGCGCCTCGGTCTCGGTCGCGCCCCAGCGCGCCGTCCAGCGCGCGACGAGCAGATCCGGGTGTGACAGCCGCACACCGACAGGCTGCTGTTCGAGCGCAGCCAGCAGGGTTTCGCGCTGACGCACAAGCGTGCGCAGCGTGCCGTTCACGAAGCCGGCCGAGCGGCGCGAAGCCAGCTTGGCCGCCTCGACGGTGGCGTGCAGGGCCGCGTACTCCGGGATTTCGGGCATCCACAGCACCTGACAGGCGCCGACGAGCAGGGCCGCGTGCGTTTCGCCGTCCGGCATGCGGGTCACGCACTGCGACAGCACCCACTCGAGCGCGCGCCAGCCGCGAACACAGCCGAAGACCAGGTCCATCACGAAGCCGTGGTCCGGGCCGTCCGGAATCAGCCGGTCGGGAAACTCCTGAGTGGCCAGCCAGCGCGTCAGCGCAAAGACGGCGGCGCGGCGGGATGCGGTGCCGGCGTTCATGAACATACTCCCGAGGATGTGGCAGCCGACGCGGCGGCCTGGCGCCGACGCAACTGGCCGCAGGCGGCGTCGACCGCCCCGCCGCGCGAGCGTCGCAGGGTGGTATTGATGCGCGCCTGTTCGAGGGCCGCGGCAAAGGCCTCGCAGATCCGGCCGGCCGGCGCCCGTCCGTGAAAGCCGTCCACCGGGCTGAGCGGGATCAGGTTCACGCGGCAGCGGCGGCCGCGCAGGCGCGCGATCAGTTCGCGGGCGTGCTCAGGCGCATCGTTGACACCGGCCACCAGCGTGTATTCGAAGGTGATGATGCGGCCGGTGTGCTCCGTGTAGTCGTCGCAGGCCCGCAGCAGTTCGTCAAGCGGCCAGCGCCGGTTGACCGGCATCAGGCGCGCCCGCAATTCGTCGTTGGGCGCGTGCAGCGAAACCGAAAGCTCGACCTGCAGCCCCTCTTCGGCCAGGCGCCGGATGCCGGGCACCACGCCGCAGGTGCTGAGGGTGATGCGCCGCGCGCCGATTCCAAGCCCCTCGCCGTCGTTGCAAGTCCGGATGGCGGCCAGTACGGCCTCATAGTTGGCCAGCGGCTCGCCCATGCCCATGATCACCAGGTTGGTCAGCCGACCGGACGGCGCGATCTGCCGGATTGCGGCCAGGACCTGACCGACGATCTCGCCGGCCGCCAGGTCGCGCACCCAGCCGGCCTGGCCGCTGGCGCAGAAGGCGCAGCCAAAGGCGCAGCCGATCTGGGATGAGACGCAGACCGTATGGCGATCGTCGGCCGGGATCAGCACGGTTTCCAACTGCTGCCCGTCGCGGCAGGTCAGCAGCAGCTTGCGCACGCCGTCTGGCGATGCACGGACCGCAGATTCCTGCATGGCGGCCAGATCGAAAGCCTCGGATAACAGGGACCGCACGGCCGCCGGCAGGATCGTCAGCGCGTCCCAGGCGGTCGCCTGCCGCCGGTAGAGGCCATGCCAGATCTGCCGGGCCCGGAAGGCCGGCAACTCCGCCGTGGCGCACCACGCGGTCCAATCGGCCGGGTTCAACGACCAGGCCAACGGTTTCAAGTCAGTATCGGACATCGCGATTGAAAGCCTAACAGACCGCAGCGTGTTACGCCAGCCGCCACCGACGGCCCCTGTTCTGCGAGAGTTGCCGCGAAGCCTGCCGCAGTTTCGTGCTCTT